>JARBTX010000115.1 GCA_029239975.1 Anaerocolumna sp.
TCATAATATAGCTTTCATAATATAGCTTTCATAATATAGCTTTCATAATATAGCTTTCATAATATAGCTTTCATAATATAGCTTTCATAATATAGCTTTTATAATATAGCTTTTATAATATAGCTTTTATAATATAGATTTAATAATATTGATTTTATATTATTAATTTTTTACTATTTGATTGTTTTAATTGTATTACTAAAGTATTTTTACTATTGATATATTGGATTCTTTTGATAAATCTATAAAGTTTGAACCACATTGAACAACAGGCTTAGATAAGGAGTTTTTATTAATAAGTCTTATTTCACCTTCTAAATTGTTACTTAATCTAACACGATTTCCAACATAAGATTGAACTATTTCTTGTAAGAAGGTCATTATGTAATGAGGATCATATTTTTGTAAACCTTCAGATTCGAAGATACTAATAGCACTAAAAGGACTTAGAGCAGGACGATAAACTCTTGCTGAAGTCATGGCATCATAAACATCTACAATTGCAATTATTTTAGCAAAAGATTCTATCTCTGGTCCATGTAATTTATTTGGATAACCACTTCCATCACAACGTTCGTGATGCATAAGAGTTGCATATTTAACCCTTTGGTCAATGTCTTGGTCTTTTAAGATGTTATATCCTTGAATTGTATGTGTTTTAATTGTAGAGTACTCAGCTATCGTAAGTACACCTTGTTTGTTAATGATAGATGCTGGCAACATTTGTTTTCCAATATCATGTAACATACCACTTAAAGTTAATATTTCAATATCGCTTTCGGACAGTTTTAACCATTTACCAAAAACATTACATATTAGTGCGACATTTAAAGAATGAACATAGGTCAAATCATCATATTCACGCATGCAGTGCAACATTTCAAATACATGCATCCCATTACGACTTTCGGATAATATGGAAGTTGCATGTTGTAATAAACCACTAGTATCAATTGGAGCATCTTTATCCATTATTTTATTTAATTCACCCTTAAAATCATGTACAGATTCAACAAATGCTTTGTTAAAATGTTTAAATTCAACGCTTTCTTTTGTTATTTCAGAAAAGCTAGCATTAGTTTTTTCTGGTACTTCAGGTTTCTTATCCTCAATTATAATAAAAAGATCGCTAATTAAGTGGAACTTTAAACGAGTTATAACTTTATCAGATAATTTGGTGCCCTTTGATATTACTAATTGATTACTAGTATTGTAGATGTCTTCTGCTGCAATCATCCCCGGAACAGCTTTTTTAACTGGAATACGAATCGTCCTCACGTTTTTCTCCTTCTGCGTAAAAGTCGCTCTAAAACTTAACTAATAAGTAAAAACTACCTTTATCATTAGTATATATGATTATAAACAAATGTCAATGGAGAATAAAAAAACACCTTGACAAACCTATGAAAATGGTTTATTCTCAAATTTACAAGAATACAAAAGTTAATATTTAAATACATATTTCTCTTATTCAGAGTGACGGAGAGTAAAGGCTCTATGAAGTCACGGCAACCCCCTTAAGCGGAAGGTGCCAACCTGAGCGAGTAATCGAACAATAAGAGGATTTGATTCATTTCATGTCAAGTCCGTCTTTACGGGCTTTTTTTATTTAACTTGAAAGGAGTTATATATGAACAAATTATTATTTACATCTGAATCAGTTACAGAAGGACATCCAGATAAAATATGCGATCAGATATCTGACGCAGTATTAGATGCTTTATTAGAACAAGATCCTATGAGTAGAGTTGCATGTGAAACTGCAATTACTACAGGACTAGTATTAGTCATGGGAGAAATTACTACATCAGGTTATGTAGATATACAAAAGATTGCACGTGATACCATAAGAGAAATCGGATATGATAGATCTGAATATGGTTTTGATGCTAATACTTGTGGTGTTATTGTTGCATTGGACGAGCAGTCTGCTGATATAGCAATGGGTGTTAACAAAGCGCTTGAAGCAAAAGAACATACTATGTCTGAAGACGAGTTAGAAGCAATTGGTGCTGGTGACCAAGGTATGATGTTTGGCTTTGCTACCAATGAAACAGAAGAATATCTTCCTTACCCAATCTATTTAGCTCATCAATTAACAAAACAATTAACAAAAATAAGAAAAGATGGTACACTTAACTATCTTCGTCCAGATGGAAAATCTCAGGTAACTGTAGAATATAACGAAGAAGGTAAACCAGTACATCTTAATGCAGTAGTTTTATCTACTCAACATAATCCAGATGTAACACAGGAACAAATTCATGCAGATATTAAAAAGTATGTATTTGATGAAGTATTACCAAAAGAGTTAGTAGACGAGAATACTTTGTTCTTCATTAATCCAACAGGACGTTTTGTTATTGGTGGACCGAATGGAGATAGCGGTTTAACAGGACGTAAAATAATTGTGGATACTTATGGTGGATATGCTCGTCACGGCGGCGGTGCTTTCTCAGGTAAAGATTGTACAAAAGTAGATCGTTCCGCTTCTTATGCAGCTCGTTATGTTGCTAAGAATATCGTTGCAGCAGGATTAGCTGATAAATGTGAGATTCAATTATCATATGCGATTGGTGTTGCGAAACCAACATCTATTATGGTTGATACCTTTGGAACAGGAAAGGTAGATAATGATCGATTAATAGAGATTATTCGTGATAACTTTGACCTTCGTCCAGCTGGAATTATTAAAATGCTTGATTTAAGAAAACCAATTTATAACAAGACAGCTGCATATGGTCACTTTGGACGTAACGAATTAAATTTACCTTGGGAAAAATTAGACAAGGTAGAAGATTTAAAGAAATATTTATAATTAGGTATTAATTTGCATTTATGAATAAAAGGATTCATTAGATGCATTGATGAATAAAACGTAAAATAAGGTTTTTCTATACTATTAATATCATTAGACATGGATTACAGTAATAGTCAGTATCTAATGAAATATAGTATAGGAAAACCTTTTTTATATCTTATGTAATAATTGAATCATGAGATATTAATAAAATATTTATAAAGGATATGTTTAGTTTACGTGTATTATAGGTTTTGTTATGTTATAATAGTTACGATATAAAAATAAAATCATGCGTTTAATTACGATATAAAAATAAAAAATGTGTATAATTACGATATTTTTAGTTACATGAGTTATGATTTTATATTACCTATAAATACAAAATGAAATTTAATAAATTACTTATAGTTAGTAGGTGAAAACATTGAAGTTAAAAAGTCGATTGTTAACGGCATTTTTGATTATTACAGCATTACCTCTCATATTAATTACAATATCAGCAGGTACTATTATGAAATACCAGTATAATTCAATTCAGCAGACCTATGATGTTAAGCCAGATGCTATTACATTAATATCAAATCCATTACAAATTTTAAGTCGTGTTACCAGAGGAGTTTTTAATGAGATTGTTCTAACTGCAAAGAAAAATCCAGAAAAATTTGAAAGTTCAGAATATATTGAATATTTAAATAATGAATTAAAAGGAAAGTATTCTTATATTGCTGTACGTAAAGGTGATGAATTCACATTCATTGGACAACCCGAAAATTTAAATAATATTAAAAGAAGTTTACCCGATTTTGGGGAATATACAGCAGATATTGAAGGTGGATTTTATGTAGATGGATCTAATCCATATCTATTAAAACAACAAGATTTTTATTTTTCTGATGGTGATAAAGGAAGTATTTTTGTTATTACTGATGTTGATACATTAGTGCCTCAGATTAAATACTCTGCAATTCAAATTGTGGTATCTGTTATATGGGTTATTATTGTTACTGCAGCGGTTTTAATTGTTTGGATCTATCGAAGTATATTAAAACCATTAAATACACTGCACGCAGCAACCGATGCCATGAAAGAAGGAAATTTAGACTTTTCCATTGAAGGTGATCCAGAGGATGAAATTGGTCAGTTGTGCGTAGACTTTGAAGAAATGAGAATACGTTTAAAAGAACTGATTGAAGTTCGTATGAAATATGAAGAAGATTCAAGGGAGTTAATTAGTAACATTTCTCATGATTTAAAGACACCTATAACAGCAATTAAAGGTTATGCGGAAGGAATCATGGATGGGGTAGCTGATACAAAAGAAAAACAAGCCAAGTATATTAAAACAATATACACCAAAGCAAATGATATGTCTGTATTAGTGGATGAATTATCTTTTTATTCCAAGATTGATTGCAATACTATGCCATACACCTTTAGTTGTATTAACCTTCATGAATATTTTGGTGATTGCTTGGATGAGTTAACGCTAGATTTAGAAGTTAAAAATATAGAAATTATATATGAAAATAAGACGGATATAAATTTAACTGTTCAAGCGGATGCAGAACAATTAAAACGTGTTATAAATAATATTATTGGTAATTCAGTGAAATACATTGGCAAGAAAAAAGGGTTGATTCAAATAAGAATTGAAGATCATGGTGAATTTGCTCATATAGCATTTGAAGACAATGGACAAGGTATTCCAGAGAAAGATTTGCCATATATATTTGATCGATTTTACCGGGCTGATGCTTCAAGAAATCAATCCAAAGGTGGTTCAGGGTTAGGGCTTGCAATAGCTAAGAAGATTATTCAAGATCATATGGGCAATATATGGGCTACTAGTATTGAAGGAAAAGGAACAACGATATATTTTACCTTAAAAATATGTAAGGAGGATGTAGAACATGAGTAGAATTTTAATTATAGAAGATGAAGTTGCAATTGCAGAATTAGAAAAGGATTACCTTGAGCTAAGCGGATTTGAAGTAGAAATGGAGAATACTGGTGATGCAGGAAGTGATAGAGCATTACAAGAAGAATTTGATTTAATAATCTTAGATTTAATGCTCCCTGGGGTGGATGGATTTGAGATATGTAAAAGAATAAGGGCTACAAAGAATATTCCGATTCTTATGGTTTCTGCTAAAAAAGATGATATCGATAAAATCAGAGGACTTGGTTTAGGTGCAGATGATTACATTACAAAACCATTTAGTCCAAGTGAATTAGTAGCTAGAGTAAAAGCTCATCTAGCAAGATATGAAAGACTAATTGGTTCTGGTGTAAAAGAAAATGAAATTCTAGAAATTCGTGGAATTAAAATTGATAAAACAGCCAGAAGAGTTTATGTGAATGATGTAGAGAAAAGCTTTACGACTAAGGAATTTGACCTTTTAACATTTTTAGCGGAACACCCAAATCATGTATTTACAAAAGATGAATTGTTCCAAGAAATATGGGATATGGAATCAATCGGTGATATTGCTACTGTTACGGTACACATAAAAAAGATTCGTGAAAAGATTGAATTCAATACTTCCAAACCACAATACATTGAAACTATTTGGGGTGTGGGGTATCGATTTAAAGTATAGTAATAGATTAGAATTGTAGGTTATCGACATGAGAGAGTATGGTATATGCTAAGTGCATTTTTCCTTACTACGAACATTATTTCAAAAAAGTACGCCCATATAAGACAACGAATTGTCTTCTATGAGCGTACTTTTTCGAAGTAATGTCTCCGCAAAGGAAAAACGCATTCTTAGCATATACCATACTCTCTCATGCAGTAAGTCTTTGAATTTATACTATAGTTAATCATGAACTTCTAAGCAATAGCGATCAAAAAGACTGATACTTTATTCTAGTTTCATAAAAGCAATTGGGACACTATTTATTATTGATTATAGATTATTTAGCTCTTTATGTCCACAGTGTGGACATTTTGGGTAATCGTAATCATAACTTTGGTTACAAACGGGACAAATAACTTGTTCTGGTGTTAAGTTTTCATGAGATTCTGCTAGTTGCTTCTTTTTATAGGATGTTTTTTTATAGCCTAGGTATATTAATATAATTAAATACACTGTTAAAACTAAGTATAGGATAAATAATGGGATACCAGGTACACGAATGGATAACTTGCTTTTTGGAAGTTCGTGCTTATTAAAGTAAAAGTTCATTAAAATGGTATATGGTAGTACAGTTAGAAATCTTAAAAAGAATAAAAACTTTGGGTGATAGAACAAGGCTTTTGCTGCTCGTATTCTAAAAATTTCAGAACTACCTGCAATAAGGATAAGTAGGATTTCAAATATACTAAAATAGATATTGTTTATCTTATGGCTGAAGGTATCATGTTTAAATTGACTAAAAAAGAAAGTGTTGCTAAACATAAGAAATAATAGAAGCCATAAAAATGTTGCTGCAGTGATTAACATGGAGCGATTTTTATTTTTATCTTTTTCTCGATCATTTTCTGCTGCTAACATAAGTATGGCATAGGATTTTACATCATTTCCGATTATCTTTTCCAAAGGTTTTTGATCTAATTGAGCTTGAAGGAAGTCATTTAATATTTGGCTTAATGTAATTTGAATCTCATAACTTCCTTCTGTATAAGTTTGGATATAATACGTTTCTATCATTTGAAAGTTCTCTTTATATTCGCCATTTAACTGATATTTTCCATCCTTATATTCATTACTTTGTAAATAACTCATACTTCATCCCTCCAAATAATTTCTTCTGCTGATGAAATTAACTTTTTATATTGAATTTTCCAACTAGTTAGTTGTTCTAGGCCTAACTCTGTAATAGAAAAATATTTTCGTTTGGGGCCAAAGGGAGATTTTCCAATTCTGCATACAATATAGCCCTTCTTCTCAAGTCTGGTTAATATGGGGTAGAGTGTACCTTCACCAATATCATCTAAGCCACTTGATTCAAGTACGTTTAGTATGTCATAGCCATAGGTTTCACCTTTTGCTATAATACTAAGAATACATCCTTCTAATATTCCTTTTAACATTTGACTCTCATCCATGAATCTTCACCTCTTTTTACCTATGACTACTTGGTAATATATAGTAGATAATATAAAAATATCACACCTACTTTGCATTGTCAAGTAGATGTGATATAGGTTAAATTAGTATAGGTAATTGGGAAAGATGAAAGATGTATTTCATTATTATACAATTTATGCAATTTTATGGCTGAATCTTGCCCTTTAAGGCAACTGAAGCCAGAAAAACGTTTATATTTTTGATAAATTTTATAAACTATATAGTTTCGCTATTGCCTAAATAACATTAGTTTTATAAAAGGTGACTATAACTTTGAATAAATCCCCATCGGTTACAATTTTAAATGAACCACCTTGTAATTCGGTCAAACTCTTTGCGATAGCAAGCCCAAGTCCTGAGCCTTCTGTATTTCGTGATTTGTCACCTCTTACGAAACGTTCTGTAAGTTCATTTTCATTTAAATCCAGTTCATAAGCAGAGATATTTTTTATTGTAATAGATACACCTTCTGTTGTTTCTAATAGATCTATATATGCTCTGGTATTAGGGAGTGCATATTTTGTAATATTTACAAAAAGGTTTTCAAAGATACGATAGGTTTTTTCACTATCAAGTGTTAATGTGATTTTTTCATCTGGTAAATTATATCTAAGTTCTATTCTTGAAGCTTCGATTTTATCAGAAAGTTCTAATTGCACTTGCTTAAGCAGTGATTTTAAATCAACATCAACAAGGTTTAAGGTTATATTTTTACTAGAAACTTTACTCATTTCAAATAAATCTTCTATTAGTATTTTAAGCCTTTGCGCTTTTGCATCCAGTGTATTAAGATATGAATCTCGTTCTTCTTCTGTAATATTACCTTCTTTCAATAAATTAATATAAGTGATAATTGCAGTAAGAGGTGTTTTTAAATCGTGGGATACATTCGTAATAAGTTCTGTACGCATCTTTTGACTTTTTATTTCTTCATCAACAGCCTTTTTAAATCCTGTCTGAACCTTTGTTAGTTCTGTCTTTAAAGGTTCAAAAACTCCTAGATTTTGATCGATTACTATGTCTAGGTTTCCTTCTGCAATGCGATTCGTAGCCTTTAAAAGAACGGAATACTTCTGTTGCAAATCATTAAAGTATTTTCGTAAAAGAAAATATAAAATAAGGGTATATATAATTAGTGCTACAATGCCAAATACCCAAAATATACATACTACAGAGATTATAACAAAATTTAGTCCAAGTATTTTTAAGATTGCTTTATCCGTAGGATTTGTTAAATCTATACTTAATACGGAGTTTATGATACGTTTACTCAGAGAAACTACCTTTTTATACAGATTTGCAGTGATGGTTTTTTCTTTAATATAACGTATCGGACCAAGGGTAAATATTTGCCTAAGTGATAAAAGAATGGTAAAAAGTAACCCCATAATAACAACCCACATGAATAAACTAAATAAATCAATAATTAACCCTGCTGACCAATCTGGAATTGAATACTGTTCTAACGTTTTTTGCCATGAATCTAGTAGAGACAAAGTAATATAGGAAGCAAAGTAATATAGAAATAATACAAGCCCTATTCCGATAACATTGACTTCAAAAGGTATTTTTAGATGTACTCCTGTTTCTAGCTGCCATGTTTTTATAAATGGCAGAAATAAAGCCATTAATAGTATAATAAGTGAAATAACCACGGAATAGTACATAAATGTTAAGTCCGTAAAGTTGGATAAATATATCCAATTTTCAAAAGAATTAATATTATTAAAATAAGTAGCATTACTGGGTACTCCAAAAACAATGGTTATATTTTCGGGTCTTGTATATCCAGCAAAAGAAGTTGGGTTATTACTATAAAATATCTCATCATTTAAGTCTAGGGCATTTAATAAATTTAATGAGTATTCTTTTGCACCTTTGATGTATGGAATTTTTATAGTTCCTTTCTCATCAAATTGAATTACAACAGCATAGGAATAGCTTTTTATATAGCTAGTTAAATCTTCGTTGGAATAATTCTCACTTATAGTTTTATTATTTGATAAGCTTGAAGAATTATTATCTGTAGTATCTAAATCCTTGCTAATATCATAAAATACACCAAGATTACTGGAAGTATTTGATATTATTTTGTTATTTGTGTGATCAATTACTAGATATTCCATATATCGCTGATCAATGTTATGATACCATCCTTCAATAGCATTATTGATGGAATTAATATATTCATCATAGCTATAACCATCTATTGAAAATTCATCATCAGTAGAATCACTATTTTGAGAGTTAACATTGGAGCCAGAATTAGAATTACTATTGTTGTTATTGCTATTAAACAGGTCTTGACTGGAATTATTATTTTTTAAATATACTTCTGCAGGAGTAAGATTCTTGTTTTCTCTTCTTTGGACTGCTTTCCAGTACAATCCATAACTATTGCTATATAGACCTTTTACAAAGGAGGTATCATTAAAAACATCGTCTAAATAAACACCGGTCTGTTTCATTACAACTGGATAAACAATTGTTGTAATGAAGGATAAAACTAAAATAAGAATGAAACATATGATTCTTCCAATAAATCTACTGTTTTTCAATTTTGTATCCAACACCCCACACCACCTTTAAATATTTTGGATTTTTCGGATTAATTTCTATTTTTTCACGGATATTTCTTACGTGTACCATTATGGTATCTGTTGTAATTGCACGCTCATTCCATACTCTTTCATAAATTTCTTCCGCTGAAAAAACCCTTCCAGGATTTTTCATTAATAATGCTAATATACGAAATTCAATAGGGGTTAATTTTATAGGTTTACCGTCTAGGGTTACTAACACAGTATCCTCATTTAATTCTAAACCACCAATAATATAAGAATTGATAGGTTGATTATTACCCAAAGCATCTAGATATTTAGAATATCTACGCAAATGAGAATTTACTCTTGCTAATAACTCCATAGGAGTAAATGGTTTGGTTACATAATCGTCTGCACCTATATTTAAACCAGTTACTTTGTCAATCTCTTCGGATTTGGCAGAAAGTATAATTACTGGAAAATCATATTTTTCTCGTAACTTCATAGACATAGTGATACCGTCCATTTTTGGCATCATAATATCTACAATTGCTAGATGAATTTCATTGTTTTCTATGATCTGCAGGCCTTCAATCCCATTACTTGCTTTTAGTACGGTATACCCCTGATTCTTTAAGTAGATGGATATACCATCTAATATATCTTTATCATCTTCAACGACTAAAACCTTAAAAGGCTCCATTTGTTATCCCCTTTACCAAAGTTTTCACTTAGGTAATTGCGAAACTATATAGTTTATCAAATTGATGATACAACATATACGAATTTTCAAGCTTCAGTTGCACTAAGGGGCAAGATTCAGCTAAAAACACGTATATATTGTATAATCAATAAGGACATCTTTGATGTTTCGCAATTACCTAAAGTTTTTATTATATACATGCTTTTATTATACACAAGATTTTAACAGCTTCAACTTATTAGTAACATCTTGTTAGAATATTAACTCATGTTTCTTGCTATGGAACTCTCTTAAGTACTCTGGCGTGATAACACCTAATTCTTCTACGGTTGCAGTTATTTTTGTAAATGGTAAAGGTATTACATAGTTATCCCAACGTTTTGTTAATCGAATCGCAGCAGAATATTTAAAATGAAAATATAAAAGAGGTTTATTCGATTCCTTGGATAATAAAAATAACAATTTTTTTGCTTCATGTAAGGGACCTATGGGACCATCTAAGGCACATGCTAATATTAAATTTTCCTTCTGACTCTCAATCTTTAAGTGCTTTAAAAATGGTTTCATATGAAATCCATCCGGTAAACGTAATGCTATTGCATCATAGTGATTCAGTATTTTTTCAATGTAATTGCCACGTGTATCAGCCGTTACGATTACATTTATATTTTTACTTGGTTTTGAGATGTGTTTTAAAATTAATTGCATAGGATAACTATCCCCATGCCAGTAACCAATCATTTGATCCTTGGTAATCAAATCTTTTGAATTTATTCGTATTGAACTGGTTTTGTCTACAAATTCTAAATAACCAATAAAGATATGATTCAATAGGTTTTCAGATAGATGCTTAAGCATGGATATAAAGTTCTTCCTTTTCACACAATAAGGTTTTATAAATAAATTCGGCTTTTCCTGCAATAATTTCATTGGTATAGTTGGTTGATTCATAGTAAGCTCCTTTTTGTAACTGTTTAAGTTCAAATACATTATTCATAACTTCGTGGATTCTGGAGGCAAATTCTTCCGTGTTTTCCTCTGTCATAAACCCGTTTTCACTTTGTTTTACTACATCACATACTCCACTTGCATTTACTGCAATAACTGGGAGACTGGCCGCCATTGCCTCTAATAAAACAATTCCTTGGGTCTCTGATTTTGATGCAAATAGAAATAAATCACATGCATGATAATAGTTTTTTAGTTCCTCGTGTGGGATACAACCAAGAAACTTAACATTGTCTTGTAATCCTAATTCTTTAGTTTGTTTGGTTAAGTTATTTCGCTCAGAACCATCTCCAATAATTAAACAATAAAAAGGAGTAGCAGCAATTTCCTTATACTTTTTAATGCTTTGTAATAAAAAATCAAAGTTCTTTTCCTTTTCTAATCTTGACACGGTACAAAACAAGTGATGATTTTTCGTAGCATATTTTTTACGTATTTCGTCTACAATGGAGCTATCACAAGTAAAATCGTCATCCGCTAACCCAGTTGGTATTATTTCAATTGGGCTTTTGGTACCGCGCTCTATTAGATGTTGTTTCATATATGGAGTTGGAGCAAATACGAAATCACAGCGATTTGTAAAAAGCCGATTATGATATGGGACAAAGAATTCGTTTGTAAATGAAATAAGTTTTCCTTCCATTTGTCTTAAGAAACCCACCTTTTCTGATTCATATTTCTTTTGTAGATTATCATATATCTTTAGATAGTGAAGATAATGTTCATACCTTGTGTGATAGGTGTAAACCACCGGTAGATGATATTTTTTTCCCAAATAAAGTGCTGTATATCCAATTAACATGGGGTGATGTACATGGATCAAATCAAAATTCATTGATTTAAATGTCTTTTCAATATCTTTATCCATCATATTTGGTATTACAATATGATGTTGTATTTTGTGTTTTAATGAACGATAACGTATGATATATTCATCGTCTACTTGGTTTTCATAACTTGGTGCAAATATATATACGGTATGGCCAAACTTACGTAATCCATTTGCTAATCGCTCAATTGAAATTGGGACGCCGCCAACAAATGGTTTATAATTATTTGTAAACATTGCAATTTTCATTAATTATTAACCTCCAATCGATTTATAATTGTATATCCTTTAAGAAAGTACGTTTATAACAGGTTCACCTAAGAAATATCCTAATCCAATGAAAATCAAATTCCATAATGTAATTCCTAACATGGAGAAAAAGGTATATCCTATGAAATCCATTTTTAATACACCAGCTGGAATTGAGATAACAGTTCGGATAACGGGAATTAATTTACATATAAAAACACCGAGATATCCTTTATCCTTAATTCGATTTATGGTTTGATCAATGATAGGTTTTTGTTTTGGAAAACGTTTCACATATTTAGTTAAGAAAATCTCACCACCTAATTTTCCTAATAAATATAAAATCCAACTGCCACAAAGCCCTGCAAGTACTGATAAAAAGAGAACAAGGCCGAAATTAATATTTCCAGATGAAGCCCAAACTCCTGCAAGGGGCATAATTACTCCTGCTGGAAATCCAGGTAAATTTAGATATTCTAGCAGTACAATAACAAAAATTACAATTACGCCATATTGATTAAAATAACTGGATAATTCATGAATCCCCATCTCATATGTTCTGGTTTCAAATAGTTTGAAGCCGTTCCTTTCTGTTTAATCTGTACGTTGAATATATCTTAAAGGAAAAATCTAAAGAGAAGGTTTTTAAAATTCGAAAGAATTTCTAAAGATAATTGAAAAAATCATTAGAATATCAAAGATAAATTCATAAAACTTTACTTTACATACTAGTTACCAAGTGGTAAAATCTAGTAGTCAATTGGAAGGAAAACCTAAAAAAAGACGTTAATAACAATTTTAATAAAGAGAATCGTTCTAAGGCATAAGGGGTATCCCAAGTGGGAAGGCGGTGATTTATGATTATTTACTGTCCCCTATATTACGTTAATTAGGGGCTTATTTTTTTCGTCACGGGGGTAATGACAATGGAAACTAGAATTGCACTAATTGGAATAATCGTAGAGAATACAGATATTGTAGAACAAGTGAACCTAATCCTACACGAATATGGTCAATATATAGTAGGTAGAATGGGTATTCCCTACAGAGAAAAACAAGTAAGTATTATAAGTATTGTTATTGATGCTCCAAATAATGTTATAAGTTCCTTATCAGGTAAGTTGGGCATGTTAGATGGTATTAGTGTTAAAACGGTTTATTCTAAAAATGGAAAGTAAAGTATAATCAATATGGAAAGAAATCTTTGATGTTTCGCAATTATCTAAAATGAAATAATAAGGAGAAAAAGTTATGAAAAAAATGTTATCAATAATACTTATTGCTGCTTTATGTATGTCCATGTTAGTGGCATGTGGTAAAAAAGAAGATAAAGCAGATGTATCAGGAAGTAATACTAATAGTGTGAATGATGAACAATCTACACCTGATAGTACAGAAGCGGATACAGAGACGACAGATGATACAACCACATCAGAAAGTGTTACAGCAACGGATGGTAACACAACGAGTGATACAGAAAATAAAGAAAAAATTGAAGTAACTATTGCATCTTTAAAAGGACCAACATCCATGGGATTAGTAAAAGTGATGGAAGATGCCAAGGAGGGTGTTGCTGCAAATGACTATAAATTTACAATTGCTGGTGCAGCAGATGAAATAACAGCAGGAATCATAAAAGGTGATTATGATATTGCAGCAATACCATGTAATTTAGCAGCTGTATTATATAACAAATCAAAAGGTGGCTTAAAAGTAGCCGGAATTAATACATTAGGTGTGTTATACATATTAGAAACTGGTGATGAGATTAAGAGTGTAGAAGATTTAAAAGGTAAAACAATCTATTCCACTGGTAAGGGTACAACACCAGAATATACACTAAATTACTTATTATCTTCTTATGGTATTGATCCAGAAAAGGATGTAACCATCGAATATAAATCAGAAGCAACTGAAGTTGCAGCTTTATTTAGTGAAGAGGCGGATGCCATTGCTATGCTTCCACAACCT
>JARBTX010000016.1 GCA_029239975.1 Anaerocolumna sp.
CAATACAGTGTATAAAATCAAGGTACTAGTTAAGTGAAAGTGTCCAAAAATTAGGTGCCTTTCTTTTTTTAAATGTCCTTGACAAGGGGTACAGTTCATATTTTTATTTTTTTAATATATTTATTTTTATATGTTTTAAATATATTAATAATATTATATTTTATATTTTCTTCCAAATGTTTTTATATTCATCAATCTCCTTATAAAAGTTTATAACTTAAACTTAACAAATTGATGTATATATTTCCAATTAGAATTTGTTATTTATTCCTTCTATAACTAAGCTTAGTGATTTTATAGATAACTACATTGCACCTTTTAATTCCTGATAACTTAATGCTTCAACATTTCTTATCTGGCTTTTACTCATAGCAAAATCAAATATGGATTCACTTGCATGGACAAAATCATAAAAGTTACAATTCCCAGTACGTTCGCCAATTCCAAATAAAGTGCAATCTATGTATTCTGCTCCTGCTTTGGCTCCGATGATTGAATTTGCAACTGCCATTCCTAAATCATTGTGCACATGAATTTCAATTTTTATATCTGAATGGGATTTAATTGTCTCTATGATTTCTTTGGTCCGATTAGGAGTCAGTACACCAACCGTATCTGCGATTCGTATGGTATTAACCCCAGAGTTTTTTAGTTCCTTAATTAGGCTGAGAAGAAATCCAATATCAGATCTAGATGCATCTTCAAAGCCAACAGTTACATCAATATCGCTCATTTTTGCTATATCAACACACTCTAAAATTCTTTTTAGCACCCAAACCTTATTTTTCTTTAACTTATTGTAAATTTGGATATAGGATACTGGCATACCAATGTGAATGATATCTGGTTTACATGAAATAGAATGTTTCACATCCATTACATTCATCCTACTCCATACGGATATTTTAGAATGAATTCTATTATCAAGTATCTGACAGATTCCTTCCATCTCCATTTTACTTAAACAAGGAACACCTGCTTCTATCTCATATACGCCGATGGAATCTAGTAATTTTGCTATTTTTAATTTGTCTTCTGGTTTTAACGCTATCCCTGGACTTTGTTCCCCATCCCTTAAAGTAGTATCAACAATATATTTATACTCCTTCAATCTCAATCACCTCTGTTACCAGCCCTATAAATTCATCATCCCTAAGACTCTTTCTATTTTCAGTACATATACGTTTTACTTCATTTAAAATCTTTTCTATTATTTCATCATTAGGAATAGGAAAATCCATTTCTTCTAGTTTTAATTTTATTGATTTTGTTCCAGAATGTTTTCCGATTACGATTTCTGATTTGCAACCAACTAAACTTGGTTCAAACGCTTCATAAGTTGCTGGATTTTTCTTTAAGCCATCTGCATGGATTCCTGCTTCTACTTTAAATATGTTTTTACCGATAATTGGTTTTTTATTCCCAATTGTAGTACCTGTTATCTTTTCATATATCTTCGTTATTTCTGGCAGTTTTGATAAATCCCGATTTATTTTATGTCTTACCTGTAACCTTAATGCCATTATTACTTCTTCTGTAGCAGCATTATTTTTAACCCCAGCGAAACTAGTTGTTACATCATCACCGAAGTTTAGTAGCCATTGTACCGCCAAAGCACTTGCACAACCGTAGGAATTTTCTGGGCAGAAATTGATTTTACTATTTGCTAGGTTCTTATTCATCTCACTCATTGTCTTATCAAAAGTTCCGCATAATAAGTCATCTAAGCCAATAATGCGATATTCCCTACCACGTGTTTGTGCTCTGAGCTTTACAATTTCTCTGGTATCATTCAATTGGATTTCATGAATAATGCCATCTACATTATCATCCTGGCGACAAGTATATCGATAGAACCCTGGATATAACAACATTTCATCAGGAAAATGAATGTTTAATATATATCTACCCATTTTAGGTAAATACTCCATTTTTTCATAAACTGGTATAGACATTTCAATCATGTCAACACCTATACTTATTAGTAACTCACAAAAAGTATGTAAATCCCCTTTTGATGGCAGACAGCCATCAAAAGATGTCAAAGTATTATCGACTATTTTAATCAATCTGCCATCTCCCCTTGGTTTAAATGTTATGACTTAATTTTTCTCTATTTTCTATACTAGATCTTTTATGAATTATATTCATCTAGTATGGTTTCTACATCATCTTCTGTAAGATTGTAATACCACTTACCTTCTGGGTATACTACTGCAATTGGTCCTTTCTCGCAGATACCAAAACATCCCGTATTAGTAACCATAATATCTCCATTTAAATCTCTATCATTGATTTCTTCTATGAATTTTTGCACAATATCCACTGAGTTTTTAGAATAGCAAAAGCCTTTTTGCTGTCCGTTAATTCTACAACTAGTACAGACAAATATATGATGCTTTAGATTTATCATATGAAACCTCCTTTCCACCGAAACACTGTAATCTCCACTAATCGTATACTATTTTAATGAATGTGAATCAATTTAAGCATGGAATATCCTAATTTATTTACCTCAATTATTAATTGTTTCTTTCTATATTAGATTTAAATTCGCTAGCAATTTTTTTAACAGAATCTTCAATTCGGTCATAAGTTGTAAATACTCTGATACCCTGATTTTGCAGTTTAACCTTCGGTGCATCCCCTATTCTCATGGCAACCACAGCATTACAATCTTCAATTGTTTTAATAATTGCCGATATCCTGTCTTCGTTATTATCACATTCTTCATTTCCATTGCAATACTTATCTACTGACCTTCTTTCCTTAAATACTGCATTGCCTGCAAAATATTCATAAACATAAAACTCAGACACCTGGCCAAAATGCTGATCAACAACCATACCACTTATTGTGGCTACTGCAATATGCAACTTATCTATATTATTTTCATTCCCTTTTTCTTGATTTTCCTTACTATCTTTCTCTTTATGTTGCTCTACATCTATCTCACTATGTATCTCTGTTTCTTTATGACAAGCATTAAATTCTATGGAAATATCATTTCCTAAGGTACCGATTGCATCAGCACGACATTGTTTACAATGATACATTTGTTTCATGGTTTCTCCACATTCTTTTCGCATTACCATAATTTCTAAATTACTCACTAACGGTAAATCTTCAAAAACACTTCCTTTCACCGGTATCATCTGCATGATATTTGTAATTGTTCCACCAAGTTCTTTTACCTTTTTCACTACAGTTGGAATATGATAATCATTAATTCCTTTTAACATTACGATATTTACTTTGCAGATAATACCCTTTTCCGTTAACATTCGTATTCCCGCCAGCTGATTGGTCATTAAAATGGTAGCTGCTGTTTCGCCATAATATCTAGTCCCCATGTAATCAACAAAAGAGTATATCTTAGCACCAATTACAGGATCAATTGCATTCATGGTAACCGTAATATGACTCACTCCAAGTTCGATTAAATCATTTGCATACTGCGGAAGCATTAACCCATTGGTGGATAAACAAAATGTTACTTCCTTATCCTGTTCACGTATTAACCTTAGCGTTTCTTTGGTTTCTTCAAAATTTGCTAAAGCATCTCCAGGTCCTGCAATACCTACTACAGACAGATTAGAAACCTTTTTCTTTACTTCCAAGTATTTTAAATAAGCTTCTTCTGGTTTTAATACTGTTGTTGTAACGCCTGGTCTGCTTTCATTTGGACAATCATATTTTCGTAAGCAGTAATTACAGCTTATATTACATTTTGGTGCGATAGGAAGATGCATTCTGGCGTAATCATGTGCTCCACAATTATAACAAGGATGTGTCTTTGTCTTTTCATCCATGGTTTTTCTTACAATATTCTTCTCTTCACTGGTATTTTCTTCAACGAACATTTCATTTATAGTCTTTTTATTCATGATCTCTTCATCTATAGTCTTTTCATTCTTAACCTTTTCATCTATAGTCTTTTCATTCTTGATTTTTTCATCAATAGTCATTTCATTCTTTATTTTTTCATCAATAGTCATTTCATTCTTGAACTTTTGAATTAAGTTCTTTTCAGAAAAAGTTTCTTCATTGATAAATTCTTCAGTAATGGAATTAGGTATATCAGAATGTTCATCTAATATACCGCTTTGTTCTTTCCTATTACTATTACAATTCTCTAAAGTGTTAATATCATTACTACGTAGATTTGTATTATGGTTTGATGGTTGAATTATTTGATTATTTTCTTGTTCCTTATTATCATCTTTTATTAAAGTGCCTTTGATATTTTTTACTTGAATTTCTTCTTTCGTATCTCCAAAATACTTCTTATATAAACTATCTCGAAACCCTGTTTCAATTCTAGAAAGTATTCCATTGGAAATCTCATCAAGGAATGTTAACGAACCTGAATACCCTAATGTACTGAGTCTTTGACCACCAACTCTGTCATGAATCGGAAAGCTTCTTCTAACAAGTGGCACTCCTAACTTTTCTGATATTCTTCTCCCATCTGAATTACCAATTAATACATTCACCTGCATTTTTCTTATGTTTTCTTCTATGGTTTGAAAGTCAACTTCATCAAAGATTTTATAACTATCATAGAAATAATTATCTGCCAATTCTTTTATTTCAACTTCAACCAATTCTTTAAATTTGGATGATTTCGTACCAGTAGCAACAATCAAAGGCATAATGCCGTTTTCTACGCACATACGCACAGTGGAATAAACAAAATCTGGTTCGCCATAAATTGCTGCTTTTACTTGCCCATTCACTTTATGTGAATCTATCATGGCATCCTTAAATCTGCCATGCTCTTTACTTAATTTCTCTGGAATACTTTGCTTTGTTATTTCGGCTAAAACCTTTATAAGCTGATCATTATCTCTTATGCTAATTGGTAGATTGCATTTATGAAAAGGTACTCCATAGTTTGAATATAGATATTCCGCTATTGAATATTTAGAATCTGTAAAACTGCTCAATTCTATGGTCATTTTTGAACCAGCCATTTTACTGATATCTTTTATATTAGTACCATGCATTGGTAACCGATTGTATTCAGACTGATAAATATCATCTAAATTCTCTGAAATATCTGGTAATAATATATACTGTATGGAAAACATCCCTAATAACTCTTTTAGATATCTGGTATCAGCAGGTGATATAGAACTTGTAATGATATTAATAGCATCATGTTTTGTTTCTACCATTTCTATATTTTGTACAATACTATATAGTGCCTTCATATGACCTTCAAATTGAGTTCCAGCATATCCAGCTGTGGAAACAGGAATAATTTTTATGGATCTATATTCAGGATTTTCCTTATAAAAGTTGTCTATGATTCTATTGATATCTTCTCCAATGGTTTCAGCAAGACATGTGGTTGCAACACCAATCACTTCTGGTTCATATACTTGAATTAGATTCTTGAGTCCTTTTTTTAGATTCACTTCCCCACCGTATACAGTACCCTCTTCGGTTAAAGAGGAAGAAGCAATATCAATTGGTTCATTATAATGGGTAGCCATATGTCTTCTAATATAAGTACTACAACCTTGGGACCCGTGTAATATTGTCATAGATTTTTTAATTCCATAGAAAGCAGTAACTGCGCCTAGTGGCATACACATATTACATGGATTCACTGTTAAATTCACTAAATTTCCTCTCATAGGTCTACCTCCATATACTTCCACACAGGATTATTTATACTCCTATTAATTTCTTCTACAAAATTAACGACTCCATCAAAACCACATAATGGATGCTTTCTTTCATGATTATGGTCACAAAATGCAATTCCAAGCTTATAGGCTAATGGTCTTTCTTTTACCCCACCAACTAAAATATCTGCATTTCTTTCTTTCATGAACTTTTCTAATTCAGCTGGATTGGTGTCATCTAATATGACTGTATCTTTATTCACAATACTTTCTATCATCTCATAATCATCTTTTTTTCCTGTTTGTGTACCCACAACTACAGTTTCAATATCAAGGGATTTAAATTGCTTAATAAGGGAAATAGCTTTGAATCCACCTCCTACGTAGATTGCAGCTTTTTTTCCTTTCAGATTTCTTTTATATTTTTCTAGAAAGTCTTGTAATTTTTCAGATTCTTTTTTTGTAAAAGCAATTGCCTTTTCTCTAGCTTCCCTGTCTTTTAATGCTTCTGCGATTCGAATCAAGGAATTCGTGGTATCTTCGATTCCATAAAAACTTATCTTAATATAAGGAATACCCATTTCCTCTTCCATTCGATTCGCAAGATAAGTACTTGAACCAGCACATTGCACAATATTAAGCGTTGCAGAAGGTGCTTGAATTAAATTCTCATAACTGGAATCACCTGTTATGGTTGATATGACTGGAATTCCGATTTTCTTCATATACTCCTTAACAATCCACAACTCCCCTGCTAAGTTAAAATCACCTAATATATTAATACCGTATCTTTTTTCTGGCTTATGCACAGAGATTAAATTCATAATCGCATCACATGCTAAGCGGTATCCAACGGATTTATTCCCAGAAAACCCGGGTGCTTTAACTGGTATAACACGCATATTATACTTTTCTGACATAACCTTACATAAGGCATCCACGTCATCACCAATGACTCCTACAATACATGTAGCATAGACAAATATAAGTTTTGGGTGATACTTTTCTGCGATTTCTTCAATTGCAGCCAATAATCTTTTTTCACCACCAAATATAACATCCGCTTCCTTTAAATCTGTAGAAAAACTATTACGATACAAATCATCTCCACTTGTTAAACTCCCCCTAATATCCCAGGTATAACTAGCACACCCAATTGGCCCATGAACAATATGAAATGCATCTGTGATGGGATTTAGTACAACTCTTGCTCCACAATAAACACAAGCTCTTTGACTTATAGAACCAGATATACTATTGGAATCGCACCTTAATCCATTCCCTGCACAGCCGCCTTTCTGTAATATAAATTCCTTTCTTTCATCTAATACGCTTGCATGTTCCATAAGATACCTTCCTTTCCCATTAACTAAAGCTACCAGTGTCAAAAGCCCATATTAAAATTAATATACGTCAATTTGCACAATGCTAGTTTTACTATGCATGATGTACACAAGAAGTTAGTTCGCAACACGCTCTCGCTTGATGAAGTTCGTAATGGTACATAAGACCCTATAATACAGGGTCTAAGTACCAACGACTTCATAACAGTTGCTCACTAATTTCTTGTCTACATCACGCCCTTTTAAATATGTGATTGTGCAAATTGACTCACTAAACTTGCTGAAGGGCTTTTGACACCAGAATCTAATTAGACAATTGTGAAACTTCAAAAACTTTATTATTTAGCATGCCATTAATACAATTTTATAGCTGAATCTTGCCAGCCTAGGGCAACTGAAGCTAGAAAATTCATATTAATGGTTTGCTAATTCGATAAACTAATGTGTTTCGCTACTTTTTACAGCCATCAATTAGGCAATTGCGAAACTCAAAGACTTCCTTATTTAGCATGCCATTGATACGTGTTTTCTAGCTGAATCTTGCCAGCCTTTGGCAACTGAAGCTAGAAAATTCGTATTAATGGTATGCTAAATTCGTAAAACAACCAGTTTCGCAATTGACTATATCACATGACCATTTCGAAATCTTCCTCTAAACTATCTCTGTCCAAACGATCCATAAGTGCATTGGTAATTAATTCTGCTAATCGCATTCCGCCTTTATATCCAACTAACGGTAAATAGGAATGGATATAACGATCAATAATAGGGAAGCCTGCACGTACAAATGGAATGTCTTCTGCTCTAGCAATATGCTTACCATGAGTACCTCCAATTAGTAAATCTACTCCTTCTTCTTTAATCCATTGATGCAATTCATATAAATCACCAGATGCTTTTGCAATACAACCTTCCATTCCAAATTTTCCAAATAATTCTTCTGCTGCATCTGTAAAACTCTCTCCTGGAGTTCCTGTTACCACATATTTTGGTATCATACCCATTTCAAGTACAAACTCAGTAATTCCAAGAACCGTATCTGGATCTCCAAAAATAGCTACCTTTTTATTGTAAGTATAAGGATGAATATCGATTAAAATATCCACTAATTGACCACGTTCTTCATCTAATGAATAGGGTACTTCTACTTTTACAAAGCTTTGAAGAGCCATTATATATTCGTCTGTTCTAGCGATTCCTATTGGTAGTGGTAACATTTTGTAAGGTACACCACACTTTTTCTCTAAAGCTTCCGCAGGAGCTTCACTTGCAAATTTTCCAAATGCTAAGGTAAGAGATGAATCCCCTAACTCTATAATTTCTTCCACAGTTGTTCCACCACTTGGATACATGTTAAAGGTTCCAGTCATTGGGCTGTCAAACACGCCACTAGTATCTGGCAACATGGTGTATTTTGCACTCATGGTAGCAGCAATTCGTTTTAACTCTCTCATGTCTCCTGGATTAATGAAACCTGGCATTATCGCTACTTTGCCGTTTGTCTTACCACTTGACTCCGATAGATACTTAATAAAACTTGCTACCATATTACTAAAACCAGTAATGTGAGAACCTTTGTAACTTGGAGTATTGGTGTGTACCATGTACTTTCCTTCGGGTATATCAATACCTTGAATTAAAGCATTTAAATCATCACCGATGGTTTCTGAAAGACAGGTAGTATGAACTGCAATAATTTTAGGATTATAAATATCAAATATATTTTTAGCAGCTGTTTTTAGATTACTTCCCCCACCAAAAACAGAAGCGCCCTCAGTAAAGGAACTAGAGGACGCCATTGCCGGATCTTTAAAGTGTCTGGTTAAAAACATTCTGTGGAATGCACAACAGCCTTGGGAACCATGACTGTGTGGCATGCATTCATGAACACCGAGTGCTGCATACATTGCACCTACTGGTTGACATGTTTTTGCAGGATTAACTCTTAATGCACTTCTTTCATATTTTTCTTTTTTTGTATAATCTAACATGCTTCACTACCTCCTAACGTGCCTTCTAATATGGGAGCAGTTTTCCATGGAGCTTTTACGTAACTCCAAGCAGGAGTATAAATTCCCATTGTAATATCTCTTGCGAAATTAACGGCTCCTCTAAATCCAGCATAAGGTCCACTGTAATCATAGGAATGTAATTGTCTCGATAAGATACCTGCTTTTTGTGCTACGAATTTGTCTTTGATACCTGAGAAAAAGATATCTGGTTTTAATAATTTTAAGAACTCTTCCGTTTCAAAATGATTTAAATCATCCACCATAAAAGTTCCATTTTGCATATCTTTTACCATACCACCGTAATAATCGATGAGTTTTTCTTCTTTTAATTTATCTAAGTCTTCTTCTGATAAATACACATGGTATTTAGCTGGGTCTGGTTCTACTGTTATGGATTCAATATTCTTACTATCTGCATCTGGCTTGATAAAAGGTAATACTTCACGACCTTCGTATTCATCTCTGTGACCAAATTCATAACCAGCTAATATAGTATGAACTCCTAAGTCATGTAATAAATGTTGATAATGATGTGCTCTGGAACCACCAACATATATGGCAGCCGTTTTACCTTTTAATTTACTCTTGTAATACGAGATATCATCCTGGATTAATCCTAATTCATCTGCTATGACTGCTTCTGTTCTTTCAGTTAATTCTGGATCATTAAAATATTTTGCAATATTTCTTAATGTTTCTATGGTACCTTTTACTCCAATAAAATTTACTTTCATCCATGGAATACCGTACTTGGTTTCTATCATCTCAGCAATATAATTAATGGAACGATGACATTGCACTAAACTTAAGTTTGCTAAATGAGCATTCTTTAAATCATCGATGCTGCTGTCCCCTGTAAAGGTTGCAACTACTTCATATCCAATTCTCTTTAAGATACGCTCTGTTTCCCAACCGTCACCACCGATGTTGTATTCACCAAGAATATTAACAGAGAATTTATTCTTAATTTCACGGTCACCTTCACCAATAACGAATTTCATTAATTGGTTATTAGCTATATGATGCCCTGCTGATTGGCTTACACCTTTATAACCTTCACAACTAAACGCAATGCACTTAATACCGTATTCTTGTTCCGCCCATTTTGCAACCGCATGAATATCATCACCAATTAAACCGACTGGACATGTGGAACATATTAAGATAGTGGAAGGATGGAATAAATCCATGGCTTCATCAATAGACTTTTTTAATTTTTTCTCTCCGCCAAATACAATATCTGGCTCCTGCATATCGGTTGAAAAGCAATATTGTAGATAATTATCGATGCCTTCTTCTTTTTTCCCTTTATGTCTTCTTGTTCCCCAAGTATAATAAGCACATCCGATTGGACCATGAACAATGGTTAAAGCATCTTTGATTGGCCCTAACACTACACCTTTACATCCTGCATAACAACATCCTCGTTGCGTAATAATACCTGGTATGGTTCGAACATTGGCAGCAATTTGGTTACTTGCGTTCTCATCCACTTCAACGATATGTTCTTTACGATTTTTATAAACTCTTGAACTATACTGATCTATCACTTTTTCCGTCACACTCATATAAGTCACCTCCTATTTGTTAATAAGTCTCCACCGTCGATTCACCATTACGAACTCGGTAATTTTCCAATATTGGTAAAACAAAAATCTTACCATCTCCAGGGTTACCTGTGGAATTTACATCCATAATTGTTTTAATCACAGTTTCTACATCTCCATCATCTACAATAATGTTAAATACTCTTTTTGATATCAATCTAGTGGTTTCAGAAAGGTATTCACCAGAAGAATCCACTGGAATATCACCAGAATCCACAATAGAACGAAGTAGTGTCATGTCAATTAATTTTTTTCCCCTACCTAACACTTTTCTACAAGTAAAGGCTGGTATACCAGCGTTAGCCAACGCATCTTTTGTGGCATTGACTTTATTTTGCCTTACAATTGCCATTACTTCTTTCATATACTCCCTCCTATAGTCCTTTTTTCTTAGTACTAATGGTATACGCTTCTTCTACAGGGCTTATAAAGATTCTACCATCACCAAAATGTCCATTTTCTCCAGTTCTTGCATATTTCATAATGATTTTAACCACATCATCTTTATCTGCATCCTCTACAACAATTAATAACATTTCCTTTGGTATTTCATCATAATAGATTTCACCAACTTTAACACCTTTTTGCTTTCCACGTCCATATACATCCAATTTTGTAACTGCTGGATACCCTGCTGATAATAATTCTGATAATACAATGCCTACTTTTTCTGGTCTGATAATCGCTCTTACTAATAACATGATTCCACCTCCGTTAATTTAAATATCTAAGATTCCATGTTCCATAAGTATTTCTTCTAATCGTTCCTGTTTCATTGGCTTTGGTATAACAAACATATCATTTCCATCAATTTTTTGTGCTAATGCTCGGTATTCATCTGCTTGTAATGCAGTTGGATCATAATCGATTACTGTTTTCTTATTAATTTCAGCTCTTTGAACCATGTTATCTCTAGGTACAAAGTGTATCATCTGAGAACCTAACTCTTTTGCAAAAGCTTCTACTAAATCAGCTTCACCATCTACTTTTCTAGAGTTACAAATAATTCCGCCAAGTCTTACTCCACCACTGGATGCATATTTTTGAATACCTTTTGATATGTTGTTCGCTGCATATAAAGCCATCATTTCACCAGATGCAACGATATAGATTTCTTGCGCTTTCCCTTCACGAATTGGCATTGCAAATCCACCACAAACAACATCACCTAATACGTCATAAAATACATAGTCAAGATCATCGGTGTAAGCGCCTAACTGCTCTAACAGGTTAATAGAAGTAATAATACCACGACCTGCACATCCAACACCTGGTTCTGGACCACCAGATTCTACACAACGAATATTAGAAAATCCTCGTTTCATAATAAAATCAAGGTCAATATCTTCTCCTTCTTCACGAAGTGTATCAAGTACTGTTTTCTGTGCTAATCCACCAAGTATAAGTCTTGTGGAATCTGCTTTTGGGTCACATCCAACAATCATAATGTTTTTACCCATTTCACCTAAACCTGCTGTTAAATTCTGAGTTGTGGTAGATTTTCCAATTCCACCTTTTCCATAAATTGCGACCTGTCTCATAATGACTTCCTCCTTATTCTGATAAAAGTTTCATGTAACAAAAAAGACGCCACTACTAGAAGTAATGACGTCTCTGTCTAAAAGAGTACATGCAATATAAATCCAAAACTAGAAATTCAGTACTTACATATTCAGGAATCTTGGTGCCTGTAATTTCTATGTGTAGAATTCTATCATTAAAATATTGGTTACGCAATGCATCAAATTGTCAATAATTTTTATCAATTAGCATTATTTTTGATAAATATTTCACTATTCCTTGTATAAATACATATCGTCTAAATACTTACTTTAAAAGTAATATACTCTCCTTTGGTATAAAAATGTAGTCTGGTATTTGACGAAATAACCTTTCTTCCCAATCCTTTATGGAAACTTTCCACCATATGGTGTTATTATCCGTTCCATTTGAACTGGAAAGTATAATATTTTTTTCAAAAGGTTTATCTGTCATTCCTTTTAGTTTCACTTTCATGTTGTTATCTTGTTTTGGACCGAATCCAATATTTATATCATGAGCTCTTATTCCTATGAACTGGATTGTATTTTCAATTACTGTATTGGTATTTAAAGTAACATTCCAATCCATTACAAAAACTGTTCTATCATCTACCTTTTTAACTCTTACTATATTCTTACACCCAGTTAATCTAGCCGCTGCTACATACCCTGGATTCTTAAATACATCTATGGTTGGTCCCACCGCGATTATATGCCCCTTTTCCATAACCATTAAAGACTCAGACAAATGATATAATTCATCTCTATTGTGACTAACTAGTATCACATCTTTTATGTATTCGTTTAAAACATCAAATAATTCTTGTTGTAATTGTTCTTTTAAAAAACTATCTAAAGCTGAAAAAGGTTCATCAAGCATTAAGATTTCTGGTTGATATGCTAATATCCTAGCAATACCCACTCTTTGTTGCTGTCCACCGGATAATTGACTTGGATATAGATTCTGTATTTCCTGTAACCGAAATAAAATGAGCATCTTGTTTATAATTTTACTTTTTTCACTTTTATTCCGTATACCTATTCCTATATTTTCTCTTACTGACATATTGGGAAAAAGAGCATAATTTTGAAATAAAAGCCCTACGTTTCTTTTTTGTGGTGGTATATGTATCCCTTTCTTTGAATCAAATAAAACTCGGTCATTTAATATAATGATTCCTTGATCTGGCTTTTCAATTCCAGCTATACACTTTAAAGTCATACTTTTTCCACAACCAGAAGGACCAAGTACCCCTAAACGTTGTCCATTAATATGAAATTTAACATCTAAATGAAAGTCCTTAAAATTCTTTCTTATATCAACATATAAGCTCATTTTTATCCCTTCTTTTTGATATTATTTTATGAATGAATTTATAATTATTCATTAAAATCACTACAAAGAAAGAAATGCACACAATAACAGTAACCCAGATTCCTGCCATATCCATTTCACCCCCTTGGATTGCCATATAAATCGATAAGGGCATAGTCTGTGTAACCTTTGGAATGTTACCAGCTATCATTAAAGTTGCTCCAAATTCACCTAAGGCTCTTGCAAAGGATAAGATTCCACCAGATATAATTCCAGGTAATGATAATGGCATAATGAGTTTCCAAAATATTTTAAAATCCGCCATCCCTAAGGTTTTCGCGGCATTGATTAAATTAATATCAACCTGTTCAAACGCAGCTTTTGCCGATCGATACATTAAAGGAAATGCTATTACCGTCGCTGCTATCACAGTTGCACCCCAGGTAAATATAACCTGAATATTAATATGAATTAGAAATTTTCCTATCACTCCGCGTTTACCAAATAACAAAAGCAAGAAAAATCCTACCACTGTTGGTGGTAAAACTAATGGAATAGTAAATAATCCATCAAAAAACAATGCCAGTTTAGCCTTCATTTTCATTACTTTTCTAGCTGTAAAAATTCCTATAAAAAAAGTAATGAATGTAGAAACCATAGCAGTCTTCATTGAAATTATTAGTGGAGACCAATCCAACAAAAATCACCTCCAGTTTATTCAATCGGCAAGAAACCATATTTCTTAAAAATATCTTGTGCTTTTGCTGTTACTAGAAAATCGACAAAGTTCTGTGAAGCGACTGAATTTTTTGTAGCCTTAACAACAGCGGCTGGATAAATGGCTCTGCTATAACTATCTTCTGGTGCTTCTGCTTTAATTTTAACTGTATTTTCTGTGATTGCATCGCTCATATATACTAAACCGGCATCTGCATTTCCGGTTTTAACCCAAGTTAGTACTTCCGTTACATCTTTTCCATAGGTAGCTTTTTCTTTCACTTGATCTAGGATATTTAAGAAATTAAAAATTTCTTCTGCATATTGCCCGACTGGTACACTAGCAGGGTCACCGAGTGCAATTGTTTTGGCATATACTATATCTGCAAAATTGGTAATATTCAATTTAGAGTCACTTGGAACGATAAGTACAATTTTATTCTCTATGATATCTTTTTTGCTCTCAACTTCAATCAAGTCATCATTGATTAAAGTCTCCATCTGCTTTTGTGCTGCAGATAAAAACACATCTATATTAGCTCCTTCCTGAATTTGTTGCTGTAAGGATCCCGAACTACCAAAAGTGAATGTGATGGATACGTTTGGATACTTCTCTTTATATACTTTTTCTATATCTGTCATTACATTTTTTAGACTAGCAGCTGCACCAACTAATATTTCTACAGGATCTTTAATTTTACTAGTACTATCTGCTATTTCTGTTTCATTTGCTACCGTTACAACAATATCACTGTTCACTTCTTTCTTTTGACATCCGAATAGTACAATTCCGGATAAGAATAATAATCCAAGCATTATTTTTTTTATTTTCATATTAATCCCCCTATCTATTGTGATATTATAGGCAATTGCTATACTTCAAATATTTAATCATTTATCCTATAATTAATACAATTTTATAGTTGAATCATGCCTTTATGGCAACTTAATCCAGGAAAAATCATTTTATAGGATAAATTCGATTATCTATAACATTTCGCAACGAGCAATTACTAACGATACTTATAGTCAAATCCTATTTAATAAAAATTAAATTATATTAAATTTTATTTTAACCCTACAGTTACATTTATAATAATAATAATAATAATAATATAAAAAACAAAAGCAGTGGCTTTTCACATGCACACTGCTTTGTATACAACGATATTTATTATCAGTTTATAATTTATGGTTTTAAAACCACTTTAATACAATTATCTTCCTTTTTATCAAATATTTCATACCCTTGCTCACCTTGACTAAGAGATAGTTTATGAGTAATAATATCGGTTGGATCAAATTTACCTTCTTTTATTAATTTTAGAATTGGATCTACATAGGTATGAACAGGACATTGCCCCATTTTTAGTGTAATATTCTTTGCAAAGAAATCTCCTAAAGGAAACATATTATATCTAGTA
This sequence comes from Anaerocolumna sp., assembly GCA_029239975.1. Taxonomy (GTDB): domain Bacteria; phylum Bacillota; class Clostridia; order Lachnospirales; family Lachnospiraceae; genus Anaerocolumna. The sequence goes on from JARBTX010000016.1 coordinate 15,596, forward strand.
CCATAAACGCCAACCAGCATAACAGTTCCACCTTTTCGCACTGCTTGAGTAGCGATTTCAATTGCTGACTTGGATCCACCTTGTAATTTTAATAACGTTTCAACTTTTTCAAATGTTGTCATTTTACCATCAACACCAACACAATCAATTACCACATCTGCACCGCCATGAGTAATCTCATGAATATATTCACCAGTATCTTCATGTTGTTCAAAGTTTATGACTTCTACCCCATTATACTTTTTCGCATGTTCTAAGCGATATCCGATATAATCCACTGCTATGATTCGTTTTGCACCTTTTAGCGCTGCCCATTTGATTGTAGTTAATCCAATTGGACCACAGCCTAATATTACTACTACATCATCCTTCTTAACTCCTCCCATATCTACTCCCCAATAGGAAGTCGGTAATACATCCGTTAAGAACAGAACTTGTTCATCTGTTAACTCCTCTGGAATTACAGTTGGACCGACATTGGCAAATGGTACTCGAAGGTATTCTGCTTGCCCACCATCATATCCACCATAGGTATTACTGTATCCAAATATAGCTCCACAATCTCCATGATCATTGGAATTATCACATTGACTCCATAAGTCATGTTTACAATACCAACAATGTCCACATGCAATCGGAAATGGAACTATTACTCGATCACCCTTTTTCACTTTTTTAACATCACTACCTAACTCTTCCACTATGCCCATTGTTTCGTGACCAAGTACAAAACCTTTTGGCATATTGGGCACCATACCATGTACTAAATGCAAATCAGATCCACAAATTGCAGTTGATGTCACTCTGACTACAATATCATCTGCTTTCTCTATTTTAGCATCAGGTACATCCTTGATTTTTACATTTTTCAATCCTTCATATACGATAGCTTTCATATTATTAAACCTTTCTTAGCTCTTTCATAATTTAGTCAATTACAAACAAGAATTTTATTAAATTGATGTTTCGTAATTGCCTAATAATAAAAACTTATTATATAGATTCTCCAGCAGGTTTTTTAATATACAAAAGTCGTATTATGTAACTATTTATTTTTATTTAAAAAGGGATATAAGTTTTTACTTACATCCCTTTTTAAATATTTAATTCGTTACCCTTTATTCTTCATCTTGAAGAGCGTCACAACCTTCTTCTCCAGTTCGAACTTTTACAACATTTTCAACATCATATACAAAGATTTTACCATCACCGATACTTCCAGTATAAAGAACTTTTTTAGCAGTCTCAATTACTGTATCTACAGGAACTTTACAGACAACAATTTCTACCTTTACTTTTGGTAGTAAATTCATTTCTAGTGGAACACCACGGTAATATTCCGTAGACCCTTTTTGCATTCCACAACCTAATACGTTAGTAACGGTCATTCCGGTTACACCAATGGTATTCATAGCTTCTTTTAACACTTCGAATTTGCTTTGTTTTGCAATAATAACAATTTTAGTTAATTTATGTCCATCTGTATTTGGTGTATATCCAACCTTAGAAACTGGAATTGCTTTTTCGACTGTAGTCGCTACAAATGGAGCTGAATTTCCTATATCAGATGAATCTACTGTAGGCATGAAATCTGCATACGCACTTACTAATCCATGTTCTTTAATATCAAGACCCATTATTTCTTCTTCTTTTGATACTCTAAGTCCAATTGTATGTTTAATAATAAGGAATGTAATTGATATTGTAACTGCAACCCATGCCATTACAGATATTACACCGATTATTTGAGTAAGTAAAAGTTTTGTTCCACCACCATAGAATAAACCACTTTCCTGTGCGAATAAACCAACTAATATTGTACCAGTTGCACCACATAAACCATGAACACCAACTGCTCCAACTGGATCATCTACTTTAAGAACTTTATCAATAAATTCAATACCAAATACTACTACAAAACCAGCAATAATACCAATGATAGCTGCTCCAAATGGTGTTACTAAATCACAACCAGCAGTAATTGCAACTAAACCAGCCAAAGATCCATTTAATGTCATAGATACATCAGGTTTTTTATAACGAATCCATGTAATACACATAACAGTTACTGTAGCTACTGCAGCCGCCATATTAGTAGTAACAAATATATTACCCATAGATGTTAATACATCATCACCTGTTGCAGAAACAGTAGAACCACCATTAAATCCAAACCAACAGAACCATAAGATAAATACTCCTAATGCTCCAAGTGTTAAGCTGTGACCAGGGATTGCTTTTGATTTACCATTTTTATCATATTTACCAATACGTGGTCCTAAGAATTTAGCACCAATAAAGGCTGCTACACCACCTACCATATGAACTGCTGTAGAACCAGCAAAATCATGGAAACCTAAATCTGCTAACCAGCCACCACCCCATATCCAATGACCAGATACAGGATAAATAATAGCACTGATAACCATACTATAAATACAATAAGATGAAAATTTTGTTCTTTCAGCCATAGCACCAGAAACGATTGTGGCTGCTGTAGCACAAAAAACAGTTTGAAATATTAAGAATGCCATTAACGTAACACCACTCGGTAAGATGGATGAATAATCACCCTTTACCATTGGATCAAATCCACCAATTAGAGCACCACTTCCACCAAACATGATTCCAAATCCTAATAACCAATAGATAGGTGTTCCTAGTGAAAAATCCATTAAGTTCTTCATGATAATATTTCCTGCATTTTTTGCTCTGGTAAAACCAGTTTCAACCATTGCAAATCCAGCTTGCATAAAGAATACAAGTGCAGTTGCTACCAAAACCCAAATAATATTTACTGATGAATACATATTTTTCCCTCCTAATAAAAAAGGTGTGATTCATGTACAATATCCTACATAAATCACACCTTTGTGTTTGATTTTCTTTTTTCTGCTTCCATAATTTTTCACATTCCTCATGAGTATTTCATTAAGGATTACTGTCAGATTCCTTTCTTTTTCGTTCGTTTACATTACATTCAATTTTAAGTTTTTCGAATAATAAATAAAATTCCTGCATCCTACAGCCCTCCTTAATAAAAAAAGCGCTGTGGACTTAAATGTCTACAGCGCCTTTGCTTATTTTTTATTTGTTTAGTATATTAATATATTTCTAATATGTCAATACTTTTTTTTGATTTTTTTTATTTTTTTCATATTTATTTATAAGTTGTTTATATTTTCGCTCTATAGCTGATCTGTTTTTATATCAGATGATAATTTTCTATATACTTTATGTTTTGAATCCTATAATCAAATAGGCATTTACATACTTTTTTACTACCACCGTAAACAAAAAGGGGATTTTGTAAAATAGCAACAAGAACTTCATTTATAAATATGCTATTTTGCAAAATCCCCTGCAAATAATTAGATTATAATAACGCTTTTACTTTCTCTTCAATAACATAAATCGATTCTGTAGGCTCAAATCGTTCTACTACATTACCATTACGGTCGATTAAGAACTTTGTAAAATTCCATTTTATACTTGGATCCTGTTCGTAATTCGGATCTTGTTCTGACATCATTTTTTTAAGAATCTCAGTTAATTTATGTTCTTCATCAAATCCAGCAAATCCTTTTTCACCTTTTAAAAATTTAAATAGTGGATGTGCATTTTCACCATTTACTTCTGTTTTTGAAAATATAGGAAATGTAATACCAAATGTAGTATCGCAAAAACTTGCAATTTCATCATCTGTGCCAGGAGCTTGATTTCCAAATTGATTACATGGAAAATCTAAAATAACAAAACCTTCTTCTTGATACTTTTCATACAAATCCTGTAATTCATCATATTGTGGTGTAAATCCACATTGTGTAGCAGAATTCATTATGAGCATTACTTTTTCTTTATACTCAGATAATGAAATCTCATTACCTGATTTCTCTTTTACTTTAAAATCATATACATTCATAATTAAACCTCCTAGTTCAGTAATTTTGCCAAGTCCTCTTCAATTTTTTCTGGTTTCACAGTAGGGGCATATCGTTTGATTACTACTCCATTCTTATCAACTAAGAATTTTGTAAAATTCCATTTTATAGCTGAACCAAGTACACCACCTTGTTGCTTTTTCAAATAAGTATATAAAGGATCTTCGTTATTACCATTAACATCAATTTTTGAAAATAACTTAAACGTTATACCGTATCTAGACTGGCAGAAACTCTTAATCTCTTCTTCCGTTCCTGGCGCTTGATTTGCAAATTGATTACATGGAAAATCTAGAATTTCAAAACCTTTTGTTTGGTATTTATCATACAGATTTTGTAATCCATCATATTGTGGTGTCAAACCACAACCTGTTGCTGAGTTAATAATTAATAAAACTTTTCCTTCATAGTCTTTCATGGAAACCATATTGCCTTTGGCATCTTTAACATTATAATCATATAATTTCATTTCTATTCTTCAACCTCTCTTTTTCATTTTTTGTATTGTTCTAAATTGAATTGTACACAATCTTATTAGGTTTGTCAATAGATAACCTTGACATTTTTTAATTTATTTATTACTATTAAATTGTTTCAAACTTAAAGCCAAATCGAAAGGATTTATATAAATGGATCACAATAGTATGGATACAAAACAAGAGAATTATAATTTATCAGATATATCACCTGACGAAACACTAAAACTTGATAATCAACTTTGCTTTGCATTATATGTATGCTCAAAAGAAATTATAAGAAAATATAAACCTATTTTAGACCCACTTGGTCTTACGTACACAGGTTATATTACACTATTAGCTTTATGGGAAGAGGATAATATAACCGTTAAGGATTTAGGAAAACGATTATATCTTGATTCAGGTACACTAACTCCTTTACTAAAGAAATTAGAGGCATCTGGTTACATTGAGAGAGAAAGAAGTTCTACCGATGAACGAAATGTAGTAATAAGGTTAACGAAAAAAGGACTCCAATTAAAATTAGAAGCTTATCATGTTCCTAAAGATTTAATCTGTTCTACAAATTTTGATGCTGCAAATTCATTACAGTTATTAGCAGGTTTACATCAGTTTATGGAAGAAATTTCAGAATAAAGAAATCCGAGAATATAATAGTATGAAATAAATATTCATCTATTATAATCTCGGTTTTTTTATCGTTTTATAACCATGTTAAATAATTCTACAACATCATTGGTCTTTTTATCAAAATCTCCGCGTAAGATTTTCAGTGCTGTTTTTTCAGCATTAATTTCTTCTGCTGTACGAATTCCCATTTTTCTAACCACAGGAAGTGGTGGACACCATCCACTGATCGCATGTTGCATTAAGAATGCTCCAACTGCACCAGTTAATATAAACCAACATCTTCTTGAAGTTAATCCAAGAAGTGTACTTATTATGATAAGTGATGCTGCGTTTACTTCAAGAACCCTTTCAGTATCCCATTCTTGGTTAAGTGTTATGATTCTTTTTGAAATAGACTCATAACTTTTATTCTTATAATGATTAAGATTCCATATTGTTTGATTTCTTATTGTATTATTTACTTTTGGACATGTTTTTAAAGACACACGATGTGCGGTAGGCTTTATTTTACATTTTATATTAATTTCAATCACTCCTTTCAATTTGTTAAAAGTTAGGCAATTGTGAAACATCTAAAATGCTATTTATTGATTAAATAATATATACATTTTATAGCTGAATCTTGCCACTTAGGGCAACTGAAGCTATAAAATTTGTATATATTTTATAAGCAATTCAATAAACTATATTGTTTCGCAATTGCCCATATTAATAGTTAGGCAATTGCAATATTGTCTAATTTTAAGATTTAGTATATGTTAAAATCTTTATATCATACTAATTCAAAGGAAAGGAAAAAATTGAAAAAATGGTATAAATTATATATCAATACGCTCTTTTGTAGGATCACACATAGGATTTTCTGTTTCTACTGTCACATGTAATTTTAGTAAATAGTAACACTCTTCTCTAGCCATATGATCAGCCATAAGTGGTAATAAAGTCCCTAACAAACGATTATTTAGTCGTAAATCAAGTACCTCTAATAGAAATTCTCGAAAAGCAGTCATGTGTAAAGCTGCTTCATTATTTAATCTTTCCATAGCTGGAAAGTTTTCTAGGTCTGTTCTTAAATAACCATTAAATTCAATTGCTTTTAGATATAAATCTTGAAAAATTTTCTCAAAAAATAAACTATCTTCAATAAAATCTTTCTCTACAACATCTAATGTAGCTGCCACACTAGCAGCATGGCCTGCTGCATCGGGCAACCATTTTAAATGATAATGTAATGGATGTAATGGTAGTTGAGCGTTATTCTCCAAAAAGGTATTTAGTATTAATGCATACTCATCTAACTCATTTATCATGTGGTTAATAAAAGTTGGTGGTAAATGCATCTTAACACTACCACTTAAAAGTCTTTCTAATAAATCTAATTTGTATATCCGTAGTTCATATGTAGCATCTTGTGCTTGTTGAGTCAACTGTTTGGTATCAACATCATGTTGATGAGACATATTTAACAATTTATCAAAAACACTGATAAAATTACTTGATTTTTGTATATCATCTTCTTGATTTGGTGCAAGTGAATTTAGAATAAATCTTGCGTGATCTCCCATAATTTGAAGCCAAAATTGATGTTCGAATAGTATTGTATCTCTATCGAATCTTTCTGCCAAGGTACTACCTCACTTATAATCTTATATATCAATATATGCAAATTATAAGATTTAATGTTGGCATCCTAGCTTTTCATCATCTAGAAGTCTAATGGCTAATGGTAATGCTGCTCCACCAACTAAGTTACCTAATGCAATTACAATTATGTATAATAACGCTTTTTTATCCCAAGCATTTGCCATTGAAAAATAAAACATATCAGCGATACTATGTTCAAATCCACTTAAAATAAATACCATTATCGGAAAAATCAATGCAATATGTTTTCCAACGCTATCTTTTATCGTTTGAAAACCAATTACAGCGATACACATTAATATACCACAAAAAATTGCCATAATAAAAGTACTAAAAATAGTATCTGATAATTTTGTATTTACTACTTCTACAGTATGATCAACTAATTTAGCTAATTTTGTTGCCCTTAATGTATAACCAGTTCCTATAGTTCCAACCGCATTTCCAAGAAGAACCGTAAGTACAGTTAATAAAAATTTCGGGTTTTTGTTAGGAATATAACAAACTTTCCCGGTATAAAGATCTAATCCAAAGGTATAGATTGTAAATAATCCAATGGAAAACAATAGTGCGCCAACCATATGATTTTCAAGAGTTAAATATATAACTCCACCCATGCTAATGGCAATACCAGCCATAATCGCTTTAAAAAATGTTTTCATCTTAATATTCATCCTTATTCTGTATTTTTGGAGTCTATTCCCCAATTTATGCCGAAAGCAATTATATCATAGGAATATAAAAAAGTATATGTTAAAATTTTGATATATTTTTATAATTTACACATAAAAATATGTTAAAATAGGCATAAAGATTTGCTTAGGAGGATACATATGAAACTTTTATGGAGACTTGGTAAAGAGGCAAGCAAGATGGTTTTTATAAAAGACTTAATTTAGCTCAGTACAGACACATACATAGATAAGAAATAAATCATGCCAATTGGTGTACGTTATTAACAGCTTTATTATTATTTGTCATAAAATCAGATAATGATTCATATAATAATCAAGTAAAGCTTTATGGGACAAGTAATCCAATTTTTTAAACACTTCAAAACAAACAGAGAAAAGATTCAATAGATGGACTTAAGATAGTAAATGAATAATCTATGAAGGTGCCATCCTATGAGAGCTTTTATACACTGTTATGAAGTCAATATTATTAAAAGTAAACTAATTGTATTATATATCCTTAATATATTAGATATTTCATTTACGTTACTATTACTGCGTACAGGCTTATATAAGGAAATAAATATTTTTATGATTCAAGTAGTTCATAGTACGAAAGGTAGTTTCTTATTAAAAATTGTTGTGCCAGCTATCATTCTATTTTACTTATATATACGCATAAAAAGAGCTAGCAAAACACAATTAAAAATATCTAATACTATAATCAACATTACGGTTTTCTTTTATTTAGTGATTAATATATTGCATATTCTTTGGGTCCTTTTAATACCCGTAACTCAATTAGTATTTAAAATAAGTTAGAATACTATGAGAGCTCTTACTAATGAAAGACTTTGTAAGAGCTCTCAACTTATTGAATAATGTAGATACTGTCCACAAAATCCCTTAAACCATCCATTTCTTCCGTAATCAATATACATATAAAATAATTGGATTTAATATATCTATTAATTAAATCCCTAATCTTTTCTTGGCTATTATTATCCATGCCACAAAAAACATTATCATAGATAATCAACTTCGATTGTTTTATGTTTGCAGCAATACTTCTTATTAGTTTCTGTTCGCCTACCGGTAGTTGATTCATCGGTTTTTTTCTTACGTGTTCTAAATTTAATTGCTTAAATATTTTCTCCATTCTTTTATAAAATTCATTGTTATATACACCACGAACCATTCCATAAAAAACAATATAATCTTCTGCTTTTAAACTAGATTCATGAATTTCATTTTGGATAATATCAATGTTCATTTTATATTCGTTAATATTACTTTTTAAATCTATACCATCTATACATATACTTCCATCAAAATCTCTTAAACCACCTAAGGTATACAACAAATTTTCGCACATGTTACGATCACGACAGTGTATACCTAATATGGAAGCATTGTCGATACTACAATTGATATCCTTTAGCATCTGATTTTCTTCCAAACCTTGTTTAATATTAATTTCTAAAATGATTATACACTCCTTACTTGAGATACCCTTTCTTTATTATTTATTATAGAAGATTTACAAAGTAAGAACAATAATTCCTTACTAAAATGCATTTATTATTGACAATTTGAAACCAAATTAACTACTTCTTATGTATGTTACATCCATCGAAAAAAAACAAATCTATACAATCTAAAATTGTATACCTTGACAACCTTTCCAAATTTAGGTAAAATTCAATTTAATCAGGGAATTATTGTAATTCATTGACTAGGGGAGTAGTATGAATCATCAATATTTTTCACAAAGTGGATTATTTCTATAATTCACCTTGCATATATTGTGCTGACACTGGGATTCACGGTGTTTCGGCAGCAGGGAGGGGTATATGATTTTATTGCAATTATTCTATTATACTATCATGGGAGTAGAATCTTTATTATTATGTCGATTATTAAATAATGTATTAACGTTCAGATATCATCGTAGCATACGTTGGATTGGTGCTTTAATCACATTTCTTGTTTTTCTAATTAGAAGTTATCTTTCTGATCTTCACATAATAAATAGTAATATTTCTGGTGTTATTTCGCAAACCATCATGTTGTTAACTCCTTTTTTGATTGCAGTCTTTTTATACTACAATTCATTATTTGAAAAAATTATGTGGTCAGCTGTTTATATCTTGATTTTAGGAATAGCCGAACAGGTTATTATGGTTATTTTGTTTCTCATCTTAAGAGTCTCACCTGATCAATTACTAAACAATACTAATATATACATTTTGGCAACTATCTTTTCTAAAATTTTAGCTTACTTTTGTATCGAATTAATCATTTCAAAAAAGAACCACAGGATTTTAATACCTGTGTCTTGTCTAAAAGAAATATGGTTGATTATTACTATAAATCTCGTTTTATTTATAGTTGAAATAATTATTCTATACGATCCTGATTGGCTTGGTTCAAACTTAAATCTCTTTATTACTGGAATGATGTGTGCTATATTCACAGTTTCCATTCTTACCATGGTTTTAATATATAAACTATCAAAAATAACACAAGAAGAAATAGAAAACCAATTGAAACTGCAACAAATTGAGATGGAAAATAAATTAAACAAAGATATGACTAATGTTGTTGATAATCTAAGGTCTTTAAGACATGATATGAATAATCACATTGGCATTTTAAAAGGGTTAGTTCACTCTAAGCAATTTGATGATTTGGAAAAATATCTTGAAGAAATGACCACTGATATTGATTCAGCAAATGATTTTATCTTTGTAGAAAATAAAGCCTTGTCTGTTTTATTAAATAGTAAAATTACAAAGGCGAAACACTTAAATATAGATTTTCAAAGTTATATATCTGTAAAAGAAATCAAAATATCTGACAAAGATATGTGTGCATTATTAGGTAATATTATAGATAACGCAATTGAAGCTACAGAAAAAGTGATGGATGATAGATATGTACAACTTATAATCAAAGAGAAGGATAACCATTGTATTATACAGTGTGAAAATACTTTTACAGAAAAACCAATTGAAGTAAATGGTAAATTTTTAAGCTCAAAAAAAGATTCGATTCTACATGGTATTGGCACAGCAACTGTGAAATCTATTGTTGAGAAATATCATGGGTCAATAGATTTCATCTGTGATAATACATTTTCAGTCGAAGTTATATTACCTTATTAAATATATAAAAGGAGATTTATCTATGAATTATATAATTGGTATATGTGATGATGAAATACTCCAGATAAAAGTAAATGGATTATATATTAAGGAAATTGCAAAGAAGAATAAATTTGAAGTTGATATTAAAGGATTTGAATCATCAAGAAAATTATTTCACTTTTTATCAGAAAATGAACTGGATATTTTATTCCTTGATATTGATTTAGGAGTGGATTCCGGCATTGAAATTGCTACAAAATTAGCATCTCTTTATCCAAATATTATCGTTATATTTGTTACTGGTCACAGGGAATTTGCAAATGAGGCTTTTGATGTTGAGGCTATGGGATATGTTGTAAAACCTGTTGAAGCACTCAAAATGGAACGAGTTCTTAAAAAAGCAATTCTTCAAGTCACCGCAATTAAAAATCAAAAGCCAGTTTCGACATTAGTAATAACGGAAGAAAACTTAAAAAAGAAAATTAATCAAGCTGAAATTATCTATATTGAACGTCTTCAAACAAAAAGTATTATTCACACCAAAAACAAAGTTTATAAAGTTTACGAACCTATAACTTCATTGTGCAAAAGACTAAATCAAGATTTCCTTAGAGTAAACCAAAGCGAAATAGTTAACATACATGAAATTAAAGAAATCAAAGACAACTTGGTTTATCTTAAAAATAATATCTCCATGTCAATAGGACGAACTTTTCGTAAATCTGTTATTGATACTTATCTTGGAACACCATAAAGGTAATATAGAAAGACTTTGAATTGTTAAACCACAGGTAGCAATTATTGTGTACTCAAGTGTATCACGAAAAAATAATAAATGAATGGATATTATGGTAATAGAGACTATTATAATACCTATACTAATCCGATGATGTCTAATTTTATTAATATCTGATATATTCTTCTTTTTAGCTGCTAAAAATATATTGATAAGTACGCATAATAATAACATAAAGCCTATGTATAAGTTTAGGTTTACATTTTGTACAACCACAGATGAAAACCATATAGACATAAGCATAAAAGCGATATAAATAGAAATACATCTGGCATGCGTTTTTGCATGAGCACCACCACTGTATAGACGAAGAGGCATAAAAAATAAAGAGTAAATCAAAATTTCTTTCTGTAAGTGAAATATGGTAGCTATTAATACAAGTAATAGTAAATTTATAACTGTTGATAATAATATTTCCATTCCATATATGCAGATATCTTTTTCATCTTTATCTAATGGTAAATTGGAGCTTGCTGCTCCAACAATTTTTGCAGATATCTTTTGATAACTCATATGAAATCTCCTTATATATATGCATTTTAGGGAGTGTTGCAAAGTACGTTATCTAATCATATATAAATACATCGATAGTCTAAGATTTTGTAACACTCCCTTTTCAATTAATTCATACTTACTTTATTGAATCGTTTCATTAATTTATTGACTTTATCATCGCTAATACTTTCTGGTTTTTTGGGTTCGTAGAATACTAAGAAACAATTCATATTCCCCCAAAGAGCAGTTGTAGCTGCAACCATCATACAACTCATTGTTAAACCAGAGCACATTTTACTTTTTACCCATTTTTTCATAATGACACCATCCTTTCAATTTTTTTGTTTATGTTTTAAGTTTTATTTTGAAATTTCTTTCATATTTTTTTATATTATTAGCTTTAAAATATAACGCTATATAATATAATTTTACACTTTATATTTTTTAGGCATTCGCTTTTTTTTACTTAAAAATAAAATATATGATCCGACTGTTGCGATAAAGCAAAATACAAGTTCTAATCTACCAACAAATAGGTCGGTGGCAATGGAAATTAATAATCCAGCAAATGCCAAACATACTATAATCTTTATAATCATCCTTGCAGTATTACTTAATTTTATTTCTCTACTCATAACATCCTCCAATTAATTATTTTCACTTAATTGTCTCTTTAATGAACTTAATTTAACCATAGTTGGTATACCTACAAAACCAATTAATACAACCGCTGCACTGATCACAACAATTGAAAGTATATACAATGGTATTTCAAGTAAGGAGCCTATTACTAAGGTCAAAATAAATAAGATACTAGACATTCTTGTGTATAACACCTTCTTTTCTAACTTGCTTATTTCCTGTGAAATATTATTTTCCATAATTAACCCTCCATAATTTTTATACTTTTTCTTTCCATAAATTTTTTAGTTTCACAATGTTTCATTTTTTTTATAGATTAATTAAATAATTCATTAACTTTATAAAGTTCTTTCTTGATTCTTATTTTAGTTCCAATTCAATGAAATCACAATGATATTTCACTATATTACATGTTTTATTGATTATTTGTACATTTTAATACATTAACGCAGGAATAATCAGAATTCTTACAGATTATAAACTATTATTTTCAAGTTTATTTGAATATTTTGCTTATTTAGCCTCTTTCATGAATAGTCTAGTTATTGCATAATTACCTAATATTAAATACAAAACTACAATAATAAAAGCAAAAACTATCTCACTTGTACTACTAATATGATTTAATACCCTTAATGGAGCTACAAATGGAAAGAACGGTGGTACATAAGTCGCAATCTTCGTTAATAAACTATTTGGGGTAGATCTAGATAATACTGATACAATAAATGCAATTAGTGCGATTGCAGCAACTGGAAGTTGTGAATATTGGATTTGCTCTGCTGATTCGATTAGTAATCCCACAATAATATATAATACTGTATATATAGTAATTCCAGTTATGCTGATAAGTCCAATGAAAAGCATTGTTTTTCCACCAAACCCCATGGCTTCTAGCAGATAAAAAATATCTTTTGCATGTATAATATTGGCAATGGACAAGAAGAAAACTTCCAGTGCGGCCAATAGGATAATCTGCATTAATATAGCGTAAAGTGCCAACACTTTGCTATAAACTATCTTAATAGATGATACACGATATACAATTAAATCCGTGACCTTAGATGTTTTTTCTAATGCGACACTACTTGTTAAAATACTTCCACATAATAAAATAAATAGATAAATAATAAATATAATAATGTAATAGGTTATATTTTTGAGAAATTCGTCTGGTTCAATGGGTGTATCTTTAATTACTACCTGCGGAATCTGAATTCCTTTTTTACTCATTATTTGCATTTCTAACAGCTTACTAATTAAACTTTTTTGCTCATTACTTAGAAGGTCTCTGTCATCATAGTCAAATTTTAATTCAATGTTTGAATCATTTAATTTATTAAATTCCATTATAATGGTATTAACATAGTTTTTCTCTTCCAATGGTGAAGCTGTAATAATATAATTGTAATGTGTGCTATTTGAACTTAACAATGTCTTAAGATCTTCAACATTAATATTAATTCCTGCGTTATCTTTTATATTAACTAAGACATCTTTTTTTTCATTATCTTGCCTAAAAAACATTGCTGCTGCAAAAACACCTATAACTGCAATTGCAATCATGATTTTTGTCATCCAGGTATTTAATATTTTTTTATAATTAAATAAAAATAAAGTAAAAAAATCTTTAATAGCAATCACCTCCCAATAATTGAATAAATAGGTCATTTAATGCAATATTGTCATAATGCAAATAAGATAGATCTAAGTTCTTATCCATAATTTTACGTAAAATTCTTTTATAATCTTTTTCTTGGTAACCAGCTTTGATAATTAATTCATTACCTTCTTGATAAGTTGAAAAATCAAATAATTCCTTTTGAAGTTCTTCGTTATATGGTACTCGAATTTTATTGCATCCAAACTTTTCTTTTAGATCATTAATTTTTCCTTGCGCTACCACTCTTCCCTGATTTAAAAACAATACTTCTTTGCATAATCCTTCTACTTGATTCATCTGATGACTAGATATAATAGTATATTTGTCTGCAGACTTTTCTTTAATCACATCGATAAATAATGACATGTTTATTGGATCTAACCCGCTAAAAGGTTCATCTAAAATTATTAGATCGGGATCATTAATTAAAGTAATTGCCAACTGAACCTTTTGAGCTGTTCCTTTGGATAAAAACTTTAATTTAAGATCTTTGAATTTTTCAAGCTCTAATCGTTCTAACCAGTATTTTTTAACTGGTTCAATTTTTTTTATATGGGATAACTTTGCAAATAAATCTAAATGTTCATCGACGGTAGAGTCATAATAGATTCCACGCTCTTCTGGCAAATACCCGATTTTTAAATCCTTTGATATATTCACTTGGCCACAAGTAGGCTTTTTAAGACCTAACATTATTTTTATAATGGTAGATTTGCCAGAACCGTTTCTTCCCAATATTGCATAGGGATTATTTTTTTCTAATTCGAAGCTTATATTATCAACCGTAATACGATCATATTTTTTTGTTATTCCATTTACCGTTACAGACATAACATCACCTCTCTATTTGATTTCATTCGTCTATTATTTACATTACAATTCATATGATGTTTTACTTTGTATTTGTGATACTGTCTTATGAACTCGAAAGATTTTTATCTTTTTTAGCATTATTATAGAGTCGGATTTGCTAATTATAAATGAAATAATTCCTTCTATCGCACAAAATAACATAGCATGCAGACACATCATTAAGGTTAATGTAAAAATTATGGTTGGAAAAATGCTAATTTTATTAAATATTGAATTTCCCACAGGTATCGTTAATCTTCCTAAGCAAAATGATAAAATTACATTTATAATACCAGCAAGTGAACCACCAATTACTGCTGATTTATACATTTTACTACCTTCCTTATGCCAAATTAAAACGCCATTCGTAGTAAGTAACAAGTATTCAAACATCAGAAGTAATGTATTACTCTGCGCAAACCATACAGCTATTGACATGGTGATTCCTGTAAAAAATAAATATAGAAGTAACTTCGTATTATCTTTCTTATTGTTTAAATTAACCACTTCTTTACTTTTTTCTTCTGACGGTGTTGGTTCATTTGAAAAAAGATTATCTACCTGGACTCTACCGTTATATCGAACATAATCATATTGTCCTAATAAAATATTTACTGCATCAAGTGTGATCTGAGCTACTACCTGATTGATTGCAAAGTTTGTAGATACACCAGTCCCAAATACCCTTACCATATCAGATTCTTCTGTATACATATCATTACCATTTAATTTAATTGTTTTAAAACTTGGTGATACGCCTGGTATATAACTTGGCCCAAGTAATACCCGAGTGCCTATCGTTCCACCGGATACATATGCTACACCCACCTTTTCACATACTGTAAATACCCAGTTTGATATGCTAACTGGAGTGTCTATTCCTCTTACAACTAGATCAAATTTGTTCGTAATCACTTGATATAAGTCATCCATGCATTCAATTTTTCTATTTATGGTAATGATTGAACAATCTGGATTTTGGGAAATCAAATGATTTTTTAGTGCCTCTGCTTTTCGTTTACCTATATCGTCTGTAGTGTATAATATTTGCCGATTAAGATTACTTTCTTCAATTACATCATAATCCAAGATTGTAATATGTTTAATTCCCATTGCGCATAAAGCCCAACCCATATGGGTTCCTAAAGCCCCTGCACCTAATAACAAAATATTTTTATTTTGTAATTGTTTGTATTCCTTTAATAAATTTAACTCGTAAAAATACCCTAATGTTCTTGAATTTCTATCTTCTAAATCAAATTCTTCGGTTATAATGCATCGTTCAGATTTTAGTTTCTCAATCTCATCTAAACCAAAATATTGTAATAAACCTTCTAACGAAAAACCTTCTTTTTTCATTAAGAAGGTTGCTTGCTCACTAGATAATAAACGTACATAACGATTCGGTGCTGTAAGAAGATATTGCTCATTATGTTTTGCAATAAATATAAATGGATTCAAATAAAATACTTCCATAATTATCTCCTATCTTTTTATTGTATTACCTAAAAATAGGCAATTTAAAACCAATTTCTTGTAATGCTTATAAGAAACGGAATCAATCTTAATACTATCGAACTAACTAAAGCTGGGATATAGGCAATCGCAATAAACCCACATGCTGTATATAAAAACTTATTTGTTATATTTTCTTTTTTAAATTCATCTGACTTGGATTTTAAGAAAAACATTATAGATTTTTCTCTTAATAATGGTTCTTCTAACATAGTCGTTAATATAAAATATCCATCGAGTTTTAGATAAAACGTAAGATTAAGTAGTACTGCTGAAAGATTAATTACAATTAATGGTAATGAAATAAATATTAAACCCGGCTCGTATGCAAACAATACCATTCCAATGGAAGCTGCTATTAAGTGAACATATACACCTGCTAAAAGTACTTGTATCTTATATCTTTTTTCTTTAATAAAGTGTAATGTGCTCACATCTGCATATGCGCAAGGAGCAAACCAATAAAACATAAATCCTACTTCCGGAACCGGTACGCCATAATATAATGCCATACACATATGACCTAACTCGTGAAAAATAGTTGATAAAAACATAATCATTGCTGCTATTGCTACATTTTTTACTGAAAAAGTATAGGATAATAAAATCTGAAACAAATTATTATGCGTATGTATCAAAGAAAGCAAACCAATTGCGATAAAAACATATGGTAAATAACATAAGATAAAATGTACAAGCTTAACAATTTTACTATTCTCATTTAATTTTTTGCTAGGATTAAAAAGTCCAAGTTTTATTCGTGTTATTGTATTAGCGCCTTTCACTACAGATGTGCTTAAAAATCCTGCTTTTTCTAATACATCTACAAATCTTTTTAATTGTTCTGTTCCCATTTTATCTTTATTTTTTTGTACCAAAGCGGCAAAGGTTAATGGTGTGTTCATGGATTCAAGTACTGTTGCCTCAGTTTTTCCAAATTCATAACTTTTTTTATTCTTTTTGTTAAATAAATAATATCTATTTTCATTCATTTTTTTCATATAAATGTATTTGCTAATACATAATACGTTTTCTAACTCATCCGCCATAACATTCACCCCTTAAGTTTATTTTCTATAGTGTTTACTATAAAAATAAGTAGTTGTTTTATAGTAAACACTATATTCATAGAATTTCTACAATGATATTTTACTAATTAATAAATCTAGCAAACTAAAGCTACGAAACTTGCAGTTGTCATAAAGATCATAAGATAGTCGATTACATCTCTTTCTGGTGCTGTAACTTCATTCAATTCTTGAATCATGAATTCCATATTTTTCGCCTCCTTGACATTTGATAATAGATAAAATATAAGGTTTCATTAGCAAACCATTGCAACAAAACATGCTGTTGACATGAATATCATTAAGTAATCAATCGCATCTCTTTCTGGTGCTATTACTTCTGTGATTTCAGAGATTTCAAATTCTTTCATATATGTACAACTCCTTTCTTTTATCTATTGATATGTATACCTTACAATTAGTCGCAAAGTATAACACCAACTACAACTCCTGCACCTACAGCTGCTACTGCTGCCCAATCTACTGGTGCTGTTACTTCTTCAATTTCTGTGATATTAAATTCTTGCATGGTCTTATCCTCCTTTCTTCATTTATTCATTTTTGTTTTACTTAATTAGTTTTAACCTAATTACTTATTGAATGCTTATACTAATTAGTCACATAAAATAACACCAACTACAACTCCTGCACCTACAGCTGCTACTGCTGCCCAATCTACTGGTGCTGTTACTTCTTCGATTTCTGTGATATTGAATTCTTGCATGGTTTCATCCTCCTTTCTAAATACTTCATAGAAACAGCTCTCTGCTTTTTTTGTATGTATTTGATTTGTAACTGCTGTTCATGTGCTTATTATATCTAGCTATAATCATTAACTCAATGATTTGGAATTATGTTACATTTTATCAATAAAAACTTTCGATACCCTTACTATACATGTAAAAAAATAAAGATTATGGTAAAATAACAATGATTTTTTGTATATTAACATTTGCTAATGATTAATTATTTTACTTATGCTATAATACTAAATGGAATATTTTTCATAATAAGGAGACTATAGATGAAAACTAAAGTATTTAAGATATTATCTGTTTTTATTTCACTATTCATTTTAGGTTATATAATATACTTCATTAATGCATTTACCGGTAATCCTGTCTCAAGCGCAATCGCAACCAAGAAGATTACATCCTATGTAAATAAAACCTATACTACCCTTGATTTAATAGTACCAAAAGCGAAGTATAATTTTAAGGATTCTTCCTATTACTCCATTGTAAAATCGAAAACAAGTAAAGATACGCATTTTACCATTAGCTATGGTAATGGTAGAATAAACGACTCATATGAATATGAAATTGGTAACAAATATACTACTTTTAGCCGTCTCTCAGATGAACTAGATAAAACCATTGAAGACATATTAAAAAAGGAATTTCCATACCAAACTGATATGGTTTTAGCTGATTTTGCAAAAGATACAGACAACTATAATAAATTAACCTTAGATATGCCATTAGATATTACAGACTTACCTTTTCCGGCACTACTAAATGTTTATATCTTTAGCGAAGAGATTACTTATGATTTTTTAGCTGATCGAATGCTTGAAGTTAAGAATATTATGAATTCACATAATATTAAGATTAATACCTATTCTATCATTTTAGAAGACCCAGATGAAGAAGCAAGAAAAACAGGAACTGGACAAGAAACACTATATTTATATGATTTTCCAGCAGATAAAATACAGGAAGATGGGTTAGCTGATATTTTAAAAGAATATAAAGAACAAAAAGATATTGAAGATGAAGCAATTAAAAAAAATGAGATAGATTAGCACCAAAAATATCTGCAGAAAAGCCTGGCAGTTTATTAAACTCATGACTATTCTGCAATTGGTGTGCTATTGTTGATTTAATTTATTAATAACATATGAGTAGGGATAATGTGATTACATAAATTCTATTCCAGTGATACTAAAACCTACCTAATACTTTCACTCTGGCTATTGGTATAATATTTATTTATGAATTCTATAATTCCAAGGTATATTGCCCAGGCAATTTTATTTTGATATGAGTCATCCGTTAACAATTTTGCCTCTTTGTAATTCGTAAGAAAACCACACTCAACAATAACTAATGGACAGGATGTATTTCTTAACATATAATAAGATGAATTGGGTTTAGCCTCTCTTTTGTTCCCATCTTGAATCGTATTTTTAAGACTATCTTGAATCGTCTCTGCTAATTCTTTTCCTCTTGTAGATTCTGAATAATAGAACACTTGAGCTCCTTTTATACTTTCATTTGTATAACTATTTTGATGTATGCTAACTGCTAAAACAGCATTACTGGAATTAATAATTGAAACTCTTTTTCTCATATCTGTGCTTTTTTTATTATGGTCTGATGCCTTATATAAGCCTTTTTCATCTGCTCTAGTCATAATAACAGGAATCTCATTTTCTTCTAAATATTTTTGAAGTTTCTTAGAAATTATCAAATTAATATCTTTTTCTAATATATTATATACTCCAACTTTTCCAGGATCAAACCCACCATGACCAGCATCAATCGCTACTATAATCTGTTCTGTTTGATTGTATCTATTATATTGAACAGAGACAATTAACTGTTCTGATAGCAATATTAAAATAAAAAAAATGATATATAAATTTGTTACAGTATAAAAATATCTCTTCATCATTTTATTCCATAGGTCAATTTGTTTATACTATATTCATAGCAGCTTGTACTTATTGATGTAATTTTATTTTCCCCTTAATCAAAAAGTATACAAGAACTTATGCATTAGATAAAATTTTTTACATATAGTATTATAAAACAATCATGAGCTATAAAAAATGAAACTAATAAAAAAAATCAACTGGACTTACACGGTATTATTAACTCTTTTTTTAGTACTTGTAATTACGTATATTGCTAGGAATAAATCAGAGATATTCCCGATATCATCAACCAATAATGCAATATATGTACCGATAGTTATGTATCATCAAGTAAAGGATAAAAATCTGGGTAAAAACGCAATAAGCGCATATGAATTTGAAAGTGATTTAAAATATCTATCAGAAAATAATTATAATGTTATTACTGTAAATCAATTAATAGATCATGTTTACAATGGAAAAGAGCTACCTCTAAATCCAATTGTTTTAACTTTTGATGATGGATATTTAAATACATATAAGTTCGTTTTTCCTTTATTAAAACAATATAATATGCCTATTGTACTTTCAGTAGTTGGAAAATGTATTGATGATTTTTCAAGAGTTTGTGATGATAATGTTAACTATGCACACATAACTTGGGATCAGTTACGTGAAATGTATGATTCTGGACTCGTTGAAATACAAAATCATACCTATGACTTACATAAAATAAAAAATGGTCGTTACGGTTGCTACCAAGTAAAAGATGAATCACTGGAACACTATCAAAACATCTTAACTGATGACTTAACGAAGTTACAAGATAAAGTAAAAGATATTACAAATTATAACCCTACTACCTTTACTTATCCCTATGGAAAATATAATGATACAACCGAATCGATTATCAAAAATTTAGGATTTAAGGCAACACTTTCATGTACCTATGGTATAAATGTGATATCAGAGAATCCTGAAACTCTATTCGGCTTAAAAAGAATGTGTCGATCACACAATTATGATATTGAAGAATTATTAAAAGACGGTATGAAAACCATACGATAAGTTTTACTTTAAAAAATGGGGCGTTGCATTTTACAACCGCCCCATTTTATTTTATCTGTTTTACCTATCTAAACATTTTATGTTCTCTACTTCCATGTTGTAAGTGGTTTTTCCCATCATCATTAATTTGCCCATCGTATTTTCAGATATCTGTTCTAATAGTTTCCTTGATTCATCAATATCCAAACAAAAGTCGTCAAAAATCCGTATCGTTGCGGCTCCATTTTTATGTTCATTTATTAACACAACTAACACCTCCATTACATGCTATGAATGATTGGTTGTACTTTTTGCCAAAGAGAGTATTTTTATATCTTTATTTATCATACATTTTTGTAAGGAGCTGATAAATTATGCATTATTGTATGTATCTTAGAAAATCGAGAGCAGATATGGAAGCAGAAACTCACGGAGAGGGAGAAACCCTACTACGCCATGAAAAAATGCTGCTTGATTTAGCCTTAAAACTGAACCTAACTATAACTAAAATTTACCGTGAAATCGTATCAGGAGAAACTATATCGGCAAGACCAGTAATGCAACAATTACTAGTTGAAGTAGAACAAGGCATATGGAATGGTGTCTTTGTAATGGAAATAGAACGTTTGGCAAGAGGAGATACGATCGATCAAGGTATTGTTGCCCAAGCGTTTAAATACACAAACACCAAAATAATAACTCCAGTTAAAACATATGATCCTGCAAATGAATTTGATGAAGAGTACTTTGAATTCGGTCTATTTATGAGTCGTAGAGAATTTAAAACCATAAATAGACGTATACAACGGGGACGAATAGCTTCTGTGAAAGAAGGCAAATACATATCTTCTATCGCCCCATATGGTTATGATCGAATTAAAATTAAAAAGGATAAAGGTTATACGTTAAAAATAAATGATGAACAAGCTAAAGTTATAAAAATGATCTATAGTTGGTACACAGTTGGTGAATTACAGCCTGATGGATCTTATGAAAAGTTAGGAGCAAAAAAAATCGCAACTAAATTAGATTCCATGAATATAAAACCAATGTTTAAAAGTAGCTGGTCTCGTTCATCTATCACCGATATCTTAAAAAATCCTGTTTATATAGGAAAAATTAGATGGCAATATCGCAAGGAAGTAAAACAATTACAAAATAATGTTATAATAAAATCACGACCTAATACCAATGATTATATACTTGTAGATGGACTCCATGAACCAATTATTGATTCGGATACTTTTGAAAAGGCAATGCAAATTATTTCAAAACGTGGGATTCCTCCACTATCGTGTAATACTACTCTAAAGAACCCATTGGCTGGAATTGTTTATTGCAGCAAGTGCGGCAGCCTGTTGACCAGATTAGCTAAGAATAAAAAAATGCCATATGATTATCTTAAATGTCCAAACCCATATTGTGATAACATTTCAGCACCATTGTACCTAATAGAAAAAACTATTATTACAGAATTGAATTCATGGCTTTTTAATTATAAATTCAACTGGAATATAGATAAATTAAATCATCCATATGAACAACAGATTAATGAAAAGAGTGAAATGATATCACAGATCCAAATACAGTTAAAAAAACAATGGAATCAACTAGAACGTACCTATTCCTTCCTTGAAGAAGGACTTTATACAACGGAAGTTTATAAAGAACGAAAAGATAAAATATCAATGCAAATTGAAAATTCACAAAGTTTAATTAACAAATTAGAGTATGAATTACATAGATTAATAGAATTAACTACTAAAACAGAAATTAAACTTCCTAAAGCGGAACATATTTTTGAAGTTTATGATATACTTGATACTGCTGCTTCCAAAAATGAATTTTTGAAAGCACTCCTTGTAAAGGTAGATTATTTAAAAACACAACCTAACAAAAAAGGAAATTGCGATAATACAAACTTTTCCCTTGATATATATCCGAAAGTAGTAAAACTTTAATTACCTAGGTACTCAAACAAAAAAGCTAACTATGATTAGAAAATAACTTCTAATTATAGTTAGCTTTTTGATTTAAACAAGTGACGGTAAGGATTTTACAAATTCAAAAAATTCATTAAAGTTACCTTGTTTTATATTGCTTATATCAATATCTTGTGATGGAATTAAACAATCTTTAATTAAGTAAGTATCCATAGATAAATCCATGGTACACATATCTTCTTTTACATCATTTCCTACCATCATACAATCTTCAGGCGTTTTTCCTATCTTCTTTAATATCTCTTTATAATAATTTAGATTAGGTTTACAGTATTTGTGATGTTCGTATGTAGTTATTATCTCGAAGTCTTGTAAATCTAATCCAGCCCATTTCATACGAGTATGTGTTGCAATCATTGGAAAAACCGGATTGGTAGCAACAACAAGCTTATACCCCTTATCTTTTAACACCTTTACACATTCATTTGCCATTGGGTTTTGTGAAGTAGCTTCTTTAGCTAAAGCAAATTCATTATGATAGAACTTTTCAAATTCAGGTTCTAGTTGTAAGACATTCTCTCCCATCATGTTAGTGAATGCTTTCCAAAAGCAAGCCTCGTTAGTTACCAAACCATCATTTTCAATCATGGATTTGGTTCCAAATAATATACCATTAATTATTTTTTCAGGTTCTATTCCAAAATGTATAAATTTTTGTGATAGAGCTTTTAAGTATAACTTCAAAAACAAATCTTGATCCATTGGTAATAATGTTCCATCTAAATCAAATAAAAACGTATTCATAATAATCTCCATTCTTGCTAAATCACGTAAATTTCCGGTTAAATAATTTCTACTATCTTACCTTAAAACTCAAATTTTACTGGTCTTAAAAATAAATCGACTAAGGTTTGTGATGCATCTTTTTTCTCATAGATTACTTGAAATAGTGCATTACATATTGGTAACTCAATGTCATATTGTTCTGATAACTGTAACATCGCTTTTATAGTTGCAACACCTTCTGCTAACTTTTTAAAGTCTTGATTTTTAACAAAATCTTCACCAAATTTTCTATTATGACTATTAACAGAAAATAAAGTTGCTTCATAATCACCAAGATGACTTAATCCATAAATTGTTATATCATTACCACCCACAGCACGTACTAATCGTGAAATTTCTCTAGTACCCCTTGCCATTAACGCGCCTTTTAAGCTAGATAGATTAAGTCCATCAAGCATACCTGCAGCGATACCTACTACATTCTTAGTAGCAGCACCAATCTCATTTCCAATCATATCTTGTCCGTAATAAAATCGTATTAAATCACTGTTAAATGTATTTACTACGGTCTTTGTAACTTCTATATCTTCACTTCCGATAACCATACAATTAGGAATACCTTGTAGATAATCTTGAACATGTCCTGGACCAAGCCATACGGCTACTTTCGTACTAGCACCTAATTCTTCTTTTACTACTTGTGATAGTCGTTTTCCACTTGATTCTTCTAACCCTTTCATACATAATACAATAATTTTATTCTGTATAGCTGGTATTTCCGATAATTGCTTTGTAAAACTTCTAAGCTGTTGCGCACTAATTGATATTATAATGATTTCACTTAAATTTACTGCTTCATCTAAAGAATTTGTTAAATGAATTTCTTCTGGTAATGTAAGATATTCATTTTTACGATTTTCATATAATTCATTGTAATTACCAGAACCAGATCTTCCCCATAGGATAACATTATGTCCAACTTTATTTGCGTACCAAGCTAAAAAAGAACCCCATCTACCACATCCTAATACAGATACTTGCATATTCTCACCTCTATTTTTATCATCTACACTTTCTTCATATTTAGTTTTATGGCCACTTTAATCTCTATAAAATATCCTTAAATCACACGACATACCTAGAATAATATACCATTCCTAATCTTGTGTCAACAAAGGAAAAGCCACTCAAGATTTATACAAATATATCTTACTTAAAGTATACAGATTATTACGTCATATATACTAGTAGATCACATTTTAATATCTTGACTGGCTATTATTTATTTATTTATTTATTGATTGATTTATTGATTTAAAGTTCGTTTTAAGAACTCTCTAGTTCTTTCTACGGTTGGATTGTTAAAGATTTGGTCCGGTGTTCCTTCTTCTGCTATAACGCCTTGGTCCATAAATACTACACGGTCGGATACTTCTTTCGCAAATCCCATTTCATGAGTTACTACTAACATAGTTAAACCACTTTCGGCAAGTTCTTTCATAACCTTAAGAACTTCTCCTACCATCTCAGGGTCAAGTGCAGATGTTGGTTCATCAAATAACATAACATCTGGTTCCATGGATAATGCTCTTGCTATTGCAACACGTTGCTTTTGTCCACCTGATAATTGTTTCGGTTTAGCATTGATATAGGAATCCATACCAACTACTTTTAAATATTTCATGGCAACTTCTTTTGCTTCTTCTCTGGAACGTTTTAAGACTTTCATCTGACCAACTATACAATTACTTAATACATTGTGATTATTAAATAAATTGAACTGCTGAAATACCATTCCTAATTTTGTACGATATGCAAATATATCGTGTTTTTGATCTAAGATATTTTCACCATTATATATAATCTCTCCACCACTAGGTTTTTCTAAGAGATTAACACAACGAAGAAGTGTGGATTTACCGGATCCAGAAGAACCGATAATACATACTACTTCTCCTTTATTAACTGAGAAATCTATATCTTTTAACACTTCATGAGTTCCAAAGGATTTACTCAAATGTCTTATATCTACTACCTTTTCCATGTTTTACCTCATTTCTATCCTGTTTCTTCTATCACAAGTATTTTATAGTTTTATAAAACTTGTAAAGAGGAAATCTCTAAATTTTCATTCACTTTAGTCTAGGCTTATAGAATTTGTTTACATATTCTTTGTTCTTCTTAACGCATCTTCTGGTCTCTCTACTTGCATCTGATTCGCAATCATATTATAATTTTCAGGACCATCAATTTTTCTTTCAATATATCTTAATATTCTTGTAATAGCAAAGGTCATTATAAAGTAAAGTACACAAGCTACAAAGAATGTGTCAAAGAAATCGAAAGTATTTCCAGCGATGGATTTAGTTTGGAAGAATAATTCAGATACTGCGATTACATTTAAAACGGAAGTATCTTTAATGTTAATAACAAATTCATTTCCTGTAGCAGGTAAAATATTACGAACTACTTGAGGTAAAACAACATGAACCATGGTTTTAATATGGTTCATACCAATAGCTGCTGCTGCTTCAAATTGCCCCTTATCTATGGATACAATACCACCACGTACAATTTCTGACATGTACGCTCCTGTATTAATAGATACAATAAAGATAGCAGCAAAGGTTTTATTCATATCGATATGGAATGCTTGCGCTGAACCATAAAAGATAACCATTGCTTGAACAATCATTGGAGTCCCACGAAAGAACTCAATATAACAAGATAAAATAAAATTAACGAATTTTTGTAATATTCGTTTTGGACCTCTTTCTGGTATCGGAATGGTTCTGATAATACCAATTAATAGACCAATTATGGATCCTATTACAGTACCAATAATTGATATATAAAGGGTTGTTCCGGCACCACGTAGAAACATAGGCCAATACGTTGATATTATGTCTAAAATCTTTTCTAAACTCATTTTGGTCTCCCATCTGTAAGTAAATGCTTCTTATTAATCAAAATGTGAGTTCATTCACATTCTATAATCATAGAAAGAGCCTGTCCCAAGACATCTATATTTGCACATTGAACAGGCTCTACTAGTATTCATTATTCAGCTGCTGGCTGATTCGAAATTGCATTATCCATTATGGATGTACGATCTTCTTCTGAAATACCTGCTAATATTTCATTGATCTTTGCTGTTAATTCACTACCTTTTTTAACACCAACTGCAACTGCGGTATCATCATCTGAAGTTTCAAATCCTTCTGTAAATTCTACCATTGCAAAATTTTCATTTGCTGCTGCAGCACTTACACCTTCTGGACGTTCAGATACATAACCATCAATGATTCCTGATTCAAGAGCAACTCTCATAGCTGGGAAATTATCCATAGCTTGCTGCTTGTCAACTCCATTAATTTGATCGATAACCGTGTAATGGAACGTATTTAATTGTGCTGTAATCTTTGCTCCATTAAAATCTTGGATGGATGTAGCTCCTTCAAAATTTCCACCCTTTTTTACTACCATAACTAAATCAGATTTATAATAATTATTAGTAAAATCTATAGATTCTTTACGTTCAGCCGTAGGTGACATACCTGCAATTATTGCATCTATTTTACCTGAAGTTAATGCTGGAACAAGACCATCCCATTCGGTTTTTACAATGACTAATTCTTTTCCTAAACCTTCAGCAATTTTTTTAGCTATTTCAACGTCATAACCACCTGCAAATTCTTTGCTGCCATCAATTGGAACCCCACCCTTAGATTCATCCATTTGTGTCCAGTTAAATGGTGCGTATCCTGCTTCTAAACCTACTTTAAACGTATTATCAGTTGCTCCTGTACTTTCTGTTTTCGTTCCACAACCTGCTAATAACATGATTGCTGATAAAGACATTGCCATTAAAGTTAATAATTTTTTCTTCATTTTTATTCTCTCCTTCTTTTTGCCCTTTATGTGTTTTATATAACTATGCTGCACACCAATGGGAATCAGTAAAACGAGTTAAAAAAAAATGACCTGAGTAGAACTCAGGTCATAATGATATCAATGCCCGTAATTCCTCATCTTCTCCCATTTGAGATAGCACAACTTAAGCGAGCCGGGTAGCCCCTTAAGACAGTCCTGCAATTCTTAACTGCAGACCCAGCAAATAATACCGAGTATATTATAAGCTTCGGCGACATTTCCTTCTCCCTAACATCATTGCTTCTCAGACTCCTTTAAAGACTGTTAAATATCGCGCCTCTACCTCACCAGTAAAGTGAGGTTGTATTAAATTATGTTCTATAGTTTACATGATGATTTTATATCTGTCAATATGTATTGTCATATAAAATCTTAGTAATTATTGAAATTTAATCTAAATATAGCAGAAAAAAGCTGTGTTAATTCATTGTATACAAAGATTAACACAGCATAGTAATATGGAACAGACATAATCGTAAAGACTTGAATGTTCATTATTTTATATAATTATTAAAAAACTCATGCAAAGCTTCTACACTCTTAGCAGTTGTTGCCCATGATGTTACAAATCGTATAGCACTATTATCGTCATCTATCTTCTTTTGAACTGAGAATAAAAACTCCTTTTCAAGCTTCGCAAGTAACGCATTTGGCAAAATAGGGAAAAGTTGATTTGTTATAGGTTCTGCATAAAAAGAATATCCATTTTTTGATAGAATGGATGCAATCTCTTGAGCCATTTCATTTGCATGAGCACCTAATTCAAAAAATAAGTTATCTTGAAATAAAGCCTCAAACTGTATTCCTACTACAAACCCCTTAGCCATTAAAGCTCCTCTTTGTTTAATAGAATAACGGAAATCAGCTTTAAGCTCTTCCTTACATATAATTAATGCCTCACCAAGCAATGCACCGTTTTTTGTTCCACCTATATAAAATACGTCTACTAATTCAGCTATATCAGATAATTCCAGATCATTAGCTTTGCATGTTAAAGCTGAACCCATACGTGCCCCATCCATAAATAAAAGTAAACCATTTGCCTTACATATATGATGAATGGCTGCTAACTCGGCTTTTGTATAAATAGTCCCAAGTTCTGTTGAATTCGATATATATACCATTTTGGGTTGTACCATATGTTCATCTGTATGATGATCAAGAGCCGCTTGTATGATAGCTGGTGTTAATTTTCCATCCATACATGGCATCGCAACAACTTTATGGCCAGTAGCTTCTATTGCTCCAGTTTCATGTACATTGATATGACCTGTATCCGCTGCTATTACACATTGGTAAGATTTTAAAAAAGATGAAATAACTAATAGATTCGTCTGTGTTCCACCTGGAATAAAATGTATGTCCACATCTTCTTTATTCATCCACTTTTTAATGTATTCCTTTGCTTTTGCAGTATGTGTATCTTCACCATAACCAGTATTTTGTTCTAGATTGGCTTTCATTAATAATTCTAGCACTCTTGGATGGGCACCTTCGCTATAATCATTCATAAAACTATACATAATTATCCTCCTTTTACTCGTAGCTGCGAATAGCAATTACAAAACATCGTACTAGTAATTATTTAGCATATAATTAAATCAATAAACTAGATTGTTTTACAATTGACTCTTAGTTGCTAATTATACCATCGTATATATATTCTTTCTACCTTTAATTTAATTATTTTGGGGTTCTGGCTTTCCAATCTCAATTAAAGTTTTATTACCTGCTAGAAAGAAACATAAGACACATAACATAATACCAGTACCGATTAAAAGCCATTCAATCTTAATATAATCAGCAATTGGTCCAAAAACGAGCATTCCCACTGGCATCATGATACTTGTAATCATTCCAAATACTCCAAATACTCTACCCATAAAGTTCTCTTCCACTTTTTGCTGAAGTAAAACGGTAAAGGTTGTATTAAAAATAGGCATCGCGAAACCACATATAGTCATAAATGTTAAGTAAATCCAAAAAACTGGTATTAAGCCAAGAGCAAAGGTACAAAAACCAATGATTAAATTTGCTAATACCATTGTATGAATCTTATTTTTAAAACCGCCCCAAGTAGCCATAAGTAAACCACCTGCCATCATCCCAATGGAAAATGTAATTTCAATGGCAGTTAATCGCCATATATCATCACCAAAACTACGCGTAACTTGTAAAGGTGTTAAAAATGCAACTGGTGCTGCTAAAATAAAGAAAAGAGCATTAAAAATACAAAAAATCTTTATAAATTTGTGATTATTAATGTAATGAAATCCTTCTTTCATATCACCAAAATAGCTAATTTTACTCTTTTCTAACGCTTTTTTGTGTATTGGCACTTTCAAGAAAATAAGTAATATTAATACTGCTATTATAGCAGTAACAACATCAATAAAAAATATCATCTCTATAGGTGCTTTCGTTAAAAGTAATCCGCTTAACATAGGAGAAACTAACATTACCAATGATTGAATGCTACTATTTGTTGCATTAACTTTCGTTAAACTCTCTTCAGGTACAAGTTGCGGTATAAAAGCCGAAATTGCTGGAGTTTGTATTCCAGAACCAACGGAACGTATTACGGAGACAATAAAAAACATCCATAAATCATGAAAGCCCATAAGAAAAAGTATAGCAACGATTAAAGTTGAAATTGCAATTAATGAATCAGATAACATAATCAATAATTTTCGGTTATATCGATCCGCCCAAACCCCTGCGAATGGAGAAAGAAAGAACGTTGGTAGAAACCCACATATGATTGATATTGTCATCATAATTCCTGATTGAGTCTTTAATGTAATATACCACATAATTGCATATTGCACCAAGGAAGAACCCAAAAGAGAGATTGTCTGACTTGTTAAAAATAAAATCGTATCTTTTTTCCAATTTCTATTCGTATTCAATGTTACCTCCAGGTTATTTTTAAATTTTTCATAAGTATATTTTATAAATGAAACATATTAAATGTACTATTCCCAATTATAAACCGATTTCTTATTTTATTTCAATAAAAAGCTTGTAAATTCTTTAATTATTTCCTTTTTTAGGTATAATTTTATAATAGCAATTAATTATTATAGGTATATACAATTGATTGGAAAATATCATTGATTGGAATATATCATTAATATTTTTAGTCATTTGCGAAACATCAAAGTTATATAATTTTTCATACATTTTCACATGATTTTAGCTGATTCGTGTCCTTAGATAACTGAAGCAGAAAATTCATATAATAGTATAATTAATTCGATAAACCATATCATTTTGAAATTACCTATCAATCTATAAAAAGGGGGGTATCTGTATAAATAATTGGAAATATATTATAGGGCGCATTTTCATGGGAATCGGGTTGATACTTTTAGCAATAAAGTTATGGTTTATAGAAATATTTAATTTAAACCAAAAAACCGGAGAAACATTATTAGTAATATCAATTATATTAAATGTTTCAGCTATTCTAATTTTTATACTAACGAAGAAACCGAAAGA
This sequence comes from Anaerocolumna sp., assembly GCA_029239975.1. GTDB lineage: Bacteria > Bacillota > Clostridia > Lachnospirales > Lachnospiraceae > Anaerocolumna. The sequence goes on from JARBTX010000016.1 coordinate 46,991, forward strand.
AAAATCAAGATTATAAAAATTAGGACTATATAAAATTATGGTATTTTCATACTACAAAATTTTATATAGTCCATTTTTATTTAATTGGTAGTTCATACTATAAAAATGAAATCTTTTATGAATGTAATATAGATAGTTATTACGTATTGGTTATTACGTATTGGTTATTACATAAAGTTATTACATATTAGTTTGTTCATTTTCATAACTTAATTGCCAACCAACACCGAATTTATCGGTTAGAGATCCATAACATTTACTCCAAAAAGTTTCCCCAAGTTCCATTTGTATCGTTCCGCCTTCTTTTAACTTTGAATAGACGGATTTTATTTCATCCATATCCTTACTATTTATAACAATAGTAATATTATCACCTTGAGTTAATGGCATCTCGGCAGGTGTATCAGAAAACATAAACTTCATTTCGTGAATAATTAGAAATGTGTGCATAATCATTTTTTTTGATTCTTCTGATAGTGGAAAATTGGGATCCGCTGGCGCATCACCAAAAGTCATAATTGGTTGTTTACTAACTTGAAATGCTTCAGCATAAAAATCAACAGCCTCACGGCAATTACCTCTGAAATTAATATAAACACTAACTGACATTGTAAATCTCCTTTAAAATAAATTATAGTTTAGAAATTTTTATTAGTATCCGCGCGTAATGGTGAAATATACCTTATGACTTCTATTTTTGATATATTCACTCTTTAATTAACGAATAAACTTTTTGCTTTTTTCATTATTACTTGTATAATTTTATTAGACGTTTAGCAAATGAAGTCAAGAAATTTAAATTCTCTTTCTTTATAATTATCACATAAGGTAGTGGTAATACATTCTTTAACAAAACAGTTTTAATCAGAATTGATTTAAAATCAATGACGTTAAGCAGAATGGAGGTAATATGAATCAGGTGGAAGCAATTTTAGCAGTACAACGGATGCAGGAATATATTGACAAACACTTAAATGATGTAATCACATTAAAACAACTATCGGATGTTGCAGGATATTCACCCTGGCATTCCAATCGAATCTTTAAAGATTTAATAGGAAAAAGTCCTTTTGATTACATTCGATCATTACGTTTAACCAAAGCTGCACTCCTTTTACGTGACGAGAAGTATAAAATTATTGATGTAGCTTTAGATTTTGTATTTGACTCACATGAAGGTTTTACAAGAGCTTTTTCCAAAGAATTTGGTTTATCCCCCAAAAAATACAGTCAAAAAACTCCACCCATTCAATTGTTTATGCCTGAAAAGATATTAAACTACTACCAATTTAAAAATAAAGGAGAATTAAAAATGAATAATCAAAAAGAAAAAGTAACAGTATTCGTGCAGGTAATTGAACGCCCTGAACGTAAGGTCCTATTAAAACGTGGTGTAAAGGCAAGCGAGTACTTTGAGTACTGTGAAGAAGTAAGTTGTGATGTTTGGGCATTACTTACTAGTGTTAAAGAAGCTTTATATGAACCAATTGGTATGTGGTTACCAAAACACTTAATAAAACCAGGTACTTCTGAGTATGTTCAAGGTGTAGAGCTTCCACTTGACTATAATAATGTAGTACCCGAAGGTTTCGAGTTAATTAACTTACCATCATGCAAAATGATGATATTCCAAGGTGCTCCTTACAATGATGATGATTTTGAAGAAAAAATCGGTGAAGTTTGGGAAGCGATTGATAGTTATAACCCATCTTTATACGGTTTTGAATGGGCACCGGATGAAGCTCCAAGATTTCAATTAGCTCCTATGGGATACCGTGGTTATATTGAAGCAAGACCAGTAAAATCAATTAATAAAGGTATTCTATAATTTTAATGAATAAAATCTTAATTACGAATTTATACATCAAATGATGCTTTATAAAAAATGGCTGTCGCAATAACGACAGCCATTTCTACTTATTTTCCTAATTCATCAATCTTAATATTGGGATTATGGTATCTACCACGTTTCTCTGTGGCTTTTCCATATTCAATTGCTTTCACTGGGCACAAGTTAATGCAGGCTAAGCACTGCGTGCATTTATTACCCCAGATAGGTTTATCTTTTACTACAATTGTTTTTGAATTACATACCTTTTCGCATATTCCACAAGATGTGCAATTATCGTTGGCGTAAAACTTTTTCGTACTTGGATTATAGTTACTAAAAGCCAAACCAACCAATGAAGTAATTACATTATGTGTACCTTTCTCCAAAACAAATATATCTTTTTGTCTATTCTCTATGATTTGATTAATATCAATTAAAAATGATCCTATCTCAGATAATTTTTTCTCTGATTCGTAAGGAGAGTCAACATCCATTCCAAGCAACATATAATTACTTGGCATAACAACTGAAAAACCACTATCTAAGTGTATGTTTTGCTTCACTAGTTTTTTATCTAGCATCTCCATAGTTTTACCTATATTTTCACCACATGTAACTACGGAAAATACATAAGCATCATTCACATTATTTATCTTAAGTTTTTTAATAAAGTCTAATACCATTTTGGGTGGTGCCCAACCATAAACTGGAAATATAAAACCGACTAATTCTTCTGGTTTTAATGAAAACTCAAACTGATCTTCTCCACTGTTCATCAAGGATGCTATAGAGATTAATGTATCTTCTTGATATGTAGCTATATTTTTTGCTACTTGTAGTGAATTTCCTGTTCCTGAAAAATAAAATATCATATTATTTTTCTCCTAATTCTAATCAACTTATCGACTTGCTGATCGCATTAACATGCTGAAATTCTAGTAATATGTAATATCTGATTAGTTAATAGTAAATCATATAGGAGCCTTTTGTCAAGCGAACAAGATTTTTTGTAATTATTTATATTCAAGCCACAATATAAGCTAATGATGCTGCAGTAAGTCCTGAGCCTACACTGCAAAACACTAATAAATCACCTGATTCAATGTCACCTGAATCTATAGCATGATAATATGCTAGCAATGGACTGCTTGTCCCCGTATACGCATAGTGATTACCTACATACTTGAATTGTTCTACTGGATACCTTAGTGTATTTGCAACGTTTTTAATCGCATCTTCTGAAAATTGTGTCATAAATATCATTCTGGCTTGGTCAACATTATAATCATTATCCTCTAATACTTGTTTTATTATTTCACCACATCTACCTTCTGCTTCTGTAGTATCAAATGGCTCCCATTTCCAACGCTTTTTCTCATCAGGAATGGCAGGGTTATAAATATTTGACATACCGCATTCAGGCATAAGTATATAATCTTTTAGATCTGTTCGTGTTGCATAAACAGAATCGATAAAACCTACTTTTTTATCTGTAGTTATGGATTCTAGTATGACAGCAACTGCTGCATCACCTAAACCACCATAGGTTATTGGGTCAGTATTTAATCCATAATGATGAATCATAGTTGAACCTACCACCAAGAGTTTGTTTAATCGCTTATTGCATCTCATTAATGCTTGTGCTTGATCTAATGCTACAACCATTCCAACACAATTTGCATTTAAATCATATACTGTATGAGCATTATCAGCTCCAAGAGCCTCGCGTAATATGAGCGCATTGGTTGGTGATGTATATTCTGGTGTATCGGTACTAAAGATAATTCCATCTAAATCTTTTATTTCAATGTTAGCTCTTTCTATTGCCGATTTACTTGCTTGGGTCGCCATAGTTATAACATTTTCATTTGGAAAATCTGCAATATAGCGTTCTTTTCTTCCAAGGTGTTGCAGTAAGTGAGATACTCTCTCCCCTAAAGTTTCATCGAACTGCTTAAAATGCTCTACAAAAAATTCGTTCTCAACCTTTTTTTCTGGGTGGTAAATACCCACCGCTCTAATAACAATTCCCTTATTCATGTATCTGTACCTCCTAAAATTATATTATTGCAATAGAAGAAAAAATAGCAATTTGCTATATCTATTGTTATTCAAAAATTTACTTAACAAATTAAAAGGAGCTTTTTCGATTGTAAATAATTTATTTCTCTGTAATCATAATATTTAAATCATGAACTAACGTATCTAATTCTTGTAAACTTTTAGAAATACTTTGTATCTTTTGGTTTTGTCCATCTGCATTTGCCACAATATCGTTAATAGCATTTGAAATGTTGCCGGTAGAATCTGCTATCTCTTTTGTCTGACCTGCCACAATTTTTGAATTATTATTTAAATCGTAAATCTTTTGATGCACATTATTTATATTCACCATTACATTGGAATTAAATTGTGATATTTGCTCAAATGTTTTGATTGTACTATCCGTGTATTCTTTGCTTTCATTCATAACAGTTTGGCCAATCGTTATTTTTTGAGCTATTTGAGATGAATTTGTCAACAAGTTATGAAGGATTTGACCAATCATTCCAACACTCTCTGCACTTCTTTCCGCTAATTTACGTATTTCTTCAGCTACTACAGTGAACCCTTTACCTTGCTCCCCTGCTCTAGCTGCTTCAATGCTAGCATTTAAAGATAAAAGATTGGTTTGTTGAGCAATACTATCAATACTTGTTAGTATTTCTTCAATACTTTGATTTTGATTATTAAATTCTAGCATAAGATTTGCCGTATCATCAATAATTTCATTCAATACATCAAATTTACCTGTCATCAATTTTAAAGTTGTATTTCCATTATCTATAATTTTTGAATTGTCACTGGCTATTTGCTGCAACTCACTTGCCGCATCCACAATATCAACTGTATGTTTATAATTAATGTCCATATATTCTTGAATTGCTTCTGCACTACAGTATTGTTCTTCTGTACTAGCCGCCACCTCATTAAATGATACACTCATTTCTTCAGATACCTTTGCTGTCGCTGCCATATCTAGTTTTACTTGATCACTAAAATTCTTTAAAAATTGTACAGATTCTGTAATTCTATGTAATATATTATTTAAGAAACTACTATTTTCTTTTACTTCATGATATTGCTGTCTAGTTTCTTCTTGTAATTTTGTTATTAATGCCACTAATTCATAAAGTATAACACCTGCTAATGCCATGTAAAATAAAATAATTAATAACCCTTGCATACTATTATAGCCAACAAACATTTCCTTACCATAAATATTATAAAAGGTAAAAATCATGATTAAATTCACAATATAAGTAAGTACAATAAAGGATTTTTTTAAAAATAGACTAATAAAGATTAAATCAAAAAATAAAAGAAAAATGCTGTTTAGACTAGGATCTACATATGTTATCACTATGGCGTGTAAAATAAGACCCCAAAATGCAATATGTTTTGTCCATGTTACCATGATTTTCTTAATTGATATAAATGTAAATATCAACGCTACTGTGGTCCCTAATGTTAATAACACTAAAATAACATTAAGAGGTGATCCTCCAAAATAATTACAAATAACACCTAATATTACAGATACCCATAAAACTTTTGTTGCAATTACATTTTGAGCCATTTGTATCTTTAACTTTTCGTCTTTTTGGTTCATTATATACCCCTTTCCTTTGTACACTACTAGTTTCAACTATTTCTCGTATATAGTAATCCCAAGGTAAAAACTAGCATAATTTACCATAATTATACCAATATTGGTATTATTTTTAAATAGTAAAAATTGATTACTTTATATTTGTTTATATAAAACAAAAAAGGTTATCTTGAAAATAAGATAACCTTTTTTAACTAACAATAATATAGTAATAACATATAATAAAAATTAAAATGTTTGGAAATGCTTTTTATTTCTTTATTTTATAATACTGATCTGCTACAGATTCCATCAGCAAATAAAATGCTTGTCCTTCTGGAGCAACACCAGGTTTATTGAATTCTGGTGCTCCACACACATCTTGGACTAATCCATATTCATCCACCTTTTTGTTCGCTGCATCTCTTAAACTTACAGCTATAGCTTCCATGTCAGGTTGAAGCCAACCACTTAATAATCCCCTATAAATTGTATAAGCTACCATTTGTGATAGATTCGTTTCAACAAAGGTTTCTTTGTTATTAATGACATCATGGAATAAACCATCATATCTTACATATTTTAAAATATTATTTAATAAGTCTGTTACCATATGAATAAGTTCATCTTTTTCATTCTTCATTTCATTAGGGAGTAAATCAATAATTCTTGCTATACCAGCGATTGCCCATCCATTACCTACACCCCAAAAATCCTTTCGGATATATTCTTTTTTACTATCGTCCCACATATGACTTAATAAGCCATATTCTTCATTGTATAAGGCTTCCCAGTAACCTTTCACTTGCTTTAGTGCTTCTTCATACTGTCCTACTGATGCTAAGAAAGGTGGCAACATATACATAGAATCAATCCAAAATTCTGGTTTTGTTGTTAAATGATATAATACTCCCTTTTCATTTCTTGGTGCTTTTATTAAAGCCCATTCTAATAATTTCTCATAAGCTATTTTTAAATCATTGCTATTGGTTTTTAGATAAGCATGATATAAAGCTTCTCCTGTGGAACAAGGATCTGTTACTGCATCCGTATATCCTATTGTAGCAGCACGTCCATCTACCATTTGTCGATATGCTGCTTCTTTGGCTAAAGCAATAACAACTTCCATCTCACCCAATTCTAAAAACGCCTGCATAGTAACACCTTGTTCCCAAGAATATCTTTGCATTGCAAGAAGCGCTAATTTTGCTTTCTCTAGATTATTTTTCATATAACTTCTCCCATTCTACTTTTATTAATTTTTGTATCCTATTTATATATGAAATAATATTTATAACTTTAATTATTAAATACTCTTCCCTTGAATATTATGTCAGATTTTCTGGATTTTTTCAACATAAGTAAAAGGACTTTTACATCCTATATTATGTAAAAGTCCTTTTATATTAATAATATCATTTCATACTGTAAATGTTTTATTTACTCATTATTACGTTTAAGTACTCAATTTTTAAGTTGTACTTGCTCTTTGTTAATTGCTACTTACTCAATTGTTACTTTTACACTTTCTCGGTTGTTATTTACTTACTTAGTTTATATTTACACACCTACTCAATTGTTACTTTGTACTTAATCGTTAGTCCATCTGCTGTAGCATAAACGTAAACGGTTCCTTTTTGCTTTGCTGTTAATTTACCATTGCTCGTAACTGATGCAATCTTTTGATTACTTGTTGACCAAGTAATTGTACCTTTTATACCTTTTGTCTCTACTGTAAATTCGAACGTTTCACCCACATTTAGTTTAGATATCTTTTTATCTAATTGAAACTTAATCTCCTTAACAGTAACAACAGTCTTAAATGTAAAGGTTTCAGAATTTTGCTTAATAACCGTTGTAATCGTAGTTTTTCCTGGCGCTATGGCTTTAATTTTACCATCTTTACTTATTGTTGCCACTTTTTTATTACTACTCTTGTATGTCACTACAGCTTCTTTTAATACGTTTGTAGGCTTTAGATAATAGCTTTGATTTTCATAAATTGATTTCTTTGTGATTATCTCAGGCTTCACTAGATTGTCACTTGTTAACACATATTTGGAAGCGTGCGAAAATTCCATAGAAATCATTCCATTACTATCAACAACATACTTACCGCATAGTTCAAACTTTTTCGTCTTTTCATTATAATAATTTAAGAATAAAACCTTACCAGCAAATTCTTTTCCAATATTAAATGATAAAGTAGCTTCAAATGGAAATGCACCATTGTGAGCAATTTCAAATTGATTCACAATTTCACTATCACGAGAATCTGAATTATCTAATAACTTATCTACAGCATTCTTTAATGCCTTCAAGTCATCTTTATTCTCAATTTCTGAAACTTTTAAATCAATATCTTTAATCTCATCACTATTTTCAATGGTATTACCATGAATTAACCAAGAATAACCATCCATTTTTAATACTAAATTTGTATTACTACTAGTTAATGTTCTTATAATGTTTTCAGGTAATACTGTTTCTGTATTCATATCAATTATAAGTTCATTCGGGTTTGTATCATTTGAATCTGGATCACTGTTAACTGGTAAATTCATTATAGTATCTAAAATTGCATCCCAACCCTTGGTTCCATTATTACCTTTTATCTCTGGTCCAGATTGAACTGGAGCTTGTGTAGGTTGTGCTGGAATTGTTGTCGGTACTGTTGTTGGTGTTACGGTTGGTATTACCGTTGGTGTCACGGTTGGTGTTACCGTTGGTGTTTCTGTTGGTGTTTCTGTTGGTGTTACCGTTGGTGTTACTGTTGGTGTTTCTGTTGGTGTTTCTGTTGGTGTCGCCGTTGGTGTAATGATTGCCTTATCAATTAAACTAATATCGTCTAGATAGATGTGATGCACTGCATCTGGCACATCCCCTACAGTCCCCATTAAGAAATTCACAGTTATTGTATTCGAATTAGGCGTAAAATTAATCGTATAAACTTTAGGTTCCGTCGTTAAATCAATCTTTGTATTGTTAATACCTTCAATAATAATTGATCTCTCAATTGTTGAATAACCCTTAAAGCTAAATTGATATTCTTTACCTGCTTCAACAGCAATATCACTTTGCTTTAATTGTATTGACCAAGTAATGGTATTTGAACCGTCATAAGCTTTAAATTTTGATAATACATCCAAATATCCTTGATCTGTTGTGAACTGTGCACAATCATCTTTTGACCAAGTAAAATAGGAATTTAAACCATCATCAAACGTTCCATTTTGGATGCGGTTTCCATCAGCTGGATAGATTCTTTGAATAACCACATTGGTTTCGGAATAGCCAGTTGCTTTCACCTTTACAGAGTAACTTCCAATAATCGCAAATAATGATTTATCAAATATAATTGAATTAGCGTTTACCGAATATTTTGAAGAATCTACTTTTACATTATTAATAAATATATCTGTTATAGCATTCATCCAATTAGAATCACCTGTATGGTTAATTTCTACATTATCTCCAACAACTGCTCCATTGTTTTTTACTGATAAAAATGCAGGTTTCATTGGTGCACCTTTGATTTGTAATACTACATTATCCATATAGAAATCAAAATTATCACTTTCACCACCAAGTAAGAATTTCAAAGCAAGGTTTTTATCTTCATTAATTTTGAATGTGTACGCATAATGCTTCCACTCCGTTGTTAATGCTACATTGCTTTGCTCATAGGATCTAGCATAATTACTATCTTCAAACGTAATATCAGTGGTTACATTCGTACTAGCTTTTGCATCAAAAGAAAATTCATACGTGAATCCGCTAAACATATTTAAATTAGAATAGATAATCATCTTATCCCATACATTACCACCAGCAGTAATATTTGATGTTAAGACTCCATTTGATACACTTATATTTGCTCCATACTGTGACCAAAAATCAATTCCACTACTAAAATCTCCATTATTTAATGGGTAACAATCAATGCCAGTGTAATCCACGTTATTATTTGTAATACGTTTTACAACAATGTTATCAATACATATTGTTCCATCAGAACCACTTAAATAATATACAATAGAACCTTGTTTATCCGTAACTGCAGGCATAGTTATATCAATACTCTTTCCTGTTAGTATATTATCTAAGGTCACTGACTTACTTCCATATGTAATACTACCATCCGCATTTGTTACTTTTATTACCAAATCCCTAGAAACTGTTGAACTTGCATCAAATGAAACTTGATATGTGTCATTTTGTAACAATTCCAAACCTTTTTGGTAAAGTGTCTGTTCATTCGTTGTAGCTGCTGTTGTAGCAGTAAAACGATAATTACCTTCTTGTTCCATAACTTGCCCAGTGGTACCTGACACATGCCAATAAGTTAATCGATCTTGTCTTCCTTGATCAAAGGTTCCGTTATATACATGGTTACCATTATCCAGTGGCTTTTTAACTATATCATCATCAATTGTATAATTCTCAACTTCTTTAAATACAACATTTGCAATACTAATAGGTTTATCATTTAATCCCATATTAAATTCTACTCGAGATGTTAAATCTGTCTCTTTCGTCATTTGGAATGTATGCTTATAATGCGTAACATCACTAGTTAAATCAACATTAAAACCAGAATACGTTCCCCATCCATTATCACCTGTATCTCCGACCTTTACTGTCATGGACCTGTTTGCATTGGATTTTGAATCAAAACTTAACTCGTAAAATCTGCCTTTCACTAATGGTACTTGTTGAATTAATTGAACAGAATATGCGGCAGTACCGACATTACTAATATTAGCTGTTGCAAAAGTACTTCCGTTTATAACATCTTTAGTAAGGTTTGCAACACCACCAAAGTCAGGAAGAGTCAAAAAGTTCCAACCATTGGTATCAATTGCTGTATTACTGTTACTTACAATGTTAACCTGATCAAAATTATTATCTACAATATAATTGCCTGTTGAATCCGGTTTTTTCGCAGTATCAGGAATCTCTTCTTTTGGAATAACTGGTTCAACAGGATCCGCATATTCACCGGAATATTGATAAACTCTAACATAATCTACTTGCATATTCGCCGGAAGGGCTGCATCACTTGGAACTCTATTTCCATCATATGTACCGCCTACGGCAAGATTAAGTACGATATAAAATGGTCTATCAAATGGAGCTGGATATGGATAATTTGCTGGATTACCTTCTCCTTTACTATACCAGCTGTTTTCTGTGTGATATAACTTACCGTCAACATACCAACGAATCTCACCTGGCTCCCACTCTAAGGAATAAATATGATAATCATTATTATCCGTCCCATCTGTATGGGTAAATTCACCACCTGATGAGGCATTATTAGGCCATGTCTGACCGTAATGTATTGTTCCACCCACTGTATCAGCAATACGTCCCCTAGCTTCCATAATATCTATTTCACCAGATGATGCCCATACGCCATAAGTAGTATCAGCAGGCAATAACCAGAATGCTGGCCATAATCCATCAAGGCCATCTCCTCCAGGTGATTTGATTTTTGCTTCAAACTTACCGTATTTTTGAGCAAAAAGTGGATTTTCTTTATCGTTACCTAATGTCCACATTCTGCCGGAAGTATATGTTTTTCCATTTTTAGCTTCTTTCTTTGCTTCAATTGTTAATACACTATTGTTAACTTTTACATTATCATTGGTATAATATTGAAGTTCATTATTACCCCAACCATCAATACCGTATTCTGCACCAGTACCATTTTGGAATCCCCATTTGGTAGTATCTACAGAAGTACCATTGAATTCATCATTCCAGGTTAAAATCCATTTATTCTCTTTATAGATAACTTGATTAAGTGTTACAGTATCATACCAATCAGCATTTATAACAATCTTAAATGCTTTTTCTGTAGCACTATCAGTAATAGTAAATAACCTACTTGGAAGTGTTATTTTACCAGCATCAAAGGTGCATTCTGCTGTGACATCAACTCCATCAAGAAGTATTGAATTCATTGCATTACTATAATCTTCATTGCTATTAAATGTTAATTCAATATCATTGCCTATAACATTATCCGTGCAATCTTCGGAAATTACTGGAGTTTCTTTATTTAACAGATCAGTGATATCATGAATTAACGTGTTTATTCCTAATGCAGTTGTAATTCCCTTAACATCTACTCTAATATTATCAAAATAAACGTCTGTTTTATTACCACCAACCAAAAGTTTTAAAGTAGCATTTGATACATTCTCTATTGGTGTAAATTCAAAAACATGTTCAGAAACATTTGTTGTTAATGTATAATCTTTCTCTACTATATTAGACCCATTTGCTTCAACTATTACTTTTATATTATGATTTAATCTTGAACCTGCAGTAAATCTTAATTCATAGGTTTGACCTACAAATAAATTAAGGTTTTGTTTTTGAACTACGACATCACCTAATTGTGAATCTTGTGTAAGCATTACAGCTAAACGTTTTTTCGATGTAGCATCATAGGTTGCTTTATCTCCAATTCCAGTGAAGCTTCCCATTCCGTAATCAAAGTTTCCATCATTGATTGCTACAGCTTTTTCACGGTAACCATTTACTTCAAATTTAATATTAGAAAAAGTAAGGTTATTATCTAAACATTCGCCATTTACTTTTCCCATAAATATTAAAAACTTACCACTTACAT
>JARBTX010000017.1 GCA_029239975.1 Anaerocolumna sp.
TCTGAATTAACCCAAAGTTTAATGGAACAATATACGGATATTCCTTATCAAAAAAAGCTAATCTACATACATCACATCGTTTCATAATATCAACAATTTGGTTTAAATCTGTAATTTCTCTATCCGTTCTTCTCATATATAATTGCTCCTATCTTTCTGTATTTAGTCACTAATAATAATTTACTGCCCACTGTATATTGTATCATGCGCTATTTGTGGACAATAAAAGCATCACCAGTGGTTGTTCCTAATTTTACCACATGGTAATGCTTTTATCTACTATATTCAATATGAAATTCAAACATCCGTAGTGATTAAAGCTAATTATTTATCACTCGATTTGTTTACTTTGCTTTTAAGCGGAATAATTTACTTCTAAAATCACCCCAAGCTAAATCTGTTGGCATATTCAAACCATAATTCATTAACTGAGCACCACTAATTGTATCTTCACCATTCACTACATATTCATATTCTGTACTTAATCCATTTAATTTAAAACGGAATAATGAAGCATTTGGAGTCGTTAATACTTTATAGAAAAATACAGCAGCATCTCGTTTATCAACAGACACATACATCCAAGCTGTAAAATCACCGTCAAATGGACTCATTAAGCGGTAGAATTCACCATATTGGATTAATTCACGCATTTCTTTATAGGTCTCAACTTGTTTTTTTACTAATTCCTTTTCATTGTCCGACATTTTGGTTACATCAAGCTCATAACCAAAATTTCCTGCCATTGCCACATCACCTCTAAAATCAACGGAAGTACTTCTACCAGTTTGATGATTTGGTACAGCGGAAACATGAGCAGTCATAGCACTAGTTGGATAAACCATACTTGTTCCATATTGAATCTTAAGGCGTTCTACTGCGTCGGTATCATCACTGGTCCAATTTTGTGGCATATAATGAAGGATACCTGGATCAAATCTGCCACCACCACCGGAACAACTTTCAAAAAGTACATCTGGGAATTTACTCGTAATCGTTTCCATTACATGATATACACCTAACATATAACGATGAGCAGTTTCCATCTGACGATTGTTTGGTAATAATGCAGAACCAATCTCAGACATATTACGGTTCATATCCCATTTTACATACGTAATATTAGCACTAGATAATACACTGGATAACATTTCAATAATTGCATCTTGTACATCTTTTCGTGAGTAATCTAATATTAACTGATTTCGTCCTAAACTTCTATGTCTATCAGGTACATGAAGACACCAATCTGGGTGTGCTCTATATAAATCACTATCAGGAGAAATCATCTCTGGTTCAAACCATAAACCAAATCCCATTCCATAACCATTTACGTCATCTACTAATGCTTTAAGTCCATCTGGTAATTTATTTTTATCTACATACCAGTCACCTAAGCTACAGTTATCAGAATTTCTTTTACCAAACCAACCATCATCTAAAACTAATAATTCCACTCCAAGTTCTGCTGCATCTTTTGCGATTGCTTTTAACTTATCTGCGTTAAAGTCAAAATACGTTGCTTCCCAGTTATTGATAACAATAGGTCTTACAGCGTTACGATATTTGCCACGAGCTAAACGATTGCGGTATAACTTATGATAAGTTCTAGACATATGTCCAATTCCACAACCGGAGTATACCATTACCACTTCAGGGGTCTGGAAAAACTCTCCTTGTTCAAGCAACCATTCAAAATCAAATGGATTAATTCCCATTACAACTCTAGTTGTTTTATATTGATCTACTTCTACACTTGCTAGGAAGTTTCCACTATAGACAAAACTAAAACCGTAAACATCTCCATTGGTTTCAGTCGCATCTTTGCTTAATAAAGCAATAAATGGATTCTCTGAATGACCACTTGCTCCACGTCTGCTTTCTATGGATTGTGTTCCATTTACTACTGGTCTTCTAACCACATGACGTTCTCTTGCCCAGCTACCAGATAAACTCATTAAATCATAGTCATAATGATCAAAATCCACACTTGCACTTAAAGCTCTCAATACTTTAAAGTTTGAATTACCATCATTTATTAATTTCGCTGAACGAATTACCGCATCATATTCCTTAAATACAGTATAGGATAAAACAACTTTTAAATGAATTAATTTATCTACTAATGTGATTAATAGTGTATCTGCTTCTTCTTCCTTTTCTGTATAAACAGCTGGTAGACCTTCTAATTTAGGTTTTCCAGTTACTATTTCATAGGAATCAAAGGATAAATCTGTTATTCTTGTTCCATTTTCAAGTTGAATTTGATAAGCAGGCATACGAAGATCTGTATTACCATAGGAAGGATATTCAGCTGGAAAATCATCTAATGTAAATGAACCATCTTCATCTGGATTTGCACTAAAAGAAGCTCTTCCTGCACTATGAATAATGGAATCTACAACTGGATTTTCAATTTTACCACCCCAATATACATGTGATAAGTACTTGTCTTTTATAATTTTAATAATATACGTTGAATTTTTTGCCTGAAGTATAAAGCTATTCTGGCTTTTGTCAAAGGTTATACTCATTCTTAACTCCTATCTGCATTTTAGCTTTTACTAATAATAAATATTTAGCTTAATCCATTTATATTTGTCCATAATCTATTGTAGCTTATAAAAATTCATATCTCAATGTATTATATTCTAATTTCATTATGTTTTTTTATTCAATATAATTTTCTTTATTTTCTTTATTTTCTTTATTTACGAAATTTCGCTTTTCATTATTTTTGTAATTTCATATTTCATTATCTTTTTAATTTCATTATCTTCTTAATTTCATTATCTTCATAATTTCATTATCTTACTTAATTTCATTATCTTCTTAATTTTATTATCTTCTTAATTTCATTATTTTCTTAATTTCATTATTTTCATAATTTCATTGTCTTCTTAATTTCATTATTTTCGTAATTTGATATTTTTTTAATTTCATTATCTTCTTAATTACATTATTTTCGTAATTTCATATTTCGTTTTTTTCATATTTTCATTATCTTTTTTTCTATATTTTCTTAATTCATTATTTTCATTATTAATCATTTTTAATTCTATAAAATAAAAGCATATATTAAATTTCATATCATTTCATATCTTTAATTATTTCTACATTGTGTGTTATAATCGTATATAGCCAGTAATAAGGAAAATCTATCTATACTGAAATGGTATATAATTATAGTAAATAAGGAGTAAATTACATGGAATTTTTACATGGATTTTTGATTGAAATTGTAGATATCGCTATCTTAATCTTTGAACTAATGGGCGTCATTGTATTAATATTATCTGGGCTTCAAGGTGTGATGAATTATTTTCATAAAGATCCGTTAACAAGATTAAATCTTGCAAAAGGAATGGCTATGGGATTAGAGTTTAAGTTAGGCAGTGAGATACTAAGAACTGTTGTAGTACGCGATCTTAAGGAAATACTTATTGTTGCTGGAATTATTTTATTACGTGCAACGCTTACCTTCTTAATTCATTGGGAAATAAAAAATGAAGAAGCTCAACACATAATAAGCGAAAAGTTAGAAGATAAAAAAAATAATAATTAGATAATTAAAATAATTAGGATATACGGATATCCATTTAAACCATTAAAAGTTATATAAAAATATTATAGGAACTTTTGCAAAATAGCTACAAGACAATATTTATGGATAGGTATATATTTATACATTTTAGCGTAGAAGGTTACACCTAAACGTTAAAATAAGTAGCTGTGCTATTTTGCATGCCCTATATATATTTATTCTATATCCAACACTGTTCTTCTGCTAGATCCAGTGTAAATATTCTTTCTTGATCTATTTCGTATTTAGCCTCATGATATTTAAATATCATAGTTTTCTCAAATAAGGTACCTAAGACTTCAATTTTACCTCTTTTATTAGAAAGGACGTAATGAAAACATTTACCTTGACCACTTAATTTTGCTTTTGTTTCCCTGATAATTGAGTATCCTTTTAATATAGGTACTTGAAATTGGCTCTTAACTCCAGTCACTGGGCGACATTGAAAGATATAATATGGCACAATACCAAACTGGGTTAATTTTTTAATTAACTCAACTAAAACTTCGGAACTATCATTAACACCTTTTAATAAAACTGTCTGGTTTTTAATAATAATACCAGCATTAAGCAGTGAATCTATCGCTTTTTTTGCTTCATTCGTTAATTCATTGGGATGATTAAAATGGGTGACAACATAAATCTTCTTTAATTCTGAATACTTTTTTAATATAGAAAGTAATTCATCATCACCATAAATTCTAGATGGAAGAACCACTGGAGTCCTAGTTCCAAAACGGATATAGTCTAAATGCTTAATACGAGCCAATTCATCTAAATACGTTTTTATCATTTCATTACTATTTAAGAATGCATCTCCACCTGAAATCAATACATTATGTATTTCATTGTGCTCATTAATATAGTCTATCATTTCATCAAAATGCTTGATTATCTCTCTACTATTTAACCCAACTAATCGTTTCCGGAAGCAATGTCTGCAATACATAGCACATTGGTTCGTTGATAATATCAAAGCAGTTTGTTTGTATTTATGTTGTAATCCTGTAACAACGGTATTATCAGCTTCACCACTGGTATCTAAATTCCCTGTTAGGTCCGTCTCTTTGTAAGAAGGAATGCACATTCTTCTGATGGGATCATGTTCATTGTCCGGTTCTATTAATGATAAATAATATTTCGGAATAGACATTGGGTACAAATCAATAATTTCATTAAATTTTTCTGCCTCCTCCGTAGATAATTGTAAATCAAAACTACTTTGTAGCCCTTTTACATCAGTTACATTACTTTTTAATTCTTGTTTCCAATCCATTCATTTTTCTCCTTTCTATAAGTGGGTGCTTACGGAAACTTCATAGTTAGTACAAAATGTGGTGTTGGTTCCCTATTAACATGTAACATAATAATTTTAACATTGATGTTATGTCAGGTCAAACCTTATAGTCAAATTTTTACATATTTGTTCTGATTTATGGACTAAGTCTTTACACTTTAACTAATTTATAGTATTATTATTGACAGCAAGGGTGTCACGAAAGGCTGTAATAGATGTTTCAGCTCTTTTGGACTCCCCTTTTTTAAAGAAGGGATGTTTACATTATGATTAAAACTGTATTTTCTATTGACCTTCCGGTATTAGAAAATATGCACATATTAAAAAATAGCTTAGAGCCAATTCATAAAACTGGTAATGAAAAAAGAATATGTGTTGTTACAGGTATACACGGTGACGAATTAGAAGGACAGTACATCTGTTATGAATTGTTAAGAAGAATACAATCAAATATAGAATGCCTACATGGTATTGTTGATATTTATCCATGTTTAAATCCAATGGGAATGGACTCCTTAACTCGTGGTGTACCAGCATTCGACTTGGATTTAAACCGTTGCTTTCCTGGTAATCCCGATGGCGATATGATGGAACATGCAGCAGCTAAAATCGTCGATGACATATTAGGTGCTGATATCTGTGTGGATCTTCATGCAAGTAATATTTTCCTTAGAGAAATACCACAAGTTAGAATGATAGAAGAAAATGCAAATTTATTACTTCCATATGCGAAATTATTAAATCTAGATTTTGTTTGGGTTCATCCATCTGCTACAGTACAAAATGCTACTCTCACACATGCACTTAATTCAAATGGTGTACCTACTCTAGCGGTCGAAATGGGAACTGGAATGAGAATTACGAAACAATATGGAGATCAAATTACTGAAGGTATTTTTTGCCTTTTAAAAGAAATCGGAGTTTGGAGTGGCGAAGTTATTACACCTAAGACTCCTATCATATCTAGCGAAGGACAAAGAGAAGTTACCATGGTTCATGCTGAAACATCTGGTATTTTTCTTCCTGCAGTAGAACATTGGAAAGGAATAAAAAAAGGGGATCCTATTGGAGTAATTGTAAATACACTAACAGGTTGCATTGAGCAGCAAATTATCGCTCCATGTGATGGTATGGTATTTACTCTACGAGAATATCCCGTTGTAAACAGTGGTTCTTTGATTGTTCGTATATTAGGAGGTGATATGGATGACTAAAGACGTACTCTTTTCCATAAAATCACCTTTT
Organism: Anaerocolumna sp.; assembly: GCA_029239975.1. GTDB lineage: Bacteria > Bacillota > Clostridia > Lachnospirales > Lachnospiraceae > Anaerocolumna. Next base: position 6,126 of record JARBTX010000017.1, read on the forward strand.
CGTGGTGAAATGAATATTCTTGGTTATCGGTTTGGTAAAGGAGATAAGGCAGCGTGTATCGTAGGTCCAACAAGAGGTAACGAGGTTCAACAGCTTTATATCTGTTCTCAAATTATAAAAACTTTGTCAAAACTTGAGAAAACAGGTGCAATCATAAATAATAATGAAATTATGGTTATACCCTCTATAAATCATTATTCTATAAATATAGAAAAACGTTTCTGGGCAATGGATAACACCGATATTAATCGTATGTTTCCTGGACAAGAGGATGGGGAAACTACAAAACGAATTGCTGCTGGTATCTTTGAAAATGTGAAAGGATATAGTTACGGAATCCAATTTGCTAGTTTTCATACTCCTGGTGATTTTATACCACATGTACGTATGATGGAAACAGGTTATGAAAATTCCAGTTTGGCAAACCTGTTTGGTCTTCCCTACGTTGTCACACGTAAACCAAGGCCAATTGATACCGCTACACTTAACTATAGCTGGCAGATGAATGGAACTAATGCATTCTCTGTCTATACAAGTGCAACTGACCGAATTGATGAAAAATCAGCAAAACAAGCTGTTTCATCCGTGTTACGATTTCTAACTCGTATGGGAATTATAAAATATAATTGCCACAATGGTTTTATTGCTACAACGTTAGAAGAAGAATCCTTACTATCCATCCGTGCTGATGTGTCTGGTATCTATAGACGATTAAAAGATCCTGGTGATGAGATAACCTTTGGCGAAATATTAGCGGAAGTTGTTGACCCAATTGAAGGTGAAGTGATATCTCAAATTGCAGCACCAAGCGATGGTATCATCTTTTTTGCACATGCTAAACCTTTAGTCATAGAAAATTGCACCGTATATAAATTAATACGAAGGCTTCATGAATAGTCCTAGATAAAGTAAGTAGATTCTGTGAACTTTATGTTACGGCTTGACTTATCTAAAAAAAGGTTTAAAATAATAAGTACGTGTATGCATGTCAAGATTCATGATATTGCACAAGTATTTATATTAAATGGAGGAAGTAAAGTGAAGAAAACAAGAAGAATAATGTCTCTTCTATTAGTATGTGTATTGGCTATTGGAATGACATTAACAACAGGATGTAGTAAAAAGGATAAAGCTACTACAAGTCCAGTGGTAGTTACAGTTGGAGACAAAGAAATTCAATTGAATGAAATGATGTACTACATCTATGCTGTAGAAACTACAGGAGCATCCTATGATGCAGCATACCAATCATATTACGGAACTAGTTATTGGGATATGGAATATTCCGAAGGTGTAACAATGCGTGAGCAAACTAAGAAATACGTAATGGATACTGCAGTTATGTATGAAATTCTTTATGAAAAAGCACTTGCTGCTGGTTACACTATGACAGATGAAGAAAAAACTGAAGCAGAATCAAATGCTGATCAGATTATGACTAATATTACTGAAGAACAATTAAAAGTAACTGGATTTACAAAAGATGTTTTAACTAAAGTTCAAGAAAAATTAATCGTTGGAGAAAAATACTACAACGAATTAGCAGAAGGTTATGATATCAACGAAGATGAAATCAAATCTGGTATTAAAGCAGAAGACTATAAACAATATGATACTGAGTATTTATTTGTACCAACTCAAACTTATGATGCAAATTACCAACCAGTTGTTTTAACAGATGAAGAAAAAGAAGCTGCACTTACTTCCATTAAAAATGCACTTGATAAAGTAAAAGCAGGCGAAGAATTCTCTGCTATAGCTGAAGCTGATACAACATTACAAAATAGTACAGTAAATTTTGTATATGGAGATACCAATGCTGAAACAGCTTATCAAGATGCTGCTATTAAATTAGATAATGATGCTGTTACGAATGATATAGTAGAAACAAGCCTTGGTTATTATATTATTAAAATGGTAAATAATAATTCAACTGAAAGCTATGATGCTGCAGTGGATGAAGCGATCAAAGCAAAACAACAAGAAGCTTTTGATGCTGATTATGAAAACATTAAAAAAGAATATACAATAACTGTTAATGATGCAGAATGGGATAAAATTGTAATGGGTCAAACTACTATTATTTCTACCCCTGCACCTACACAAGCTGCTACTACTGTAACACCAACACCAACTGTAGCAGAATAAGTATAAAAATAGTAAACAATATTAAAACGCCATTCATTTGAATGGCGTTTTTAAGTATAAATTAAGTTGTTATAGTAATTATCCAAATCGTTATTTACTTAGATTAGTTTTATGCTTAATAGTGAGACACCTTTGTTTGGAACTAAATACAAATCATGTACTCCATTTATCTCAGTGATATCACCTTGACAAAGTACAAATTGTTCACCACCACCAGTGATCGGTACTACTACTTCTCCAATTGGATCACTATTAACTAAGTCTGCAAATACTTGAATTGTAGCCTTACCAACAGGTGTAGCGGCAACTAACTCAATCATTTTTACTCCAGTGAAATCAACATCACCAAACTTAATAAATGGTTCTTCCATCCCAAAAGTACATAAGTAATGTTTATTTTTATCTTTATTAAAGTTCATTTTAACACCAGATTTATCATCATAATTAATGATTGGAGTTGTGTTTCTTAATGTCTGAGCAGGGATTACTTCACTATCAATATAAATTGTTTTTTCTAATCGGATATCTTTGCTGCTTGCACCAGCCATAAATGTGTATTCGCCAGATTCAACACAGAATTTCTCTCGAGTTACATCATAAAATTCTAACGCATTTCCCTTTATTGTAAATTCGACTTTGACTTTTTCACCTGCATTAATATGAACACGTTTAAAAGCACAAAGCTGTCTTAAAGGACGCTTAACTCTAGGTGAATTTGCTTTATAATATATCTGAACAACTTCATCACCATCGGTATTAGATATATTTTCAACATCCAAAGTGATTCGTAATTTTAATTGCTCGTCTTTATTCTGTTCAAAAGCACATAACTTCTCAACGGTTAAATTACTATAAAAATACTCTGAGTAACTTAACCCAAACCCGAACGGATACAATGGTTCACCATCATAATATAGATAAGTCATATTATTTTTTATAATATCATAATCCATAATATCTGGTAATTCACGTATAGATTTATACCATGTCATAGGAGTTCTACCAGCCGGATTGAAGCGACCATACAATACATCTGCGATTGCATGTCCTAACTCTGGACCTGCATGTGAGGTATAAAGAATCGCTGGCACATTATCATTCTCCCAATTTAGGGCATATGGATAACTTGAAACAACAACTACTATCGTATTTGGATTTGCTTCATATACAGCTTTAATAAGTTCTGTCTGATGTTTTGGTAAAACAATATCAGGTCTGTCATAACACTCTCTTGCAACTTGAAGTGGATCATTTCCTACACAAACAACAGCAATATCTGATTCTTTTGCTAATTTTACAGCACGTTCTATACCATCAGAAATGGTTTCTTTTATAAATTGTTTATTAGGAGTCAACCTTGACTTTTGACAAGTAGTTAATCTATCATCCGTATCAACCATTACTTCGTGGTCATTCCAAGTATCAAAAGTGTAATAAGAAGATTCTTTCTCCTGATATTCCTTCGTTTTCAACCATTCTTTTACGAACCATCCATACGTATTATTACCAGATGCTTTTATATCTTTTTCATCTCTTAAAAACTTATGATTCTTTAATGAGAACAGATTTTGAGAACCAAAATCCCAATCATGGTATTCAAATGTTTCATCTAAACTAATTAGCTCTGATAAAGCTCCTACTGTTTCATCTTCATTTACACTTACATACTTACCAGTTGATTTTGATTTGAATGCAACATGATCATAGGCATTATCAAATGTAACATTTTTTTCACCTAATAATTCTTTTAAACCATTTGCTACAGAGATATTATAATTTGAATACCCCGTATACCAATCCATATAATTTTTATCAGCAAGGGGACCAACTACTGCAATTTTTTGTTTGGTATCTTCATATAATGGCAATAACCCAGTATTTTTTAACAATATTACCTGTTCTTTTGCGGCTTGATTATTTAATTTTTTATATTCATCACAATTAAGTAGTGAATCTGGTACATTAGCATATGGATTCTTTTCATCTGGATCAAATTCTCCTAAACGAAAACGTACAGCCAATACTCTTTTAATGCTCTCATCTAATTCTTCTTCTGTTAACAATCCCTTTTTTAATGCTTCTAAAACAGATTCTTGAACTAAATCAGCTTCATCAGTCATAATATCAGCACCTGCTTTAATAGATAAAGCAACACTTTCTGCATGAGTATCAACATAATGATGATCCGTTACAGTCTGTGAAAAATCAGCACCATCACTAACTATGAAATCAAGTCCCCACTGGTCTTTTACAATTGTTTTAAGATCAGGATTTAAAACAGCAGGTACACCAGATAATTCATTATAAGCTGTCATCATGGATACTGCACCACCTTCCATTATAGAAGGTTTAAATGCATTATAATAATACTCATGTTTTGTTCTAGGTTCTAGATTGGATGAACTACTTATTCGATCCACTTCGTTATTATTTGCACAGAAATGTTTTAGTGTTGGAACCGTTCTTAGATAATATGGGTCATCACCTTTTAGTCCCTTCGTATAAGCAATGGTCATCTGACCAGTAAGATAAGGGTCTTCTCCGTATGCTTCTTCTGTTCTACCCCACCTAGGATCACGCTCCATGTCTACTGTTGGACCCCAAATCATTAACTTACCCTTTTTGTTCTTTTGATAATATATTCTAGTTTCATTTCCAGCCAGTTCACCTAATTTGTACATAAGATCTGGATCAAACATAGCCGCCATGCCAATTGGTTGTGGTAAAACGGTAGACGGTTCCTCTTCCGTTCGTCCTACATAACCTCTGGCAATTTCCCATCCAACATACCATTCTGAAATGCTTAGCCTTTCAATTCCTTTTTGCTTTGATGATACAAGTCCAGCTTTTTCCTTTAGTGTTAATCTTGATACTAAATCATTTACTCTAACATCTAAAGGTAAATCTGCATTACGGAATAACTCAGAATTAAAACCATTGCCTTTTTTCTTATCCATAAGTAATCCTCCTAACGTAAACACCTATATGTAATTCTGTACTTATATTGTACCATCTATACTATGAATAACAATGTAGATAATCACTATTAGAATGTACATTCTTGTGTAAACAAAATGCTCCTGTTATCAGTATTTATTAGTGTTGTAATGGTTTATAGCATTTGCTTTTAAGATAAAAAAATCTCCTATATAGCAGTTCATCACTGTATAGGAAATTTAATTAGTTTACATATTCACTTAAAACTCTTCTTCTTAATTCTCTTTGTATCCATTTTCATTCTCTTCATGGTCATTATAATTCTCTTCATCCTGATTATCATTCAAAATATCATCTATATCTTCTGCATTTTCATCTGATATCTGCTCACCATGTTCTTCATCCCATTTTTGCTTTTGTACTTCCAAATTCTCAAATATCTTCATCACATATGCTGAAACTACGAAAGCAACAACACCAACTCCAAACATTAAAGCAAAGAATAATGTTGTAGTAGAATAGAAGCCTAAAAATGTTAAAACTGCAATCATTAAAATAATAATTATTGTTCGAAAGATATAACGAATGGATATAGCGACAGAGTTCATAATTGTTCGTCCAATGGTATTTTCATACCTTGCTATAAGTGGGAAAGCGTATAGTATACAAAATGCATAAAGTATACTAGCTAATACGGTTATTCCTTTTAAGAATAAAGAGGGATTGTCCGATAAGTTAAAAAGATAATAATAATCTGTGCCTAGTATTACTCCAAATGCTAAAAATATTAACCACATAATGGTACTTTGTTTAAAATTTTGTTTAAAGGAGTGAAAGAAACTTTTTACAATATACTCTTCTTCATTTTTTACCATCTTTAAACTTACATAATAAATGGCTGTTGTTGATGCTCCTATTGTAACAATTGGTATGCTACATAATATCCACAGCAGATTCAATATTAAAATATCAGTTAACTTTGTTGCAAATCTATAAAATGGACTATCAATACTAAAAAACTTCCCCATGTTTCATCCTACCTTTTCTTATTTTTATATTATTATAGCATTCACATCTTACTTTATCTACACAAGTACTACTAAATAAAGTATAAATTTTTAGATATATAAATGAATACCATCGCAATGAATATTGTTTTATATAAATACGATTTCACACTAAAGACATTTAATATTTGATTTTAATCATACTAATAGACATTAACTATTAGATTTTAATCATACTAACAGAGATTACATATTGTACTTAGCGTTAAAATCATTCATTCTATTAGATGATTTGTTATATTATTCTAACAATTTATACATAACAATGTTCACTTCATAATTATAAAATTACTAAAAAATATAGGGGCTTACGCCCCTATATCCATTTATTTGTAGATAATTATTGTTTCCAGAAAGCTGCTTTTGCTTGAAGAAGAGCTGTCATTTCTGCATTTGCTTCTTCTAAACCAGCATCTTTTAATTTGCCTTGGAATTCATCCCATAAAGCATCAAATTCTGATGGTTCACAAACTACAACTTGAACTAAATATTGCCATGAAATTTCATCTGCTTGAGTTACGAAATCACTTAACATAGAATCAGATGGTACAGCAGTTTGCCATACAGCGCCGTAATCTGAAACTGGGAATTCTGCTGTTTGTGGGAAAATGTCTTTTAACATTTTAACACCCCAAGCTTCTGTAGCTGCTTTTTCAGCTGGATTATAAGTAGCAATCTTAGTATTTTCGTTTACTGTTGTATAAGTTTCGCCGTTAGCATCAACTCTACCATCGCCGTATTCTGGGAATGGATAGCTGTGGAAACCAACACCTGTTTTCTTAGAATATTCAGAATCAGATTTACTATATTTGTATTCGTCTTCTGGAACAAAACGTTTACCATTGTCATCTAATTGATAGTTAACTCCTTCAATACCCCAGTGAGTTAATACTTGAGCTTCATCAGTACATAACCAATCAAGATATTTGATAGCTGCTTCAGGATCTTCACAAGCTGTTGTAATACCAACACCCCATCCGCCTGAGTAACCTTGATCTGCAAGTGCTGCACTCTTAATGGTGTCATTTAAAGTAATTGGAAGACCTGCATAACTTCTATCATACATTTCTGCTGCAAGTAATGGAGCTACACCTTCAGCGAAATCCCAGCCAGCATCTGCAAGACCTAATACACGACCTGTAGAAATTTTAGCAAGATAATCATCATGTGTTTGTGTAGCGAATTCTGGGTCTAATAAACCGATATCATACATATGGTTTAACCATTTGTAGTATTCTTTTTGTCCTGGAGCTGAATGTTTGTAGCTTGCAGAGTAGTTATTTGCATCATCTACAATCCATTGTCCATTGTCAGGTGATCCTGAAGCAAAACCAGATGGATTAGATAATGTAATGTACCAATGCCAGTCAGCTGTAGAAAGTGTCATACCGATTGTATCATAAGTACCACCATCTGGACCGGTAACTGTTGGATTTTTAGCAACATAGCTTGCAATTAAATCTTCATATTCTTGAAGAGTTTTTGGTACTGGATAACCAGCATCAGCTAATACTGCATATTGTAATTGCATAGTACCATCTGTTGCATATTTTACAGCACCAACGCCACCAGATCCAAGTGTATAGATAGAAGGATCAGCTTCACTATACTTTAATCTTGAGAAATTGTCGCCATATAATTTTTTAATGTTTGGACCATATTGTTCGATAAGATCAGTTAAATCAATTAATGCACCAGCATCAACTAATTCAGCTGTACCACCCTTAGCGAAAATCATATCAGGATATTCCTGAGATGCAATCATAAGAGCGATTCTTTGATCATCACCATCGATAGGATAATCAGTTTGTAATGTTACACCTGTAAGTTCTGTAATTTTTTGAGCTACTGGATCTGTCCAAGGATCTTCTTGACCATCTGCATTGTAGAATGTTAATGTGATTGGTTCAATAGGAGCCTGTGTTGCTGCGTCTGTTGGTTCTTCTCCGGATGTTGTAGGCGCTGCAGTTGGTTCTGTAGTGCTTTTGCCATCATTTTTTTTGCCACAGCCAACTAACATAGTAGCTACCATAGCGATTACTAACAGAATTGATAAAAGTTTTCTGTTTTTCATGAATTTTCCCCCATTCTTGAATTTGTGGTTTTTTATTTAATTCCTTAAGATTATGGGTAGTTTAATCTTAAAGATTTAAATCTTAAGTTAGTTTTTAACAGCACCTAATGTCATTCCTCCTACAAAGTATCTTTGTAAGAATGGATAAACAGCTACAATCGGAACGGTTACTATAACTGTAATAGCCATTCTAACTGACTGTGGTGTAATGGATGCTACTGTTTCTAACGCATTTGCTTGGTGCATATTATTTTGATTGATACCTGTGTCATTTAGTATCTCATATAACTTATATTGTAATGTAGGTAAGTTTCTGGCATAAAAATAAGTATCCATAAATGAATTCCATTGTCCAACTGCTACGAATAGAGCTACTGTAGCTAAAACTGGCTTACATAATGGTATAATTATTTTGTAGAAAATGGTAAAGTCATTGGCACCATCAATTCTAGCAGATTCTTGTAATGCATCTGGTAGTCCATCTATAAATGATCTTACAAGAAGAATGTTATAAACCCAAATTAAACCAGGTATAATATAAACTAGAAAATTGTTTGTAAGATGTAATGTTCTACCAATTAATAAGTATTCAGGAACTAATCCGCCACCAACATACATAGTGATTATAAATATGATAGTAAATAGTTTATTGAAATAAAAATCTCTTCTGCTAAATACATAGGAAATCATTGCAGTAGCCATTAGATTAACGATTGTTCCAACTAAAGTTCTTAACACTGAAATAACAAATGGTGTAAATAATTTTTCTTCTTTAAATAATTTTTCATAATTTGCAGTAGTAAATTTTCTAGGAATAATAAAATTCATACCCCTAACTGTATCTAATGAATCATTTAATGAAATCGCTAATACATTTAAAAACGGATATAATGTTGCAATAATTACACTAAAGAAAAATATTAATAAGAAAATATCAAATCCAGTTAACTTTTTATTTGACTTTAGATGTGATGTTTTGTTTGAATTTTTCACGATGATGACCTCCTATACTAATGTTCCTTCGCCAAAATGTTTAGCGAGTTTGTTAGCAACGAATATTAAAATCAAACTAATTGCAGATTTAAATATACCAATTGCAGTACCAAAGGAGTAGTCATTTTTACCGATACCATATGTGTAAGCATACCAGTCAAGTACATCAGCGAAATCTTTTGTGATGGCATTACTCATTAACATCTGACGTTCCATTCCGACATTAAGTACAGAACCAATACTTAAGATTAATAATACGATAATAGTCGGTCTGATACCTGGTAATGTAATGTGCCACATTCTTCTGAATCTACCTGCACCATCTACTTTTGCTGCTTCATATAGTCCTTGGTCAATACCTGTCATAGCTGATAGATATATAATTGCATCCCAACCAACTTCTTTCCATACGTTAACCAAACATACAACGACCCAAAATCTCGGTCCAGATTTACTTAAAAATCCGATTGGTTCAGATATGAAACCTATTTTCATAAGTATTTCATTTAATACACCTGCATCTTTTAAGAAGATTTGGGCAATACTAGCAATAATTACCCAGGATACAAAGTGTGGTAAATAAGAAATTGTTTGTGTTAATTTTTTAAATCTTATCGCACGTAATTCATTTAATAATAAAGCAAAACCTATTGAAGTAAAAAAGCCAAGTACTATACCTAAACCACTCATGGCTAACGTATTTCTTAATACTTCATAAAATCTGTCTCTACTAAATAAATCAATAAACTGTTCAAATCCAACCCATTTTCTGTCCCAAATCGGTAATGCAAATGACTTAGGCCTTACATCTTGAAACGCCATAGTCCAACCCCACAATGGCACATATTTGAATATGATAATCCAAATAACAAATGGTACTGACATATAATATAAATATCTCTGTTTATATATTAATTTCCATGTCAACTTTTCACGTTTTGGTTTTTGTACCAACATACCATCTACCTTATGATACTTCACTTTCTTTTCCATTTGGTGTTGTCCCCTTTCACTCTTTGATACTATTATAAACATATTTATTCACTACGAACACCCTAATTTATTTATCTAAAATACCCTAATAATTTTATATTTATGTATTAATTTTAAAGATATATACTAATTTTAAAAGGGATTATTGCAATTATTTTGTAAATAATTACAATAATCCCTTCCATATTTTACCTGCTTTTAAATTCCTTTGGACTTATACCAACGTATTTCTTAAACTTTGAATAGAAGTAGTCAATATTACTATACCCAACCTTTTCAGATACCTGATAAACCTTTAAATCCGTATCCATTAGTAATCTTTTTGCATTTTTAATCCGTATTGAATCAAGAACATTATTAAAATTTTCACCTGTATATTTCTTAAATATTTTACCTAAATAAGCACTATTGTAATTGAACATTTTAGCAATGGATTCTAGTTTTAAATCCGAGTTATAGTTTTTCTCCATATAGCTTAACATTCTTTTAACAACATTATCGCTACTTGCCACCCCTATGGCATCACTTATTCTTATACAATAGATATAAATTCCTTCTATGATAGTTTCTAAGGTATCACCGTTTTTTATCATATTAAGCATATCTGAAACATCTGGCAGTGTAACTTTTTCTTTCTGATAATTCATATTAAATTTGTCATGTACTTTCATCATATTATGTGTAATTCTTACTTTTGCCTCTGTTTCTTTGTATAATTGGCTTTGATAGTAATCTTTTCTACTATCTAAGTATTCTTTCATACCATTCGTATCACCTATTTCAATCAGGCTACTTAATTTATCAGACACTGTATCATCATCTTTTATTTTATTTAATTCAAGTAATTTAATCGTAATAATACCTTTTTCTTCCACTAAGAATTGATACGCTATTAACATCCTTGCGCATTCATAAGAAAAATGTATATCCTCCCAGTGTGTCACATTATGACCTATTGTTATAAATAAATTATCACCTTGAATATTTTTAATTTTGTCGTTGTATTGCTTTAATACTTGTTCAAATTGTTCATAGGAATAACCTTTACCTATAAAGACTTGTCTTTCATCTAGATTTATCTTTTCAACATCACCTAATATATCTAAACCAAAATCTTCTGCCTCATCATAAGTTAATTCTGTAGGATCTGCATATTTTCTCTTTCTACTTAGTATAGCCACACAATATTTATTATGGTGAAAATCTAATCCATATTGCTTTATTTCACGTCGCAATACTTCCTTTTCACCTGTATATAGTAAAAGTCTTCGAAGAAACTCTTTTTTTGCTTTTAATTCACTTTTACTATAATAGGCGTCCAAATGCTTTTTTGCATTTAATTCTTCCACCATACCTTCAATATTCTCAATTAATTCATCTTCATCAATTGGTTTTAATAAATAAGCTCGAACCCCTAAGGAAATTGCTGATTTTGCAAATTCAAAATCAGAATGCCCTGTTAAAATAATAAATTTACCATTAAACCCTTGTTCTTTCGCTTTTTTAATCAAATCAAGACCTGATAAGCCTGGCATCTTAATATCAACCAAAACTAAATCTGGTTGATATTCTAATACTTTATTTAAACCATCTTTACCATCAATGCCCTCTGCACAAATTTCAAACCCGTACTTTTCCCAAGGTAGTAAAATTTTTATACCTTCTCTTACTATTGGTTCATCATCAATAATCATAAGTTGATACATTTCCCATCCATCCCTTCTACCTTACGTAATTTAGAACTTTGCCCCTTTTGGTAATACAATTGATATTGCTGTTCCAACATTTATTTTACTATTTATTGTAATTCCATACTCATCACCATAAAGTAATCGTATTCTTTGATTTACGTTACTTAAACCAATATTACTTCTGTCTAACTTATCGTAATCATTTAAATTATTCTTTATTTCATTTAATTTTTCTTCACTAATTCCTACTCCATTATCAATTACATGTATTACTAATCTATCTTTCTCTTCTGTATAGATATAGATTTCACCAGTTCCTTCTTTCGTTTCTAGTCCATGAACAAATGCATTCTCAACAATTGGCTGTATAATAAGTGGTAAAATCTTGTATTTTTCATAATCACAAAATGAATCTATAGTATACTTAATTTTATCACCAAATCGGTATCTTTGTATTTTAAGATAATATTCAACCAATTCCATTTCAGATTTTAAAGTAACAAGCTTATCTCCCACTTCAATATTCCTACGCATAATTTTAGCTAACATTTTTACTAATTCTTCTATCTCAGGTTCATTTATGCATCTAGCTTTCATTCGAATTGTTTCTAATGTGTTATATAGGAAGTGTGGATTTATTTGGCTTGCTAGCATCTTAAATTCAACATCTTTTTGCCTAGAATTTAATTTCTCTTTCTGTAATTTTTCTTCATAGATTGTCGCATAAAGCTTTTTAATACTATCAATCATAGTATATAAATCATCATATAATAGACCTATTTCATCTTTTCCTTCCATCTGAATCGGAATATGAAAATTACCAGTGGCAGCTTTATGCATTTGCTTTTGAAATAATTTAACTCTCACACTAAATCGATCTGAGAAGAATAATATTAATAACAGAGATAAAAATACGCTACCAATAATAAAAGCAAATCCTTCCCTACTTCTTTCATTTGCTGCTGAAAGAATTTCACGATATGGTTGAAGACTTAGAATTACTCCCTTACTTTTGGTTTTTGAATAACGGATTTCTTTTACTGTTAAGACACAATCTTCTCCCTTATATGTTACTCGTTCGCTATTATTTTTTTTATAATTTTCTAAAATCTTAACTATTTCTTCTTTATCTGTATCCTTTCGATTACTAATGACTAATTGGTCCCCATTCATTATAATCGCAGTTTCAAAAGGTCTTGATTTTACTAAAGATTCTATTAAATCATTTTGTAATGCAATCGCTAATACTCCAACATCCTGATTTTCTTTCGTTCGAATTAATCTCGTAAGACATAGATAATTTCTTCTGGTTACATCATCATATATGTAATTCCATACTGAACTACCATTGGCATTAATAGTTTCTTGATACCATTCTTTACTTTTCACGGTATCATCAATTTTACTGAATCGATTATTACTAGTTATGGTGGGATTATTCACATAGATTCTTATATTTTCAATTTCTTTATAATAATAACTCATCCAGTCTTGACTTAAATAATCTTGATAGTCCGAATATACTTCATAATAATTTTTGTATTCATGAAAAGCAATATGTTCTAACTTTTCATCAAAATACATACGAATAGATACATCTGTTACAATTCTCATGGTTTCTAGTAAACTTTTTCCCATTGATGTTAATTCAGATTGTTCCGATGTTTTTGTTTGTTCAATTACAATATTTTTAGTACCATTAATCAGATAGGTAGCAAGAAAAATCAATGGAATTAGTCCACCTATTAAATATATCGTTATAATTTTCTGCTTAATTTTCATATTAAGAGTTATATCTTTTATTTTTTGTAAGATTTTATTCAATAGGTTAAAGACTGATTTCATATTCTCCTCCATGGTACATTAATGGTTGACTTTCCAGTACTTTTCTAGTTGTTTTTCATCCATATTTTTCACAAAGTTACGTTTTAATACAAGAAAATTCTCAAGATCACTTAGAATAACATATAAAATAGCTCTATTTTCAAATTCATCTCTTGTAATTGGGTTTGGTTCATTTTTATACATTTTTTTAATATCATCTAGTTCTTTTAATAAAAGTTCTGCATTATTAAACTCATGGAATTGATCTGCAATACGATTAATAAATATAGATAATGTATTTGCTTGTTTTGGTATATCTGTTAACATACATAATTGTTCTTTGATACCTTTTATAATTTCAAATTGACTTTTTCTCATCATAAAATATTGGATATAATACCTAGTATCACTTAGAAGGGTATTATTCATGTTATTATAAGCTCTAGCTAGTGCACTGGATAAATAAGAATCTACATTAGAAAAGTCTTCTTCTAAAGAGCAATAGTATCCACATGGCTGCTTTTCCGATACTAAATCGCATGAAGGCGAATCTGCTATACTGCAATTTGTTAACCCACATTCTTTATTCGCTAATATACAAGTACCAAATACCCTTAATATTTTTCTGTATTCGTCTTCAATTAATCTTATATCTGCTTTCACGGCTTCAATATTTTTTGGCATGTACAAATTAACTATAATTCCAACCAAAGTTCCAATAAACATAATTAGCAATTCATTTCCTATAAATGAGATATTCATATTTTTTTCAATTAAGAAATGCGTAACTAACACAGAGCACATAGAGATACCATCTTGTATATGAAGTAGATAACTACCACTAATAAACACGAGAAGAAATAATCCAAAAACAATGGTATAAAAACCAAGTGATTGAAAAAGTATATATGCTATGGCTATGGCAAATAAAAATGCAAGCATTCTTTTTAATGCAATAAGTAATGTTTCTTTCTTTGTATCCTGAATACTAAGTAAGGTAATAATTCCTGCACTGGCACTATATTGTAAACCTAACATATTAGCAATAATAATTGCTATACTACTGCCTAAAGCAATTTTTAGTATTTTTAAAATATTTATTTGATATCCTTTTAATATTTTCATGTTAACTCCATTCTACTATATTTTATCACATATTCATTCAAAATGAAAAGGCATAAGCTACCAGTGTAACCTATACCTATATTAATTCTATTAAATAGACTAACTATAATTTTGTCAAGTGCTTCGTAAAAAACATGTTGCTAGAATTTAATAATAAAAATAGCACTGGATCGAATATCTCAGTATGATTTAGCTGAATCATACCCTAAAGCTTGACAAAGAGCAAAAAAAACCTGTCAATAACTCTTATATACTGTTTCGAATAACAGTATAACTGGTTAATGACAGGCTTTTTTAATCCTATTTCATTATTTTCTAGATATAATTATTTAGTTGAAGAGTAAAACTATTCGAATTATTTAAGTGTACAAACAATTGTAGTTGTAGAGTTATTACCAATAGTACTAGGAATAATATCAGTACCTTGTTCGCTCACTGCAAAGGATGCGTTATCTACAGTTTCAACCGATTTAACACCATGTAAGTAAACTTTATATGGTTTACCTTCTCCAAAGTTTTGAACTGTAATTGTTATCTTGTTACCTTCTTTTATTACAGATGCACTTAATTCAAGTTCTGCATTCATGTTATACACATCTGTTTTTGCTAAAGTACCATCTTTTAATTCATAAACTTTTAGAGTTACATCACTTGCATAATCATATTCTGGTTTATTATCAACTGCACCAACAGTAATAATTGAATTTTCTTTTACAAGGCATGGAATACTTAAGTAGTTATGATGTTCTTTTATCCATCTACCACCAGTAACTTTTTCTCCTGTTAAGAAATTAGTCCAGTTACCTTCTGGAATATAATATTCTGCAATACCTTCATCGTTAAAGATAGGTGCAACTAAAAGACTATCACCAAACATATATTGTTTATCTAGGTATTGGCAAGTAGGGTCATTTTGGTATTCTAATACCATACTTCTCATGGTTGGAACACCCGTTTTATTGGTTTCAATTGCATTTCTGTAAAGATAAGGCATTAAGGATGCTTTTAATTTTGTAAAGTATCTAGCAACTTCAACGGATTCTTCATCATAAGCCCAAGGAACACGGTAGGAAGTACTTCCATGTAATCTAGAATGAGATGACATTAAACCAAATGCAACCCATCTCTTATAAACATCAGGAGTTGAAGTATCTTCAAATCCACCGATGTCATGGCTCCAGAAACCAAATCCAGACATAGTTAAGGATAAACCACCTCTTAAACTTTCTGACATAGATTCAAAATCAGACCAACAGTCTCCGCCCCAATGAACTGGGAATTTTTGACCACCAACAGTAGCACTTCTTGCAAATAATACTGCTTCGCCTTTTCCACGTTTTCTTTCAAGCAAATCATAAACTGTTTTATTATATAGGTAAGTGTAATAGTTATGCATTTTAACTGGGTCTGCGCCATTGTGGTATACAACATCCACAGTAGGAATTCTTTCGCCGAAGTCAGTTTTAAAGCAATCAACACCCATATCCATTAATGCTTCTAATTTAGAAGCAAACCATTCACAAGCTGCTGGATTTGTAAAGTCAACTAGGGCCATTCCTGGTTGCCACATATCCCATTGCCATACATCACCATTTGTTCTCTTTACAAAATATCCATGTTTCATACCTTCTTCAAAAAGAATGGATTCTTGTGCAATATAAGAGTTAATCCAAACACAAATTCTTAATCCTTTTTCTTTTAAACGTTTTAACATACCTGCTGGATCTGGGAATACTTCATTATCCCATTTAAAATCTGACCAGTTAAAACCTTTCATCCAGAAGCAGTCAAAATGGAATACGCTAAGTGGAATATCTCTATCAGCCATACCATCAACAAAGCTAGTTACAGTTGCTTCGTCGTAGTTTGTTGTAAAGGATGTAGATAACCATAAACCAAATGTCCAAGGAGCTGGAAGAGATGGTTTACCAGTTAAATCAGTATAACGAGTAATTGCTTCCTTCATAGTTGGGCCGTTAAAGATAAAGTAATCTAAACTTTCTCCAGGAACAGAGAATCCAACCTTTTTAACCATTTCGGAACTTACTTCAAAAGATACTTTATCTGGGCTATTAACAAATACACCATAACCACGATTGGATAGATAGAATGGAATGTTCTTATATGATAATTCTGTAGATGTACCACCATCTTCATTCCAAATATCAACTGTCTGTCCATTTTTAATAAATGGTGTAAAACGTTCCCCTAAACCATAAATCAATTCACCAACTGAAAGGCTTAATTGTTCTCTCATGTAAGCATCATTGTTATTTGTTTCGTATGCAAGACCTTTAAAATCAGTCTTCATATATGCAAGATCACGCCATTTACTAGTTGTAAGTTTGTAATTGTCATTATTAAATTGCATTTGTGCATTGTACTTATTAATAATTAAATTTAATTTTCCACTAGATAATTTATATGCATCTCCTAAATCTTCAATCTGTAGGGAAGCATTCTCATCCATTTCTAATTCAAAATTAGGTCCGTGGTCTACCACACCCATATAGTGGAATGTTTGTACACGTAAAACTTCTTTCGATGGAGCAGATATTTTAATTGTTAAATTTGGTCCACCTAATGTGTCACCTCTGTGGTTGATTTTATGAGTAGGTGCGCAAAAAGTAATACTGTTATTCGTTCTTCTAGTCTCTGAAATCTCAGCTGGACTAAAACATTCGGTTCTTTCTTTTTGTATCCAACATCCATTACTAAATTTCATAGATATCTCCTTTCATTATATACAAGCGCTTGAATTTTAGATCCAAACGCTTATGATTTTATATATAGTTTAATAATAAAACAAATGTACTTTACAAACAATGTTTTATTTCATATCTTAAATGTATTATTGTAACAAAAATATAATATATTCTACATTTAATATTATGAAAGTCATTATTTATATATATTTAAGAAATATAATCTATCTTTTATAGTATGGAAGACTAATTTACCATGTTCCATTCTGTAATCTACTGGATTGCCCCAACTATCAATTATTCCGAATTTTTTACCTTTTGTTAGTATTGTACAGTCACGGTCTGTAATAGATATAATTCTTACTTTCTGAAGTTCTAAATTATCCCATTCTAAATCTACTGTAAATCCACCTCTTGCACGAATACCTTTGATTTTACCCGCTTTCCAAACACTTGGAAGTGCAGGAAGAAAATCTAATTCTTCATAGTAACTTTGAAGTAACATCTCTAGTATTGCTGCTGTACCACCAAAATTACCATCAATTTGAAAAATTCTTGGTGGGTGTAAATCAAGTAAACTTTCTGTAGCAAAATCTCCAATGAGTGCTCTTAAATGTTCCCAAGAGGAGTCACCCTCACCCATTCTTGCAAATAAGCAGGCTGTCCAAGCACGACTCCAACCAGTGTATCCACCACCTGCTGCAAGTCGATGTTCTAAAGAAATTCTTGCTGCTGCAAAAAGATCTGGTGTACGTTCTTCACTGATTTGTTCCCCTGGATAGAGTCCGATAAGATGGGAAGTATGTCTATGATATGGTTCAACTTCTTCGAATTCTTTATTCCATTCCAATAATTGACCTTTACTTCCAATTTTTAATTCTGGTAGGTTATCAAGTAATTCTTGCCAGATTAATTGTTTCTCAGTATCGACATTAAGAAGTTTCGCCGCACGAATCGCATGAGTTAGCGCATCAAATGCCAATTGGATATCTGCGGCAGTTGACACACATATAGTTACAGGCATATCACCACCACCTACAAATCTGTTTTCAGGTGATTGAGATGGCATAAACTGATAGATTCCTTCTTCATCTTTCTCTAAGAAACTTTCATAAAAGACTGCTACCTCTTTAATAAATGGATAACCCCTTTTTCCTAAGAATTCAAGGTCTTGACTATACTCATAATGCCACCACATATGTTGAGCCAACCACGCTGCTACACCTACCCAAACACTCCAGCCATAGGTTTCAGGTGTTGCTAATCCCCAAGCATCCGATGATAAAGGAAGCCATAATCCGTCACAACCAAATAATTTTTTAGCTGCTTCTTTACCATATGGCAACATTTTTTCTAAATACACAATTAGAGCTTCTGTGTATTCCTGAAGATGTCCACTCTCTGCTAACCAATAATTCATCTGTAAATTTATATCATTGTGATAATCACAATCCCATGCTGGATAAATCTCTTCATTCCATTTACCTTGAAGATTTGCTGGTAATTCACCGTTTGCTGATGATGCACATAATAAATATCTTCCATAATTAAAGTACAATAATGGCATCGTGATATCATTATTTCCATTTCGATATGCTTTTACTCGCTCATTTGTCGGAATGTCATGCATGCAATCTGGAATCGTTAACTTAAGTCTTCCATAATGTTCTTCATGTTCATTCACATTTTCTTGATATAATTTATTCCATGGTTTTACAGGTAATTGATATCTTCTACATTCTTCAATTGGTAGTTCACCTTTCACATCCGTTCCCATGTTAATAAATATTAGAATTTCTGTAGCAGCTTCTACTCTTAGTCTGTTTTCACCAACAGGAATTATTGTTCCGTCTGAGATTTTAATATCTGCTTTTGCACAAAAATTAAGACCCCCGTGGAAGGATCCATTCATGATTATTGTAGCATCACCAGTTTCAAAACTTATACTACATCTTGGATCTTCTATGCGTTCTAACCAGAATTCACCGCTAACTGGTTCACCATCTGCATAGATACGAGCTATAATATAATCCGCTGTTAAGTGAGCAATTGTTGTTCTTGTTATATGACGGCCATCTGAATTATAAGATATTTCAACCTTTGCTTTATCTAAATCTAGTTCTCTTTTATAATTACTACAATCACCTTGGTCTAGGGTAAATTTAAAGTCACCAACCGGCTGATATGCATCTTCCCTAGTAGGCCTTCCACTGATGCCACCATTACCACCCCATGCTTCATTGGCAAGTAAGGTTGCTTCATCATATTTTTCTTGTTTTAATAATTCACGGACTTTAGGAAGATAGTCACTTTTATCATCATTTTTTCTGTCGCGATTACATCCAACCCATAACCATTCATGGTTTAACGCTATTCTTTCTTCTTCTATGCCACCTAATATCATACCAGCTAATCTACCAGTACCAATAGGTAATCCTTCTTTCCATTCCGATGCAGGTCTCGTATACCATAGTCTGTTATTCAAGGAAAATCCCCCCTATACAAATTCTTAAGATGAAACATCATAAGTATATCTGTATTGGGGGGATTTTTCTATCCATAAAATTGTAGTTAAATCACCTAAATTTTTAGTAGTATTATACAAAATATGAATGGTTGTGCATAATCAACTCCTCGAACTCATTGATTGGCATTGGTTTTGAATATAAATATCCTTGAGCCATATCACAAGACACACTCTTTAAGAACTCTGATTGTGTTTTTGTTTCAACTCCTTCTGAGAGAACTTTCATATTTAATTGCTTCGCCATACTTATAATACTTGATACAATAATTTGTTCTTCTCTTTGCATTTCGCCTTGACCGAAAAACTCTTTATCTAACTTGATTACGTCAGTTGCCATATCTTTTAATAAATTTAGCGATGAATATCCAGCTCCAAAATCATCAATTGAAACACCAAAGCCTAACTGTCTCAATTTTTTTATAGCAGATAAAGCGACTTCCGTATTATTTAAGAAGATACTCTCCGTTAGCTCTAATTCTAGCAAATAATATGGAATTTCATATAAATCTACTAATTTTTTTATTTCATTAACAAAATTCTCATCGTTTAAATGTATTCTGGAAACATTAACGGATATAGGTACAACTGTTTTTCCTTGATCTAACCACGTTCTTAGTAATTTTAATACTTCTTCATATATATAAAAATCTAAATTTACAATAAACCCATTCTTTTCAAATATAGGGATAAAATCATTTGGTGGCATTAACTTAACACGATCTTTATTCCATCGAACCAAAGCCTCAGCCCCAACCAATTTATTTTCACTAAGACCGATTTTAGGTTGAAGATAAACTATAAATTCTCCGTTTTTTAATGCTTGTTCCATGCTATTCGTAATCTCAGCTTCTTTTAGTAACTTTAATTTCATTGATGAATTAAAGAATTTACATGTGGTTTTAGTTGCTGGCTTTATGCTTTTTCTTGCTAAATTGGCATTATCAATTGCAACTGTAACATCTTCTCTAGAATCAATTAAAGAAACACCACTAATAACAATAAATTTATTGGCAGGATATTTACTCTTCATAGATGCATTAAATTGTTCATTAAAATTAATAATTTTATCTTCTAATGATTTTTCATCTTGATATAAAAGTACTGATAAAAAGCTATCACCGGAAATTCTAGCAAAACATAAGCTGTCTGTTTGGTCACTGGTTAACATAGAAGCAAAACTACATAAAATTTTATCTCCTACATCATACCCTAAGGTATCATTAATATACTTAAATTCACTAATATCTGAATACACAATTGCATATTGACTTTCAGGATGCTCACTTAATAATTGCTTCAAATCTTTTTTAAATTTATGTAATGTTGGCAACCCAGTTAATGCATCATAATTTTTTATATAATATAATTGCTTACTAGCTTTTTCTGAAGCACGCATTTTCAATAAATAGGATGAAATAATTCTCGTTATCGTAACCAAAGAGTCAACTTCATATTGTGACCAGTATCTAGGTTTTTCGCAATCATCAATGCTTACACAGCCTTTAAAGACACCATTTTCAAACATGGCACATTGTAAAATTGCTTGCACCCCTTTTTCTTCTAGTAAATAACCTTTTTCAGACCAATTTGACTGACCGGCTTCATTCACATAGAAGATTCCGTTCTCATCAAAATATGGTAACATGTTTTTAAATCCATTCACTATACTTTGATCTATATGTTCTTGATTAACAATCCCTTCCTTACTACTAAAGTAAGTGATATGGAAATCAGAATCCGTTAGGTTATTCTCTATGATACAGATATGACTACAATCAAACTGTATTCTTACCTTATTTAATAGTAAATTAATAGCACTATTTACATCTTTCGTTCGTGACATGATATCAAAAGCAAAAGCGGTTATTTCTTTATCAAAATTACTACTTCCATATGCTCTAGTTTTGGTGATATTATATTTATCAAATATGTCTTCTTCATGTGTACTGTGTCGATGTTTTATTTGAGAATAAAAAGTGTAATGGGTATTCTTGCTTTCTCTTGCATCAATTAATGCACAATCGGCATTTTCAAATAATTCCATGTAGTTTTTACCATCTCCAGGATACATTGCAATGCCTATGCTACAAGACATGGAATAGTCACTATTTTCGCCTGTATATGTATTGTAAAAAATAGAATAAATTTCCTCTGCTTTTGCCTTCAATAAATCCATACTAGAAATATTCTTAAGGAATATGATAAACTCATCTCCACCAATACGCCCAGCAATATCTGTGTCATAAAAGATTTTTCCAAGATTTTCTGCTATATTTACTAGAACTGTATCTCCAAAGAGATATCCTAAATTCTCATTTACAATACTAAAGTTATCAATATCTACTATCATTAAAGCATGATTTAATCCAGGCTCACTTGACTCCAAAAAATTCTCTATTAAATGTTTGCTATATTCTTTATTAAATAATTTTGTTAATTCATCACGTTTTTCTAAATCTCTAATTCGGTTATGTTCTTTGATCTTACGTTCTTTTTGTATAAGCAATTCTAGTTTTATCTCATCCCAATTATCCCCATTAACCAATGCGGCATATATCTTGCCATCATAAATAAATTCGATATAATCCTCTTTTTCAACAAAATTACTTATAACGTCATTTGGCAAAGAAATATTGGAAAAGAAATCCATTAGTTGTCTTATTGTATAATTGTTATTTAATTTATTATCTTTTCCATCCATGCTGTATATTGTCCCATCTTCCTTGATGCTCTTTCTTTTTATGTATATTCCAACTAAATTATATCATGCCTGTGCTTCTCATACAACCCATAAATGCTTATAAATCGACTAATAGTATCTTATTAATAAATTTATTCATTTATTAATTTTAAAATCATATAATTAGTAAGTGGATAGAACATACGGAAATCCTGCTATACATAGAATAATAAGTATATTAACTCATATATTTTAATAATTAATTCATTATGGAGATGAATAACATTGGATCAAAATTGTCGTGAGTATATTCTGAGTGAAGATTACGCAGATTTTATAATAGAATATGGGACTGAACTAGCTATTAATCCATCTGCTGGTACTGTTTGTTATCAGATGATCAACTTTACGCACACTGCTGTTTATGCCCCAATTGCAGGACTTCCTGATAATTTAATTCAGACTTATGGTTATAGTATATATCCAAGCTGTTTTGGCTTATTAGATATAGCAAGTTTAGAAGCTTCTGGTATAACCAGAATAAGAAATATTCCGAATTTTAATTTAAATGGTCAGGGAGTTCTTATCGGGATTATTGATACTGGTATAGATTATACTCACAATGCATTTAAAAATGCCGATGGTTCTTCTAAAATCATATCTATTTGGGATCAAACGATACAAGAAGGGACACCTCCAGAAGGATTTGTATTTGGGTCAGAGTATACTCAAGAACAAATTAACACTGCTTTACTAAGTAATGATCCCTTATCCATTGTTCCTAGTGTAGATACAAATGGCCATGGTACATTTTTAGCAGGAATTGCAGCTGGTACAAGAAGCGACGAGAATAATTTTACTGGGGTAGTACCAAATGCAGAAATAGTAGTTGTAAAATTAAAGCAAGCAAAACAATTTCTAAGGGATTTCTTTGTAATTCCGAATGATGCTGTTTGTTTTCAAGAAATAGATATTATGTTTGGGTTGAATTATTTGCTCAACGTTGCTAATCGTTTAATGAGACCAATATCAATTTGTGTTGGGTTTGGCACTTCACAAGGTGGGCATGATGAACGTGGTATTCTAAGCACTTATCTCTCCACAATTGCAACACAACGTGGTGTAGCTGTTACTACTGCGGCTGGTAATGAAGGTAACAGAGGACACCATTTTTATGGCACTATCGAAAGTGGAAGTCAATTTGAAACAGTTGAATTAAGGGTAGGTGCAAATGACCCAGGGTTCTCCATGGAATTATGGGGTGAAGCACCCAGTTCTTACTCAATAGACATTTTATCGCCAACTGGTGAATATATTCCAAGAATCCCTGCTAGATTGGGAGAAACAAGAGTAATACGTTTTATTTTTGAATCCACTATAATAAATGTTGATTATCAATTAGTTGAATCGCAAACTGGTGATCAATTAATCTTGGTACGTTTTCATAATCCTACAGAAGGAATATGGCGTTTTAGAGTTTATTCCAGTAGTGATCTAACTACGTCTTTTCATATATGGTTACCTATTCATAATTTTTTAACTGTAGATACTTATTTTACACAACCAGAGCCTTATGTAACGTTAACATCTCCAGGTAATACCTATATACCTATTGTAACTACTGCTTATGATTATACGAATCAAAGTTTATTTATCAATGCAAGTAGGGGTTATACACGAACAGATACGATAAGCCCAGACCTAGCAGCACCTGGAGTTAATTTAATTGGACCCACTTTTAACAATGGTTATACCACAATGACTGGAACAAGTTTAGCAGCTGCTCATACTGCAGGTGTGGCGGCAATGGTGCTCCAATGGGGTATTGTAGAAGGGAATTATACGCAAATAGATACCGTTGAAATAAAAAATCTACTATTGCGTGGGGCTAGAAGGGATCCAAATAATACTTATCCTAACAGAGATTGGGGTTACGGTATTTTAGATGTATATAATGCTTTCAATAGTTTACGTGGTGATATTCAATAAATAAAATATATATAATTTAAGGAGTTTATCGTGGATCAAGATTGTATTAGTAGAATAATGAGTGAAGATTATGCAGATTTTATTTATGAATATACTAGAGAATATGAAGCAATTAGAGCAGATCCGAATACATGTATGGATATTGTAGATAATGTATATGCCATACTTTATTACCCAATAAGCTTAATCCCAGCAAATTCTATACAATTATATGGTTATAGTGTTTATCCAAGATGTTTTGGTTTACTTGACATAAGTAGTAATGAAGCTTCGGGTATTCGTAGACTTCAAAATATTCCTTCCTTAGATTTAAGAGGGAACGGAGTTCTTGTAGGTATTATTGACACGGGAATTGATTATACCCATAAAGCTTTTAAGAATGCAGATGGTACTACCAGAATACTCTCTATCTGGGACCAAACAATTCAAGATGGTCCACCACCAGAAGGCTTTTATTATGGTACGGAATACACCAAAGACCAAATTAATGTGGCTCTTTTAGATGAAAATCCAATCTCTTTGGTTCCATCCATAGATGAAATTGGTCACGGTACTATGTTAGCAGGAATAGCTGCTGGTTCTATCGATGAAAGTAATAGCTTTACTGGTGTTGCAAACCAATCTGAAATGGCTATCGTAAAATTAAAACCAGCTAAACGATTTATTAAAAACTTTCTTCGAATACAAGAAGATAAGTTATGCTTCCAAGAAAATGATATCATGCTTGCAGCAAAATATCTGATTAATTATGCAGCCAGACTAAAAAGACCAATTTCTATTTGTATCGGACTAGGCTCAACACAAGGAGCACATGATGCACGCGGAAATTTAAATTCTTATTTAACATCTTTAGCACAACAAACTGGTGTCGGAATGGTCATTGCAGCTGGTAATGAAGGTAATAGTGGAAGTCATTTTCAAGCAACTTTAAACCCTGGTGCAAAATCTGTCCCTCTTGAGCTTCGAGTTGGTGCCAATGAATATGGATTTACCATGGAACTTTGGGGTGATGCTCCAAATACCTTTTCCATTGATATTATGTCGCCTACCGGTGAATACATACCTATAATACATGCTAGATTAGGAGAATCTAGAGTGTTAAACTTTATTTTTGAAGAAACTACAATAAATTTAGATTTTCAGTACGTAGAGGCACAAACTGGCGCTCAATTAATTTTAATAAGATTCCTAAAACCTACAGAAGGAATCTGGCGATTTCAAGTATACCCAAGCTTAAATTTTAATGCTCACTTCCATATATGGTTACCACTGAGACAATTTCTAAATAGTGAAACATACTTTACAGCACCTGACCCAGAATATACTTTAACATCACCAGCAAATTCAATTATACCTATTGTAAGTACTGCATATGACCATGTAACCCAAAGCTTATACTTAAGTGCTAGCAGAGGTTATACTAGAACAAATAACATAAAACCTGACATAGCTGCTCCTGGTGTAAACTTAGTAGTCCCTACTTTTAATAATGGATATATAACAGGGACTGGTACTAGTCTTGCTGCTGCACATGTTACTGGTATTTCGGCTTTATTACTAGAATGGGGAATTATTATGGGAAATTTAACTACAATGGGTAGTGTCGAAATAAAAAATTTACTAATTCGTGGTGCAAGACGTGATGTAAATGTAATGTATCCAAATAAGCAATGGGGATATGGAATTGTAGATGTTTATAGAGCCTTTGAAAGTTTACGTGGTGATTCTGGTCAATAAAAAAAGAGTTTCGCAATATGCTCAATTTATAGTAGGTTATGTAACTGTGTAACAGTTTACCTATAAAGAAAAGCTTATAAATGCGAATACTCTTTTTTATTTTTTACGTTAATTTTTTTACTCTAATTTTTATATTAAATTTTTACTCAAAATTATTACTTTATTTTTTATTTTTATTTTTTTACTTTACTTTTTCCTTATAATTTTCTAAGTTTTTATCAATTATTTTAACTTTTTATTTAACTTTTGATATATCTATTAAGGAAATATGATTTAAATCTGCATTTTCAAGACTTGTTAATAATGCATTGGCTGTATCAAGTGAAGTTAAGCAAGTTACACCTGTTTCAATGGATGTTCGTCGAATGATAAAACCATCTCTTGATTTGTCTCTACCTTGTGTAGGTGTATCAATTACTAAATCAATTTCATGCCCTAATATTAAATCGATGATAGTTGGTGCTTCTCCATCTAATTTATTGACTGGGATTGCATCAATTCCATAATCATTTAAGAATTTTGCAGTACTTCTTGTTGAATAAATCTCATATCCTAGTGCTTTGAATCGTTTGCCAACTTCTACTGCTTCTAATTTATCAGCATCTTTTACAGTCATAATCATTTTCTTATGTTTTGGAAGATTAATTCCTGCACCTAAGAAAGCTTTGTATAATGCTTCATTAAATGTTTTAGCAATTCCTAGACATTCACCAGTAGATTTCATTTCTGGTCCTAAACTGATATCTGCTCCATGCAATTTCTCAAAAGAGAACACTGGCATCTTAATCGCTATATAATCAGCATCTGGTGCTAACCCAGTTCCGAATCCTAAGTCTTTTACTTTTTCTCCTAATATTACTTTAGAAGCGAGTGAAACTATTGGAATACCAGTTACTTTACTAATGTACGGAACTGTACGGCTAGAACGTGGATTTACTTCAATTACATAAACTTCGTCATTATAAACGATAAACTGTATGTTGATTAAACCGATTACATTCAAGGATTTTGCTAATTTTCTTGTATAATCAACAATTACGTTTTTAACTTTTTCATTAATATTTTGTGCAGGATATACTGAAATACTATCACCAGAGTGTATACCAGCTCTTTCAACGTGCTCCATAATTCCTGGGATTAATATTTCTTCTCCATCACATACTGCATCTACCTCAACTTCTTTACCCATCAAATACTTATCTACAAGGATTGGATGTTCTTGTACATTGAGATTGATGATATCCATAAATTCTCTAATATCATCATCCGAAATAGCGATTTGCATACCCTGTCCGCCAAGTACATAAGATGGTCTTACTAATACCGGATATCCTAGTTCATTGGCTACTTTTATAGCTTCTTCTGTTGTAAATACTGTTTTACCAGCTGGTCTTGGAATACCGCATTCTTCTAGTATTGCATCGAACAACTCTCTATCTTCTGCTGCATCTACATTTTCTGCTGAGGTTCCAAGTATTGGTACACCCATCTTTAGTAGAGCATCAGTAAGCTTAATAGCAGTTTGACCGCCAAATTGAACTACTGCACCATCTGGTTTTTCTAAGTCAACGATATTCTCTACATCTTCCGGTGTTAATGGCTCAAAATAAAGTTTATCTGCAATATCAAAGTCTGTACTTACTGTTTCTGGATTGTTATTTACAATAATCGTTTCAAATCCCGCTTTTCTTAATGCCCATACACTGTGTACAGAGCAATAATCAAACTCAATACCTTGACCGATTCGGATTGGCCCAGAACCAAGTACCATAACTTTTTTCTTGTGTTTTTCTGGATTCACTTCATTTTCACTACCAAAGCAGGAATAATAATATGGTGTGGTTGCCTCAAACTCAGCTGCACAAGTATCTACCATTTTATAAGAAGCTGTAATATTGTATTCCTTTTTACGAAGAGTTTTAATTTCTTCTAATGTTTTACCGGTTAATTCTGCTATTACTCGGTCAGGGAATTCAAGACGTTTTGCATCCAATAATAGTTCTTTTGTTAAAGGAGCTGTTTTTAGTTCCTGCTCCATTTCTACTAAGATAGCAATTTTATCTAAAAACCATCTATCAATCTTAGTTATACTATAGATTTCATCAAAACTGATTCCCCTTCTAATTGCTTCTGCAATTACAAAGATTCTTCGGTCATCTATTAAGTGTAACTTTTCACGTATCTCATCAATTGGGAACTGATCATAATTTCCATAGTTTAAGCTGTATATATTTTGTTCTAAGGATCTAAGAGCCTTCATTAGGGCACCTTCGAAATTCGTACAAATACTCATAACTTCGCCAGTTGCCTTCATCTGAGTGGTTAACGTTCTTTTTGCCATAATAAATTTATCAAATGGCCACTTTGGAATTTTAACAACTACATAATCAAGAGCTGGTTCAAAACTTGCATATGTTTTTCCGGTTATAACATTTTGAATTTCATCTAGGTGATATCCTAACGCTATCTTAGCTGCTACTTTTGCAATCGGATATCCAGTTGCTTTAGATGCTAATGCAGAAGAACGGCTAACTCTTGGATTTACTTCGATTACACAATATTCAAAAGTATCAGGATGAAGTGCATATTGGACATTACATCCACCGGTTATGTTTAATTCAGTAATAATATTTAACGCAGATGATCTTAACATCTGATATTCTTTATCAGAAAGCGTCTGGGAAGGTGCAACTACGATACTATCTCCAGTATGAACACCAACCGGATCAAGATTTTCCATATTACATACTGTAATACAGTTTCCTTGGCTATCACGCATTACTTCATATTCAATTTCTTTCCATCCAGCGATGCAACGCTCAATTAAGCATTGACCTACACGGCTAAGACGTAATCCATTGGTGCAGATTTCTTTTAAGTGTTCTTCGGACTCTGCAATACCACCACCACTACCACCAAGTGTATAAGCTGGTCTTACAACAACTGGATAGCCAATTTTATTTGCAAATTCAATTGCATCAGCTACGGTTGTAACAACCGTACTTGGAGCACATGGTTCACCGATTTTTTCCATGGTAGTTTTAAACTCAAGACGATCTTCCGCTTTCTTAATGGTTTCTGATGTTGTTCCAATTAAATTCACACCATTTTCCCTTAAAAATCCGGATTCTTCTAATTCCATTGCTATGTTAAGCGCTGCCTGACCACCAAGAGTTGGAAGTACACTGTCTGGTTGTTCTTTTAAGATAATCTTTTTTACTATCTCAGGTGTAAGTGGTTCAATATATACCATATCCGCAATATCTTTGTCTGTCATAATAGTTGCAGGATTAGAATTAACTAAGACTACTGTGATTCCTTCTTCTTTTAAGGAACGACAAGCTTGTGTTCCTGCATAATCGAATTCCGCTGCTTGACCTATAATAATTGGACCAGATCCAATAACCAATACTTTTTTAATACTATCTATCTTAGGCATTATTTTGACACCTCCATCATCTGAATAAACTCGTCGAATAGAAACTCAGAATCCTGTGGTCCTGCACAAGCTTCTGGATGGAACTGCACGGTAAAGATATTCTTTCCTAAATAATGATATCCTTCTATTGTTTTGTCATTTGCATTGATAAAACTCACTTCTGCTATATCATCGCTTAGGCTACCGCTCTCTACCACATAACCATGATTTTGTGATGATATATATACTCTTCCTGTTTTTAAGTCCTTTACTGGATGGTTGGCTCCTCTATGACCATATTTCAATTTCTTTGTGTCGCCACCATTTGCCAAAGCCATTAATTGATGTCCAAGACAGATTGCAAAAATAGGAACATTACTACTATATAATTTCTTGATTTCTTCTATAATAGTAACACATTCTTTTGGATCTCCAGGTCCGTTGGATAACATAATTCCATCTGGTGCATCTGCTAAGATTTCATCTGCTTTGGTTAAAGCAGGATATATTGTAACATCACAATCTCTTTTCAATAAACAATCTTTAATATTATCTTTTGAACCATAATCTAGTAATGCAACTTTAAAATTACCCTTTTTATAAGGATGTAATTTAAGTCCGCTTCTTGCATTATCTGCATCCGTTGCAACATAATCTTTTGAAAGATATGTAGTCTTTTCTTTGCACGTTACTTTCTCTACAACGCCTGTAACTTTATGCTGCTTTAACTGTTTGATTACATCATCAAGATTAAAATTCTCGTTGGTTGTAATCATTCCGTTCATAGTACCTTTTTCTCTTAAGATTTTAGTTAATGCTCTGGTATCAATTCCTTCTATACCAGGAATATCTTTTTCCTTAAGAAAAGTTTCTATATCGGACTCACTTCGGAAGTTACTTGGGCGTCTTGCAATTTCTCTTACAATATATCCGTCCACCCATGGTTTTCGCGATTCCATATCTTCATAGCAGATTCCGTAATTCCCAATTAATGGGTACGTCATAACAACGGCTTGACCTGCGTAAGATGGGTCTGTAAGCACCTCCAGATAACCTGTCATTGAGGTGTTAAACACTATTTCACTAATCATATCTCGGGTTGAACCAATACTCCTACCTGTAAAAACATTTCCGTCTTCCAGTATTAGATAAGCTTTCATAACTTCCACCTGTTCCTTTCAAATAATATACAGCAACTTAAGAAATCAAGCAGCCAATTACTCGAAAGTATTTTGACCCGTAAAATCCGGTATATCAATGCCTTGATATACATTCTCTCGCTTAATGTGGCTACAGGTTCCCAAATTGTTACGATTTTATCATATCTCTTTTTAAAATACAAGCGCTAATTCTTAGGTTTTGTATAAAATTTATTATTATACATTTTCATTAATAATTATAAATCAATGGATGGATATTTGCAAGTAAAATATTTATCACAAAAGTCTATACATAGATATATAAAAGAAATAAGCCTTGTATCTAATAATGTGTTAATTGTGTGAAGAATAATAATTATTCTTATAAACAATCAATTCCACTATTAATTACAAGGCATACATAAGTGACATCTTGGGATTAAATTTTAGAGTTGAAATAATGTAGAAAAAGGTATAAATATAACATATTAGATTTTCTACTTTTATTTATAAATACATATTATAATAGTCATTTCCTTAAGTTTTTAGCGAGTTAAACTATTCTTATCAGCTTAGTTCAGCAATTCTAGTAACAGCTACATAAACAGCCGATATTTTATACCAAGTTGGTAAATCAACAATTCCATTAGCTGGCAAACCAAACACTTGCTGGAATGCTCTTACTGCAGCTTCTGTCTGTGGTCCAAATACGCCGTCTACGGCAATCTTTGGAATTACTGTATATACGTCAGAAATCGCATTTAATTGTTCTTGCATTTGTCTAACACTTGCACCTCTTGACCCTATGGTTAGATTCGAACCCGGCCATGATGAAGGTACACCTGCAACTTCATTGGTTGAGTTAATATACATATTAGAACCATAAAAATTCCTTAGTATTGAAATTGCATCCATACCTTGGTCACCTAAATCTTTTGAACCCCATTGGGTCATCCGTATTGTAGTAGGGTATGGTGAATTATAACGAATGTTAAGCAGGAGAATTCTTCAATTTAAGACCAAATTGCTCTATTACATATTAGAATGGATTTAACCTAATATTCATATTAAAAACTAGTAATTAAAAAGCCCCATAGTTTATAATGGGGCTATAGTAAATAATATTAATTTTAAATTTCCTTCTGTTTGTTAATAATTATTTTATCGACTTTATCCATAAATTTTTTTTTATCATTACCAAGTTGTTTTTCATACTTTTTAGCAAGTGATTCAGCATATACACTTAACTCATAATCAATACGATTTATTTCATTTTGTCTAAACAAATAAATTTCACTCGCACTTTCTATTTGCTTCATTAATATATAAGATCTTATATCATATATATATTTTAAATGAAATCCGTTCATACTTTGATCGATAGATTGGAGATGTTTCTGTGTCTGAGATTCAAAGATTTGAATAATTTTACTTGAAATCAATTTATTCGTTGCTGATACCGTATTAATATCCACTGTGTTTTGCACTTCTGAGATATTGTTAGGAGCTGCTTGTACATAAAAAGTGCCAAATAAGATATTGAAACTAATTATTAAAATAATAATTCGGTTTATATACTTTTTATATATCAAACAACCCCCTCCTTCTCTCTTCGTTTTTAACATGAATAAAGTCTACTAACTAAGTTATCTTATTTACCTTTTAAATATCTGTTAATTTCAGCATCTATCGCTGCTTTTCCTTCGGTTACTTTTGTATTAACTTTATTTTTTATTTCATTTTCAGCATTTGTTTTTCCTTGATTAATACCATCTTTTATTTCGGCCTTTGCTGCTTCTGTATATTCTCTGACCTGAGCTTCACCTGATGTAACGTGATTTTGTTTTATTTGATCTAGTTCTCCTATTGCTTTATCAACATTTGCTAAATCAGCTTGTAGGGATTCTTTATAACTATTATTTACTCTATCCATATCGCTATTTGTGGTATTTATTAATCTATCTTTAACATTGTCAAATACCTGTTTTACCATTATAAATATATTAGAGTTATTTGAAGCTGCGTAAGCCTGTACACTACCTAGTGATAGACAAAGTACCATAAATGCAATTAAAAATGTTGATTTTTTCTTGTTCATATTTATCCTCCATTTGAATGTTTAGATTTATATTCTTTTTGTTCTTTAACACAAATCAGATTATAATATATATTATGTAAACTAACAATGTAAAATTATTGGGAAAAATAAATGCTTAGTCAAGAAGAGAATATCTATCTTTCACGAATAGAGGGTATTTTCATTATATATATATCATACTAATTAATATAATTAATTAACCCTTTGAGGTATATAATGGATGATCATTGTATTGAACGAATTACAAGTAATGATTATGCTGACTTCTTAACCGATTATTCGAGAAATTTAGAAGTACTACGAAACGATCCCAATATCTGCTTAGATATAATTGACGAAAATATTGCAATTGTTTATGTTCATCAAAATCTTGTCTTACCAAACGCGGTTCAGGTTTATGGGTATAATGTTTTTCCAAGGTGTTTTGGATTATTAGATACGAAAAGTGTTGAAGCATCTGGTGTGACAAAATTAAGAAATATACCAACACTCAATCTCCAGGGGCATGGAGTATTGATTGGGATAATCGATACAGGAATAGATTATACTCATAATGCTTTTAAAAACATTGATGGTACGTCAAAAATATTATCTATGTGGGATCAAACAATTCAAAGTGGACCACCACCAAAAGACTTTTTATTTGGTACAGAATATACAAAAGATCAAATTAATGAGGCATTACTTTCTGATAACCCTATGTCAATAGTTCCTAGTATGGATGAAATAGGACACGGTACATTTTTAGCAGGTATTGCTGCTGGTTCTATTTCACAGGAAAATGGTTTCTCTGGAGTTTCCCCAGGTGCTCAATTAGCAGTTGTCAAATTAAAACCTGCCAAACCATACTTAAAAGAATTCCTAGCAATACCACCAGATGCCATTTGTTTTCAAGAGAATGATATTATTTTAGGGGCAAAATACCTTGTTAGCGTTGCTAGCAGACTACAAAGACCACTTGCTTTATGTATTGGACTTGGAACTTCACAAGGTGCACATGACGAAAGTGGATTTTTAAGTTCCTACCTTTCAACAATTGCTAGAAAAAATCTAGTAGCAGTAGTTATAGCCGGTGGAAATGAAGGTAATAGTGGTCATCATTATTACGGCGTATTCAAAAATGATGATAAATATAAAACAGTAGATTTAAAAGTTGGACCTAATGTGTACGGTTTTACCATGGATCTATGGGGAAGTGCACCTAGTTCATTTTCTATTGATATTTTATCCCCCACTGGTGAATTAATTGAAAAAATACCAGCAAGAATAGGTGAGTCACGTAAGCTAAAGTTTCAAGATGAAAAAACAATTATTAAGATAGATTACTTATTTGTTGAAGCTCAAACTGGTTCTCCTTTAATTTTGATGAGATTCCATAATCCAACGGAAGGTATTTGGCGATTTAATATATACAATAATTTAGGGTTTGATTCAGATTTTAATATATGGCTACCTGTAACTTCATTTTTAGATAACCAGACTTATTTTTTAGAGGCTAATCCTTATACTACAATGACTCATCCAGCAAATACTATTATACCAATAAAAGTTACTGCATATGATCCTTCTGATAGAAGTTTGTATATTGATGCTAGCAAAGGTTTTACTAGGAATAATTTTGTAAGTCCTGATATCACTGCTCCTGGAGTTAATATAATTGGACCTGCACTTAATAATGGATATATTACTAAATCAGGAACTAGTATAGCTGCTGCACATGTAGCAGGTATTGCAGCCATTCTATTAGAATGGGGCTATGTTCGTGGTAATTTTACACGAATTAATAGTGTAGAGATAAAAAACTTTATTATTCGCGGAGCAATCAGAGACACAAGTATAACCTATCCTAGCAGAGAATGGGGTTATGGCATATTAGATATTTATAATTCGCTATTAAACTTATATGATGATTAAGCATTTATACAATACATTAATTAAAATTACTAGCAATTAAACGTGAGCTCCTTATTTTGTTTAAGAGCTTATGTCTAAAGTACTCCTGATGGCGCAAAAACCCACATTACACTTACCAGCTAAAGCAATTTATTAGGTTTGTCCAACTAATCCATACCGCTTAAGAGGTTTTATCTTCAGCTACTGGCTTATAACCAACGGATCGTAAAGACTTATCATTTAACTTAAGTCCAATCTCTTTTTGCTGTTCTGATGGTATAGAATCCCATGACTGATACTCACCATTAATTTTTACTTGTGCTCTTCCTATTATTACTTTACTCAAATTTATCACCCTTAATATATGTATGATTAACTGCTTGTACTTGTTGATTTATTTTTAATATCATATTTGGTCTCATAACTATATAAACCTATTAAAAATATTTTAATAAGCATCGCTTTTCTCACAGTAAAATACGATTAAAATTAATGGAAGAAAAGAATTTTATGCTAAAATATCATAACGCAGCTGTTACTACATCTAAGGATAAACGGGTTCAAAAGTATTATTATTTCGTAGTAAAATATAAAACATCCGAAGGAGATGATAAATATCTTGCTTTTTGGAGTACAATAATGGAGTACTCAAAATTAAATAAAATGAAAAATTTAAAGTTAAATGATAACCCAACTTCTTATCAATTGTAAAATAAAAAAGGCATCTCTACTACCAAAATATCGTTCGTCCATAAAAATTCGCACTAAATATATTTGGTACATAACAAGGATTGGATTCTGTATTGTACAGGGCTCAGTCCTTTTAGTTTGCATCTAATTTTTTCTATTTTTATTGTCGTATTGTACTTATTATTATCTGTATTTGTTCTACAACATATATTATAAATTCATCACTTCATTTTGACATATCTCATACGTAAACCATCCATGATATGTTCCTTATAAGCGTCACCATTTTTTTGGTAACTTAACTCCTAATGTGACTGTTTCTACTCATATTCAATTTCACTTACACAATATCGCAATAACACTCTGGTTTGGCTAACCAGGGTATTTTTATGCCCTGAATATCATACAATTTGATAAGGAGCTGATAATATGCGAACAGCGGCACTCTATATCCGTGTAAGTACGGATAAACAGGAGGAGCTTTCTCCTGATGCCCAAAAAAGACTTTTAATTGAATATGCAGAGAAACATGGTATTCTGATATCTGAACAGTACATCTTCATGGAAGGTGGTATCTCTGGTAAAAAAGCGGATAAACGTCCAAAGTTTCAGCAAATGATAGGATTGGCCAAGTCTAAGAATCATCCCTTTGATGTAATCTTAGTTTGGAAGTTCTCTCGTTTTGCTAGAAATCAAGAAGAAAGTATTGTTTATAAATCTCTATTAAAGCAAAATAATATTGATGTTATTAGTATATCTGAACCGTTGATTGATGGACCTTTCGGCTCTCTTATTGAACGTATCATTGAATGGATGGATGAATACTACTCTATTCGACTTGCTGGTGAAGTTTACAGAGGTATGACTGAAAAAGCTCTTAAAGGTGGATACCAAGCAAGTCCACCCCTTGGCTATAAAATAGTCCATGCTGGTGAACTTCCTGAAATTGTTCCCGGTGAAGCTGAAATTGTAAAGACCATATTTCAAAAGTATGTAGTTGAAGGACTTACTTTATTTCAGATTGCTAGATACTTAAATGCTCTTGGATTTAAGACTAAGCAAGGCAAGAACTTTGAAAGACGATCCGTGGAATACATTATTCAGAATCCTATGTATAAAGGTTACATCCGATGGAACCGTGTCAATAATGCAACCAAAGAAATTAAGGACGAGTCTGAATGGATCACAGAAAAAGGTCAGCATGAACAAATCATCTCAGAAGAACTATTTGACCAAGCTCAGAAAAAGTTCACAACCGAATGTACTCCTTCTAAAGCAAGACCTGTTACGGAATACAAACATTGGTTATCCGGTCTTATCAAATGCTCAAATTGTGGTCGTAGTATGACAGCATCTAAAGTAAAACAGTCTCGCTTTATGCATTTTACCTGTAATGGATATACCAAAGGTAAATGTCCGGTTTGTAATAGTGTCTCTGAAAATCAATTAATACCTGCTATTCTTGGTGTGCTTCAGAAAGTTATCTCTTCTGGAGAAGTTGAATACACTGTTGCTAAGAGAGTAACTAATTCATCCGATACATATCTACTTGAACAACAGCTCTTAAGATTGGATGAAAAATATAAACGAATAAAGGCTGCATACATAAACGGAATCGACACTTTAAAAGAGTATAAACATAATAAAGAATTAATTCAGAAAGAATCAGACAGTCTTAATAATCAATTAAAAGAGCTAAAGAAAACAATGGTCCAGGACAACAATCAAGAGATGGTGAATCGGATTAATAGCGTTTATAAATTAATCACGGATGATAAAATAGATAATCTGACTAAGAACGCTTCTATGAAATCAATTATTGAAAAGATTGTCTTTAATAAAAAGGAAGGGTTATTGGATGTTTTCTTTTACTATGACTAACATCCATAACCCGCTTGAACAAAGGATTTCTTAACCTACATACCTTATTACAATACGGTCATCCAACCCGGACACTGTACGTTTCTACCATCACAATATTGAGTAAGTATAGGCTGTTTTACATTAGGTCTTGATAGGTAATTATTAAAAAGACTATCAACAATTGTACTTATATTACTGAAAATATTTCTACCAGGCATCCATTTATGATCAAATGCGGTTGAAGACGTTATGGTAAAATTGTAGCCTTGATTTCTGTACCATTCTGTAAATACACGGTTTAAAGTAAAAGACATAATTGCTAATACATTCGCCTGAATGGTTGATTCTGGCCAAGTAGCATATATTTCACTGGATGCAACATTCTTAATATAATCTCTATAACGTATATAATAATTTGCAGCTGATGTATCAGATGGTGGTCCATCATGTACGACAACAAACTCTGGTATTACAACATTTAATAATACGATTTCGCCAGATTCCTGGGTTGGTTTTATTTCTGCTTCCGCAATTTTAGGCGGATAGTCACCAAATAAAGTGTGAGGTCCTATTACAAAAAGGTTAGTCGCAGCTTCATTTACTGCTGGTAACAAAGAAATTGGTTGAACGGCTGTAACCTGTGGTAATATTTCTGCTCCGTTTACTTCAACAGTTCGAAAACCTTCTGCTATCGTTCGAATGGTGTATTCTGAATAAGGTTGCTCTACAGAAGATGAATCTAGGCTATATTCGATAGGTGGTGCTGGTAACTCAATTTCTGGAGTTCGACCAATTTCATCCGTAGTAACTTCTTCTACTACAGAGGTTGGATCACCTGTATAAGATATTTGAACCCTTGCATTCGGAATAGGTCTGAAACCTGCTTCTGTTGCAACATCTACCTGCAATCTACCAGTTGATTGCGTCTCCATCTGTGCAGGATAAACTCTATAATTTCTAATATCCATGTTTATTCCTTAAATAATATGATCACTGTTAATATATGCTATAAAAAGCGGAAAGTGATTATCTAACCGATTATTTACCAAACTGGTATGGTTCTCTATTGTTTAAGGTATCAAATCCATATCCTTTATCCATAATTTTTTCTATAATATCTGGTAACGTCTTTGCAGTTAAACGATTTACAGCTGCATCATGCATTAAAATAATAGGATTGTTGTAGCGCTCTAAATCTTTAAATACGTTCTTTTTAATGCGATATTCTGTAGGGTTACCAACAGAATCTTCTGCACTAACATTCCAATCGTAATATGTAAATCCTCTTCTCTCCATTTCAGCTACCAGTTCTTTTTTAATTTTTTTATTATATCCATTTGTACTTCCCCATGGGAATCGAAAAATATTAACTTTTACTCCAGTAACTTCATATATTAGATGATAAACCTGATAAAAATCTTCAAGATATGCTTCGACCGAAGCATACAATTTTTTGTAATTGTGAGAATAAGTATGTATACCAATGGTGTGACCTTGTTCAACCATCTCTTTTAAACACTCCTCACCTTCTTCTGTAATCGTACTACCTAAAACAAAAAAGGTAGCTTTCACTTCGTATTCTTCCAGAATATCTAATATTTGATTCGTAATATGGCTCGGACCATCATCAAAGGTTAAGTATGCAATCTTTTTTTCATCCAACATGATTACTGGTTTTATACTTTCTACATACATATCTGGATACATATCCATATATTTTTTTCTTTTTTTATCTCTGGATAACACCTTATCTTTTGCTAATTCATTTTCATCAAAAAATAGTTTTTTTGTACTGTTAGAAATAGATACTGTAACGGATTCTTTATGTATATCCATTTCTTGCTTTGTTATATTATCGTTTACAATATAAACCTTAAATACTATAAAAATAAAAAGTCCCGACAGTAATAGCAAAATTATATTTATGTTTTTTTTCATGTTTTTTAAACCTTTTTTTAAGAAGTTATCAGTTACTATTTCATCAATTTTAATAATAACACTTATAACTTCATCGTTTGTTTTTATAATCATATGCAATAATATGGATTACAATTCGTGTGTCCTATTAAACTGTAAATTAGAAATAATACGAAAATCAGATTTTATTATATATCAATCTAAAATCTCTTAATGTCTTAAAAATATAAAGATTGACTTATAAAATTGGCTATACTAAAATGGTTAAAATAATAATTATTATAATAACAATAATTAGGAGTACAATTACTTATGAATATCAATCATGGATTTTTACAACTTGAAGAAAATATAGAAACAACAATTTATGAAGGGCTTTTGAAATTAGGTTTTGAAAATGATGATAGTTTCAGCATCTATTATGACCTTGATTTATTGAATCATCTTTTAGAAACGTCTTTTACAACAAATGAAGAGTGTCTTTTGCATTTGAATGATTTTATTGTATTTGTTAGTAACAGGTTGAAAGATATTAAAATTACCCTGGAACGTAATCGGTTTAATTTTACTGTTTTTCAGAATGGGATTGAATATATTAATCAACATAATGGTGATAATATGTTTTTAAAAGATTTAATCACGAAAGTGAAAGGACATGTTTTTACGTTAGATGATATACTGGAGATATTTAGAAAGTATTCTGGTGATTTTGTATGTGAAGAGATAGAGAATTCGGAATTTCAATATGTGATTTATTTTAAAGATAATGCTGTTGATAAATTTAAGTATTGTTTTACGTTTGATCAAATGGGTGGGTATTATCATAGGTTGTTGGATTTTAGTTATTGGAAGGTTATGGATGAAGAGAGTTAATTTGTAATGAGAGTTGGGATAAAGAGAACGATTTCGTTATCCGCTTAGATAAAATTATTTTGAAGTCTTGATTTTTCAAGGCTTCTCAATTTTTTTAATTATAGGTAGTTTTGATTACTCTTGATTGCAATGAACATTAACCACAAAGTGTCTTTTCTAGAATATCTTCTGTTTGTTTCGTTGAGCATCTACTAAAGCAGTAATTACTATAGGTAGTTGGCTTATGTTTATGACTACTGTTTCCATAATCGTATCAATGCTTACATTTTTATCAATTAAAGTGGAAATATAAGTCTTGAGAATCTTACGCTAAGACTTCTTAGATATCCCTGCTTTTTTACAACACTTCTTTCTTCGGTAAGTAAGAGAAGGAACATGTATTCTTCCTTTATCATTAAGAAAGAAAAACTCATCATTGTTATACCCATTTCCAAGATTTAACTTTCTAATCAATTCAATGATTTCTCTTGCCTTAGAAGTAAAATATACTTTTTGTAATTCTGCCTTTGTCTTTGCATTATCTACAACAATGTACTTTGAAATATTCCAAGAACCATCCGTTTTTTGAATCTGTTCTTTTACTTTGATACGTTGAATATTAAGATAATTCACCTCAATATCACTGAATATCAAAGCTACAATCTCACCTAATCTTAGTGAAAGCCAATAATATTGCAAGCAGACTTACTGAATTGGTTATTTTAAATCTTTGCATGCTTATGCTTCAACTTTGGGTTGTTCATAATTTAGTGAGACTTGGGTTGAAGCCTCTTTTATTGTATTTCTGTTGGTATTGAATCTGGTACAAGTCATAAAATCCGTTTTACGGTGGCTACTACTTTATAAAAATGGTGTTCCACCTACTACCTTACAACGTCAGTTAGGACACTCTACTTTAGCTCTGACGCTTCATTATCTTAAGGACGCTATGCCAGTGGAAGAATCCTTTAATGCCATAAAAGCCGTTTTAGGATAGTTAAAATTACTTTGCATACATTTACATACGAAAACCCAAAAATAAAAAATACTTCAAACCCCTGATTTACAAGGATTTGAAGCACTTACTTAGAGTGGCGACAACCAGATTTGAACTGATTACATATCTTAAACCCATATAGAAAGGAGGGTTTTGTGATATCCGATTTTATTTGCATACACTTTGCATACATTAATCATAAATTAGTATAATAATTAAATATCACCAGATTAGTCGAAACTCCATTTGGTAAATAAGTTACTTATTAATTAATAGAAACCATTTTTTTCTAACATTTCTGTCTAGAAGATTATAGCTTCTTTATAATATCAATATCATCCATGTTTATTCCAGATATGGCATTCAAATTAGCGATTATGTATTTTTGAGCTTCTATAGAGTATTCATTTACAATATATTCCTCATCATAATTATTAATTCTTGTGGTAGACGTAATACCTATATCCTTACCTTTATCCGTAGGAGTTTTGAAACCGTTATCATGTTTATATATCATTTTCAAATATCCTCTATTTAAAAGCCAAGAAGTTATATCTGTTGCTCTTAACTTTTTAGTATTTGTATTATTTGTTACAGCGTTTATTGAATATGTAAGTTTACTTATTGCAATAGGTCTCTCTGATAATTCAATTTCATTGCACTGTTCAGAAGTAATATAGAAGGGGAATTTTCTTTTAACACTTGTTTTTTGTACTTCTCCTCCATTTTTTATTAATATCTCTTTAATTAAATTAGAAGTTTCATGAAAGAAACTGGATAATTGTTTATTATTTAGTATAGTATCATTAGGAAATGTTAAATTAGTAATTGGATCAATTCCAGTAGCTAATTTGTCTAGATAA
Organism: Anaerocolumna sp.; assembly: GCA_029239975.1. Lineage (GTDB taxonomy): Bacteria > Bacillota > Clostridia > Lachnospirales > Lachnospiraceae > Anaerocolumna. Next base: position 48,346 of record JARBTX010000017.1, read on the forward strand.
CTTTTAGTTCTTAATAAATCCGTTTGTAAATTCATTTTTTCTCCCATTTAATAATCCCATGAAATCTTTTCAAGTTTTTTTAGTAACTTTTTACCTAACTCTGGTTCTATACTATTAATAAAATAAACTTTTCCGTATAGATGCTCTTTGTAAAAAGATTTATTACAATTTATATAAGACAAGTGATCTGATACACCGTATTTTATACAATAATATATTTCCTGTTCTAGTTCTTTTTTATATTTTTTCGGGACAGTGACTTTATTATTATTAACAATTAAGCCAGTTACCTCTTGGCGCTGATTTTTGTATGAAATACGAGTTTTTTTATCGTTCAAATCAAACCCTTCATCATTTATAATTGTTGTAACCATATTTAAAATATTTTTAATACCCTTATTACCTGATATAGATATATCATCTGCATATCTTGTATAATCGCATTTATATTTTTTTGACAAGGATGATATTCTCTTGTCTAATTTTAAGCAAACAATATTAGACAATGCTGGGCTTGCAGGTGATCCTTGCGGTAAATAGCCCTCAAATGTACAAAGTTTTGACAAGACATAACTTATGTCTTTTGTATAACCATAATAATAAAAAATTCTAAAAATACTTTCTTGATCAATTGATGGAAAAAAATCTTTAATATCAATGTTAATAACACAATCTTTATTTGTATGAACTATTGCATTTGTAACTATTGATTTATTTTTACAAAATCCATTTGCATATTTCGATACATGTAAATTATTTAGAATATTATCTAGTATCCATCTTTGTATATATTTTAAAATTAAAGCAGGTGACTGTATAATACGTTGACCACCACTTTTTTTTGCAATATTATATTCGGTATAATAATTATATTCACAATTTATAATAGTATTTAATTCAGCATATTTTATTCCAAGTAATAATGCTAAATGTACCCTGTCAAAAATTACAGGAAGATTTGCTTTGAATAATCTTGAAGCATATTGCATACACCTATTTATAAATTCATTGTCCTTATTATGCTTTAATAATTCATTTTTTAATTCTTCTAAATAATTTTCTTTTTCCATAACTTCACCTTTTATAATAGCTTAATATACTTACTACTCAATCTTTAATTGAAAATCTTCGTAGGATCTTTTCAGATACTACGATGATAAATATGTGTTTTAACATATATTTATCATCATGGAAAACTTGTTTTTCATGATGATAATTTAAGTTGCATTTAAAATTTGAAAATCAACTTGATTTTCTATTCTAGTAAGTATATTAAGTTATTTACATATTATTTTTATAGCAAGCACTACTAATACTGTTTTTGAAACTTAAGATCTGGGTTCCTAAGTTTATTCAACTTAGGAAGAGAAATTAAACTATTAGTTTAATTTCTCCTGCTATAAAGTCATATTTACAAAAGAAATGCAACTAGCATTTCATCTTCTAGTGCTTGCTATAAAATCCTAAAATTTAATCGGAACATATGGTCTATAAATATCCCATTTATCCTTTTTCTCGTATGTATTTTCAAAAATATTATTTTTATTACTATTATTATACATGTTTGCTGATATTAACATTCTAATTCCTTTTTCTCCCAATGTTAGCATGTTATTTTTATATTCTAACATTGATTCTTCTAACATAAGGTCAATTATTTTATCTAGCATTATCGTTGAAATACCTAACATTTCCTTTATATCACGAAACAAATAATCATTCTTTTCATTTCTAAATATGACAATATTAAAAGAATAATATAATCATCCATCTATTTACTCCTAATTTTATTATTATAATTTTGAGCGTTACGCTCCTTTTTTTTATTTTTCATATACCAAGGTGGTTTAACATCGTCTAATCTTGGGAATATAGATTTATGATTATCATTATCATACCAAAAGAAACCTAAGGTATTATTTGGTGTATTATTATAAAACGCCATAAGGCTTTCGCTATTCTCATATCCCAATATATGATTGAGTGGAATACCATTTTTTTTTGATTCATTAAAATAAATTCTTTCAGCTTCTGCACATGATAATTCAGCTAAGCTTTCAGCAAAAGCCTTTTTTTGTATAACCCCATATAAAATTTTGATTTTCAAGTTGGATTCAATTTCCAAACCTTTAATTTTATTATAAGCATCTTCCATAATATGAACTGCAATTAAATAAACCTGTTTATTTACAAATAATTGTTTATTTCTTTGTAAATATTTATAAAATGTATCACCAGAACCTGAACAATCATCAATAAAAACGATATTATGAATATCTTCCCATTGATCTTCGGATATCTTCCGTATATTATCAAAAAATAAATATTTACTAATCCTATTATAATGTTTAAATTCTATTACATATTCATCAGAACTATTTACAATTCCCGTTGAAGATTCGATACTAGTATAAATAGTATTGGTCATAGATACATCTTTTTCAGATAACAATCTTTGATATAATGTACCTAATAGCTGATTTGTAATATCATGAGGATAATAGCAAAATTTTTTTAGTAGTTCTATAAACAAAGGTCTATTTTCTACACTAACATTATCAAGCCATGACGATAGCAATTCTGAAAATAATTGTGTTCTTTCATCTTCAGATCCCCATTTTTTTATACAATCACTAATTAATGTATTAAAATTATTATTCATATTAACAACTCCATTTCTGTTATATTATACCATAAAAGACAAAATATATCAACATATACTACTCTCTGTCATGGTATTTCACACTATAGATGAAAAAGCGTTTGCATTTTGGGGCTGTGAAAGGCGTTAGTCCAAGCGATAGTGAGGACTAAAATTTCTATTTTAAATTTAGCTTTTTTCTTAGTATATTACATGGATATAAAGCGCAGAGTCACGCAAGGTATACGAATATAATCGGTTTATGGACAGAAGTCCATATTACATGCGTCCTTCCACCCGAAAAAGTTTAAAGCCGAATGGTTACAGAAAATGAAAATTTAGATACCATACAACAACTATTACGAAGAATAACGACGGTATCTTACCATTATAAAAACAATAATGAGTATAAGCGCTTTGATCTACCCATTAATGAATATCACGGTTATGAAAACTTAAAAAACCAATCCAAAAGTGATGAAAACGGATTCCTTCCAGTTTCTAAACTCACAAAAGAAGAACAGATTTCATTGCCATTCTTGGATACAGAATGACGGTGTAAATAGAAAGGAGTGAAATAAGCAATGAATATGCGTATACATAATAAAAAAGAGCTTGTAAATTGTTTGTTGCACTCCTTGTCTTCCTGTGATAATATTTCGTTATCGGATGTTGCAGAACTACAAGAATTCATGAAAAAAGAAAGTAAACTAAAGGAAGTTCTTGATTTTACCAAAATCAAGCATAGACCTGATGGTAGACTCCAAACCCTTTATTTATAAGGATTTGAAGCTTTTCTAAGAGAGGCGACAACCAGATTTGAACTGGTGATCAGTGTGTTTGAGCCCCTATTATTAATGCTTCTATAAACCCATTATTCCTTGATTACACTCTTGATTACACTTTGAAAGATGATGTAAGTAATGCCCTTTCTATCGATATTTTTTAGACGCTGTAGAATAGTTAAGAACATCAGCCCGAAAGCCGATGCTCTATAATGGTTAGGGAGCGTCGCCAGGATAGATGACAGGAATGGGGTATTACCTGGGGGCGATAGGTCAAATAATTAAAGCCAGTGTTTTTTATTCGGTAGAGACCGTCAAGTATGACAATCTATGATAGCTGTCGATAAATAGTTGGGCTTCCAAAAGGCGTAAAACGAAATATTTAAGCTAGGTAGTCTTCGAGACGACTGATGGGCGACTATAATCATACTGTATCTCTATTAATGATGGCACGGTGGACTGAACTAATCGATGACAGCGAATTAAATTTTCACTCAATGCTTAGGATGATTTCAAAATCTATATAGTATAGCTATCTTCTTATCATGATGAGAGCAGGAATAAACTTTAAAATTTATCTATATACAATGGACAAATATCTTTTTTATAAGCAAAATAAGTAGTTTGCTGAATTAAAGTCATCCCTACGCCTTCATCCTTTGAATAAGTTTGATTTTTGTATTTTAAATGTATAAACATAAGAGTACCTTCTTCAGTTATAGCAGATATCCATATATAATCATAATTATTTTCTTTATAGTTATTATTAACTAAATAAAAATATCTCTGCCTATTCGCATCATCATTGTTTATTAACTCACATGTAGGTTTTGCTGCACAATATATAGGATTTGATTCAGTAATATTCATACAATATGTATAGTAATCATGAATAATAGCCTTTTTGTTATTTTTAAAGTAATTATCGCTAAAAGCCATAACATTCTTTAAATTTGAGCTTTTATCTTTAGATGTTAAAAACTTAATTGGGACAATACAAGTTTTTCCGTACTCTTTGAAATTATCGCTTTCATCATTCAATATGTTGACTACTGGTAAGCTTAACCCCTTAAGACTATTTGGGTTCAATGAAAATGCCATCATATAATGACCTATAGATTTGATTTTTTCCTCTATTACTTTATCATTCGCTTTAAATGCATTATAACTATTATAAAAAAAAGACACAATTATGCCAACAAGTAAAGTGCTATATACACCCATATTCTTCAAAATCAGTTGCATTACAGAAAAAAACTCATTAACCTTATATTCAGATATAACAATCCAAAGAAAGGTTGCAGCAGTAAAGACTGTCGATAATAATAAAATTGCAACAATCGTAGGTATAACAACTTCCCCTATATATGCTAGCTTAAAAAACTTTTTCATTTTATCCTCCGTTGATTGAATTAATATTACCAAATAATCACATAATCATTGACCTCAAAGCTTTACAAAAAATTCTATTTATCTACTTCTCTGTAAGCTCATGATCTAAATCCACTAAACAGCATTCTGCATCACATTCAAGCCTTTTAATCGGCTTCTAAAGTATTTTAGCACTTTAACTCTATGTCATTTTCTCTTTATCGGAAGAGTTTTCAAGCGATAAGAAAATGAAATAGGATATATCTTTGGAATGACTTATGTAATAAGCTCATATTGGATTATTATTTTTTCTCCTTAATGTATATCTGAGTTTTCAATGACTTTTATTAATAATTAGTTTTCTTCTATTTTGATATTATCCTATTTCTTATAGAAATAAAATGTGTTACGGCTCGATATTTTGTAATGTATAGATAGGCATAGCCTTAACCTTTTAGCAATCATATCCTTGCCATCAAACAAGTATAATGGTCTCCTGAATCATTAATTTTTAGATGAAGAATAACATGACCCATTATTGTGTTTTCTTCCTTCATTTAATTTTTATATGTATTTACATATTTTTAATTAAATTTAATCTTTTTTGTTATTATAGAATATTAAAACTTGCTTTAGATCATATATTAAGTCATCATAGCGCAAAGAATCTCTATTTATAATTTCCTTAACAATCGGTGATATTGAAAAAAGTATCGCAAAGGCACATATTATAATCATAACTATTTGTATACACATTGTAATTAATTGATCGGTTGTGGTAGCGTATCCTAGTTTTTGAGCAACAAATGCAATAATAGGAATTATAATTGCTCCAAGAGTTTTTATTGGTTTTTTTAATGGTAAAAAAACATCATATTTTATCTTAGCCTCACCTGCTTGTTCAATTAATAGTTTTATACTCTCTTTATCTAATGGATTAATATTATATTTCTTTATTAATTTCAAAAAGGCATCCATACGCTTTTTTGAATATTTAGAATAATGCTCATCCAACATTTTTCGTTGGTTTTTTTCTGTTGAATCAATGATTATAAAAATAAACATTAATAAGAAACATAATGTGAGTAGAATTAAAGCTGGCATTTTATATCCAAGAATTATGACAATTAATCCTATAACACCTAATATAAAAATTAAAATAACAGCTAGTTTTCGATAAAAAGGTAGTTCATTCCATGGAATTGTAGATTTTATGCTTTTTAATTCAAGTTTATAATCAATAAAAAAGTCGCAAAAACGCATATATTACTCCTGCCTTTCATTAATTTAATGATATATCAGATATATCAGATATCTTTATACCTTAAACCTTTGTGTATACTTAATTTACTTACCACTATGTTATTTTACATATTATACCACTTTATTGCTTTTATAGCTATAAATTTTATATTATTATTCTTAGTTCGACATTTGTCTAAATTCACACTAAATTTTTATGTATTTAAATATGTTACCAATATAAAATTTAAGAGCTCCTCACCTAGACTTTTGGACTTACCCTCAAATACGAACCAACCTCATTTATCTTCTATATAATTAAAACAACTTACACGGCTACCGAACGTCTCCTATTTTCACTAAATTTATATTTTTTTTATTAGCAACTATCACCTGGGGACCATGTCCTTACCATATGACATGCTTTAAATAAGGCTTTACAGGATTCTGTAGGTGTTCGATTCCCATTATCCGCTTAATCAAAAAGACATACAATGCCGACTTTCAGGTATTTTATGTCAAATGTAACCATACCCGATGGTAAATCTCTATGGTTGAATAGTTATTGTACTCTTAAAGTTAAAAAGGGCGTGACTCTAACAATAAAGGAAAAGATTGAAACCTTCAATCAACCTGTCATTTTGGGAAAAGTAACTGAAAAAGTTGATGTATTAAGATAATTACCGTTTTTAAATTATATCAGTAAACACATGGTCTCTATGAATATTTTAGCCAGCAGACTAAAGCAAACACAATAATACTAATAATAATAATAGCGCAATCCACTGGAATAATGATTTTCTCTGGACTGCGCTTTTTTGTATTACCTAATTAAATTCTGTAGTCTCTGCAACATGACCATTTAGTGAACGACATCGAGATTTACCTCCTTGAAACTTTATGAATGTCCAACGGACGAACAGGCATCTAGTTTCATAATAAATTGAATCTTTATACTTGGATTTTCGAACCATTTCTTGGTATGATCGAGCTTCTTCATTTTTGAACTCCACTTCAGAAATGAAGAAATACTAATTTCCCTATCTTGTATGAACAATAAGATTATTTTCATTTATTATCCCAACCGGGTTTCCACACACATCTTCAATATTTGTAAATGAACATGGTAAACCCCTGCTGCTTGAAAAGTCTGGTCCATCCATAAGCTGAAAGTGTAGATGCGGACAGTTTGACATTCCAGTATGTCCAACCTTACCTATCACCTGTCCTTGTTTTACTTTATCACCTATGTTTACAGCTACACTTCCCATTATAATATGCCCATAAAAAGAATACTCCCCATTTGCATGTTTTAAAGAAACATAGTTTCCACACTGAGAAGGTAGCTCACCATACTTATCAAAATACGGTTTTATTTCTTCCCAAACCCAAGAAGATGTGAAAGGAAAATCATTATAACAATCCATCACTTCCCCGTCGGCAATAGCAATGATCTCCTTCCCGTAAATAATGTGATCTTCTTTTTGCATATCTTCCTTAAAAAATAATTTTTGCTCTTCATTATATTGTGCCATATCCACAGCAAATTCCATTGAATAATGTTGTCTGTGATCTAAAAGGTTATTATAATTACCGCAGGTGGAAAAACATCCTTTCAGCGGGAAAATGTAATCATTTTTATTCTGATATTGAATTAATGGAAGTGCTAGCTCTTCCTTGTAGTCCTGTTCATCCATACTATAAGTTACAACAGCTACTAGCCTATCTATAATCTCAGTATATATCACGATAAAATATTCATTAAATATGCCAGTTTCTTGGTTTACTTTTAATAACATGGAACTACTGTATTCTTGTGGATTGTAAAACCTGTCTTCTCCAAGAAATAATCTAGCACCAAAACCTTCACCTAACCAAGTACACTCCTTAGCAAATTTCTTAATTGCATAATCAAGTGCTTTGCCTTGATAGGATATTTGTTTTACAAAATTATCAGAAGCATATAATTCAAAATTTATCTCTTTTAATATGATATCTTTTTCTGAGTTGTTTTTAATACTTAGTCCATGTAGAAGAAAATTAGATTCTGTTTTTCCATGATCTGAATTGATCATATTTATAATAAAATTTTTGGGTATTGTTTTTAGTTGCATGATATTCTCCCCATATAATTTATATTTGATATAAAACGCATCATAAGAAATGCACTTTACCTATTACTCTTTGATTTACTTTCTTTAATATAAAACTTCTACTATTTAACCACCAGTATCACCTTCTCATTTTAATAAAATAATGATAACACCTTGTATAGAGTAATAAAACCTCATTAATTTTTAAGTAATAAAGTTGAGATTTATTTAAGATTTCGTTTATTTAAAATCTCTTTTACACTGACAACTTCTCACAATTTTATATCATCAACTAACTTCATACACACATAGCAAATAGTATGTGAAACTTTTATGTACTGTGTGAAGCAAGTAAGAATAACATTTAAACTATATTATTTTAAACAAAAAGACCTATGCACTTTTCAGCGACATAGATCTTTAAGTTATTTCACAACAAAGCAAGAATGAATATCTCCCTACCAGTACATTATCTATCCTTCTCCCTTTGTAGTTCACTTCGATAAACTTCTGTATAAACCAACTTGCCATTAATTCTCTCTGATTTCATAAGACTAATATAATTCACATCCATCTCTAGTATTGGAATACCATTCTCAAACTGAGCTATATTAAAATCCTTTTTGACATAAACTCTTCTTCCAAGGGTTAGATGTGGTTTATACTCTTTTTCTTCTATCTTAAATTCAAACTTTTTAAGCTCATCCGTCAGAGTACGATTTATTTCCCACAATACATCATTTTTTTCTACATTAATATAGTAGATATCTCCTTCATTTCGCTTAAATCTGCCAAGTCCACCAATGGATAGTCGAAATGGTTCTATTGTTCTCTTCATCACCGCATTATCCATGGCTTGTTTT
>JARBTX010000116.1 GCA_029239975.1 Anaerocolumna sp.
CTTATTATATTTTCATCTATTCCTTCTTCTATAATAAATGCATCACCATATTTATCTGCTATAATAGTGTGCAGCCCAAAACCTGGAAATAATGGATTGTTAGGAAATACTACTATTCTATTGTTTAGAATTTTAAAAAATTCAGATGCTTTTTTTGTTTCTTTTAATGACTCATCAAAAATATCAAAGGCAAATACATCATTTCCGCTACAACTTGGTTTATAACCTGCACTATATTCTAATGCCTGAGTATAGATAAAAAGACCGTCACTATTAAAACCAGCGAGATCAATGTATTTATTTTCTATTAAGCCTGAAAAATTAAAAATATATTTATCATTATAACTATTAATTTTCAGTTTTAAATCAATATCATCACTATCGAAATTCATACCATATATAGTTTTTTCTTTTCCGTATACTGCAAAGCTTGTACACATTTTGTAATTTCCTTTCAATATATATTTTTGTCATATAATATGCTTAGAAATAAAATAATCATATTTTAAATGTCTCAAAGCTAAAAGTATCTTTGATTTTATTAATCATGTTTTTTATACTTTTAGTAATTGAGCTGTGATATCTCTGGCTTCATATAACGCTTCTAGATAATCATTTTTTAAATCTTTATGCAAACAAAATTTTGTGGAATCATATTGATATTTGGTTTCACCACCATTATGATAGGTTACCATAGCTATTTCTTCATTGCCAAGATAGATTCGGCATGGAACTACTGGACCATATCCATACTCACATTCTAAATAATCAAATTTATAACAATTTGGACAGAATACAATCAAATTTGCATATCCTTCATATTCATATTCACCGTTACAACTTTTACATTTCCTATGAAAAATCATATTTTAGCTCCTTATGTATTCAAATCTAACTATTTCTCATTATTATCTTCAATCATCTGTTCTTTCGTCAATCCCATAGGAAAAATGGTTGAAGAATTACTAGCTCCAATACTAGCTATTAATTATTGGGATGATACTGTTGCACATAAGGTGTTGTCTTTTTGCTAAATTCTATTAGTTTTTTGATGTGTTCTATGGTTTTACCATCGGGATTCACAAAATCGTGGGAATGTTGGGAACATACGCTTTTAAACTCTTTACCAAAAATTTTAACATCTTTGGCTCTCCAACATTCATCATGGCAAGGTGCAGTACAAATTTTTACGTGGTCGTGTATAGTTTTGGTAAACGCGTTGTCCTCGTCGTTGAAATCACCGAAATCAAGGAAATTAAAGATTTGAAACAACCAATTATTTTTTCCTACAACTCTCATCCAACCAAGATTATATCCGTTATAAGGTATTTTCCCCCAAGCGGACATATTTGGTGTCAGTTGGTTTTCATTTAAGTAAGCCGCGAATTTTAGCGCACTTTCCTGCAATTCTCCGTCAAGAAGTTCAATGATTGCCTCTTCGATTTTATTGTACTCTTTTTGTTCAGACATTTTTTACCTCCAACAATATAAATATTAATCAGTTCACAAATGGAAGAAAATGTGAAACCATATACTAAGATTGTACCACAATTCTACAATACTGCAATTGTTTTAATAGAATACTGGAAATATTAGCTACTCTTTACCAACTGATAAAAAAATGGATGCCGGAAATACCCGGAATCCATTAAAATGATATCATTAAGATTTAAAAGATTAATTTATTACTTGGAAGTCCCTTACTAAAATAGTGTTTTGTTTCACGTAATCAGTATGCCCTTTACTGGCAAGAAAAGGAATAGGACTTACAAAAGGAGCTGTTGTCTTGCCGCATGAAAGCTATCGTAATATAATAATATCCTAACTCTTGAAATTCTTCCTAAAAAGTGGAATATCCTCTTTAAAATCATCACCAAACAATCGTAACATTCTTGTTGAATTAAAGATTCTGCTTTCTGTATCATCACCATTATCATAAGAAAGATGCTCAAAAGCATAGAGAGCAGTGTATAACTTAAACACCCTCCAAAACTCTATAGGAATGGTATCAAAATATCCGTCTAGTTGTCCATTTGTAAAACTTTCACTATATTCCAAAACCCACATCATATTTCCGAACTCATACCATGGATCACCTATATTGTTTCCAGAAAAATCAATTACACCAATCTGTTCGTCATTATCCAATACACAGTTTTCCCAATGAAAATCTCCATGAAGTAATACATTTTGTCTCCCCTTAACCAATTCAAGATTGTTGAGTATGTACTCTTCTGCATACCGATTTTCAATCCTAATATTCATGGAGCGATAAACGTTTAGAATATGCTCTGCTTTTTCTTTGATAACAGAATACCAATCTGTTTTTTCATCTGTACATGATATTTGATGTAGTTTCCGTAAAACAGCTCCAACTTTTTTACCAAGCTCATAATAATCTTTTGTAACATCTTTTTTAATAACATCCATTAACGGTGTACCTTCAACCCATGTTACAATTGAGTAAAATTTATCCCCTACCACTCCAAAATCAATAGGTTGATGTGTATTAACATCTGTATTCTCAAATAATCTAAGATGCTGGAATTCTTTCTGCTTAATATCTACTGTAACTTTATCTCCAACTCTAAGCAGATAAAATTTACCTTCCTTCTCCAACTTATATTTATTGTCACCTGAGTATCCTGCCTGAATTTTTGATATTATCGTATATTCTCTAATATGTGGAATGAAATCCAATTTTATCATCATACTTGTTTTTCCCTCACAATTTTTGATTTTTCTAGATGTAAGTCACTTAATAACAATAAAGTTAACTAATTATGTAAATCACTTCCGATATAGTAGCACATATAAAATGAAAAAATGGCGTATTATGAATATAATATAATAAGTGAAGTAAGAGTAATCTCTCTCTCCGAATCAATTTTATAAATATGAAACTGCGTATCTCTTGAAACTACATTGAACTATGGAAAATCGATTAAGGCTGGATTATCTTTATGATATACTATATCGTTGAAGAGCTCTGATTTACAAGTAAAATTGTATAAATAATCTAAGGTTGCAATTCCGCTGAATAATATTTGACATCAAATGCTACGTTTCTTAAATAATCATTAGAACTTGTTTCATAGGAAATTGATGATCCTTCCATTACTTCCTTAGCCGTTTTATAAACATCTCCATTAATTCCTACAAAAAAACGATTTCCAGCTTCAAGTTTATAAAAAATATCGCCTATAAATTTACACTTATCTCCTGTTTTAGTGAAAATAAACGGTGAATCTAATGAAACTATTTTGGTTGGAGAAGAAGTACTATCATTATAAAGAAATCCTAAATATATTCTTGGTTGCAATACATAAGAATTAGATCCAATAAGTTTATCTTTAGTAAAAGTATACGGGTCCATATAAAATATTGCATTACGAATTTCTTGATTTGATAGAGTCGAAGTTTGACTATTGTTAGTTCTAAATTGATTTATTTTTTCTTTACTTATAAGATTGTTATGTTGCATATCTTTAAGAACTTCTTGAAAGGTATATGTATCTTCATAAGGTAAAATGGAAAGCTCATTAATATTAATACATTTTATTGGTACATATTTTTCTTCTACACTAATAATAGCGTATATACCAAGTAACATTAGTACAACTACAAGATAGAATTATTAGTTACATTATCAAATCAAATTATGAACCGTTAGATTCTGTATTCAATTATATCCTCAATCGCTTTCCTAGGTCTTGGTAATGGTTGTTCATCTGGATAACCTACTGCTATCGCACCTACCAACTGATTAACAATATTTAAGTAATTTGTTAATTCAGAATATGCAAAACATGTATTTGCAATCCATAAAGTTCCTAATTCCAGTTCAGTTGCTTTTAATAGAATATTCTCAATCGATGCTCCTATTGATAATGTGTCACATATTTCTGTAATTCTATCGTCAGCATTTATTTCACAAAATGGTGATTTGCCATTTGTATTAATAACCATAATAATTATAGGTGCCTCTTTCATGATTCTCAATGTATTTTTAGCATCTGATATACCCGATGTTGAATTCGGTAGCAATGATTGATTATTTTCTTCTCTAAAAATACCAGTCTCCATGTTCTGAAGCAATTCTTGCTTATGTTCATTCCCAAATACTATATATTTCCATGGTTGCCTATTCTTTGCAGATGGTGCTACTCTGCCCGAATCTATTAACTGTTGTATAATATCAATAGAAACATCTTTCTTTAAAAATTTCCTTATACTTCGCCTATTATAGATTGCATCTATACTCATTAGTAGTCTCCTTAGTATTCATAATCTTCTATAAGTTATATAAATTATATTCAGTTTCTCTTCAACTATTTTTAAACAACTTTGAATTACTATCTTTTATATTATATTATTATCTATCAGAAAAGTAATTGACTGTTCCAATTCATCAACATTACATTCAATACTCCAGATAGCATCAGGTGAATACATTTCTAATATTTTTGCTACTTCTATTGTAGGTATTGTTCCGTTATTAATGCCCAAATGCTCATCTACTAATCCATTATTGTTATGCATGTGAACGTAGCCTATTCTTTTATTCATTCTTTCTATCCAGTTTTTTATTGAATGATTAGAATGCGCATTAACATGTCCTATATCTAGGCAAATTTTAAGTTTTGAACTATTAACTTCATCAATTAACCGGTATAACAAATTACTAGACAATTCAAATTGATTTTCAATATAAAACGTAATATTGTCTTTTTTGTCATACAAAAAATCATTCCATAACTTTGTAGCCCTGTTTATCCATCCATTTTCTTCATATGTATTAGGAATATAACCATTATGTACAATGACACCAGTACAACCTAGAGTACATGCAATATCATATGCAAAATTAAACATTTCAATCGTTGTTTGGCTTACACCACGCATTTTACTTCCAATATTAAGTTCCCAAAAAGGAGCATGTAATGACTTCCCAAATTGGAATTCACTAAGCCCAATCATATGATCTTGAATGATAGAAGGCTCTCGTTCAATTATATATGGGTCATAAAAAGATTGTACTTCAATTCCCAATTTGTATTTATTGGACAAGTTAAGAACATACTCAAACAAACCATTATCACAAAGACGCAATTCTTTCATTGAAATACCTCTCAATATTATAGATTATAAATAGTTCGCAATTGCATAACAATAATAAAATAATTATCTCTTTTAATTTGTATCGCTTATTTTGACATATAATTTCTATTGTAAAAAATCAATCCAATTATTAGGGCATAAATCGTCTATATTTGAAACATCGATTTAATTAAGTAATCCATGTTTATTCCGCCTGATTTACCATTTTTATACTATCATTATATAATTTCCGTGTACCTAAACAACCACTTATCCATTACCCAGTTATCTATTACTAGTCTTTAATAACTTAATTATCAACCATATCATCAGATTATCTAATTTATATGTTCTTTATTTACACGTTAACTAATGTTACCTTTTTAAATATAAGGGGACTTAAATGAATCATGTTTTAAAGTAATGGTACATCATTTTTATTAATCCGCATCAAATATTCTGGTTCGTCTTCATCCGGTACCTGAATCATCTTATAATATACAAATCCAACTTTTTCATAAGCTCTTATTGCAATTTTATTCAACGGTTCGGGTCCTATAATACAGCAGTTAACTTTATTTATTAAGAATACATAATCAATGAGAAACTTTAACAAAATTTCCTTTCCTAGACCTCTATGAATATAATTTTTCTCTCCAATAAACAAATCTAAACCTGTTGATGGATCTTCTGCCTTTACATATTTACTATATTCTGGATAGTCATCAATTCGATATGTTTGTATATACCCAATATCTATCTCATCACAAACTATTATAAATGAATGTGTTGGTTGCTCACTATTAATTCTGGGTAAATATTTTTTCACGACATCGTCATATGTACTACCACCTTTGTTATACCATTCATTTACATGATCCGTATTTAGCCATCTATGTAATAACGTTAGATCTTTCACTTCTAATGGGCGAAATTCTATATTGTTTGTTACCTTCATCATATCCCCCTTATAACAAATAAATTGTCATGTCAAAATCACAGCCGAGTAAACTCTTAAAAGCCAAGGAAGAAAATACTTATTTCTTTTGCAAGCATAACAATTCTTGATCAAACCATGTTTCAATGTCATCTCGTAAAGCTAAAACAGAATCATCCAACGATATGGGAAGTCCACGGCAACCGCCATCACAATGACCAATTTCTCTTTTTCTGCCGCAGCCGTATCCTTTTCCAATCAGTTCCTGCAAAATTGGTGAAAATGTTTTGATGGTGTCCGTGTATTCGTGGGTCTTTGTCGATTTCACATTGATATGATAGCCGTTGTTAAGGGAAGCGTTAATTCCCCATAAATCTTTCCTTTTATAACAATACTTCATATAGATATGAAACCCTTTTACTTCTACAACGCAGGTAAGTCCTTTATCCAGATAGCGTTGATGTAATTGCAGAATGAAATCTTGCACATCTGCGGACAAAGGTCTTATCGTATCCTGTACGATGGAAAATACATCAGTTTCATCCTTTTTCAATACCCTATAATCGCAGCGCAAAAAAATATCCTGGTTAACTAAAGTGCCAAGGTTTATTTCAGCGGATGCCATGACCTTTAGTCCTACCAGCATAATGGGGTTATCTGGATATGTAATCTTTATGGTTTTGATGTCAGACAAGTTTTGCTTTTTATCATTAATGTCTAGGCCGTTTATGCAAATACCGCAATCCATCAGAAACTGCAGAAATTCAAGGTTTTTGGTAACAGACAGTTTTCCATTGAATACTGTATTTTCGCAGTCAAGAGATTTAGCGCCTTCATCAGGCATGCCATGATAACCTATGTTCAATAGTATGGTGCTTACATTGTGCAGGAACGGATAATACACCGAAAGTGTAGTGCGGTTTTCATATTCATGGGCAACTTTTTTACTAGTATCATAGATATCACCTTTGGTGTATAAAACATCGTAAAGCCGAACCAAAAAGGCTCTGAATGCCAGAATACCCTCTCGTATGCACTCTTCATGATAAATAGTTGTATATACCGGATTGATCGCATATGCTTCGTGCGTTTCTGGTACCATAATTTCCTTTAAATAGCCTGCTACATCCTGAAGCGTTTTTCTCATGTGTTTCACCTCTAATCATTTACTTTGTCTTATATTTCTAAAACTGATTAGCAAATTCAAATCTTTCATAGCTTTACACGATTAATACAATTTATTACTTCTAAATATTAGTAAATTACTCTTCTATTTAGTTATTATTAATAGTTAGCGTATGTATTTCTAATATACCATTTAATGGGAAATATTACAAATTATTAATGGAGTAAAAGAACGTTTTTTAGCTGAAGTATATACGGATTAAAGAAACGACTGATACGTAATCATATTTTAATAATCTAAAATCTGATGTAAAATTAGGAGCCGTCTAATTTGTGATGTTCACAAAATATTGGCTCCTCTTTTTTCTACCGAGCAAAAGGTATTGGTGGAATAAACTCTCCTATTTGTCTATTGTAATTAAACTAGGTAAATTTAATTTAGATGCACCACAAAAGTGTATCATAAAACAAACTTCTACATTTAATTTAAACGCACGAATACTTTTCCTTCTATATGGTTTCATGTTTAAATCATATTAATAAATCTCATAATATTGTTAAAATAACTTAATAAGAGAAAAGTGAACTATTTTGTGGAGCTAAGAATTTCTTTTTTTCTTATCTGAACCATCTTTTTCATAAACAGTAAAGCATCTGTATCAGGATTATCAATTCTAAAGGTACATCCGCAGACATTTTCAAATTCTTTTCCGAATATTACTTTGTGTCTGCCTCCACCACATGAACCACAATTATCACAAAAATCAATATATTTCCAAGCTGTTTCTTTAATTCTTTTTTCTATTGAAAATTTGTCGAACCAATTCGAATCCATATCGTCAGACCAAATTGTCCAATGATTATCTTTTTCGTCAGGATCTTTTATTGAGATAAAACAGACATATTTAGTATTAAATATTATTAGATAATAGATTTTATCTTTCCAATAGCCATTATCTTTCACAAATTCCATTTCATTCTCTTTTAAATATTCAATAAAGTCAAAAGCTATTCTTTGATCATCGAAAGACAATTCTTCATATATGTAATCCTGGATATTTCGCTCGTCCATTCGTTACACTTCCTTTACTTAAATAATCAACTTCTTTGCAAAAATTCATCAAGCAATTTGAAAAACAAATCAAACGCTTCATTTTCTGAAGATGAATGAAACTCAATGATAGTGCACCATGATTGTGAAATAGTAATTTGGTACTTTTTAACTACAAAACTTTGAAAATCACCGTTAGAAGGACAAAACCAATTTGTACGTTCATCAATTTCTTTGTTTGTACCTTTTCGTCCGGTTATAAAACCACATATGAAATATTCTAAATGAGCAAGCGTTCTTCTTCCACCAAAATACAATAAAGGTTTTTTACGTATTTTATATAAAAGTTCAACTAAATCATCCATGAATTGCCTCCGAAATACTCTTATTTTGAAGATATTATTTTAAATCAAATATATTAATCCATTGATATCTCTAGAAGTTATATGAATGTATGATTTTATAGATTGTAAACAATTAATTGTTTAATTAGGGCCTAAATTATAAAAAATGTATGACTACTTAACCCCTTAAATAGTATTATTACTTCACATATCCACAAAATTCAGTACTTCAGACGGTTTTTCTAGCTGGAAGAAGTCATGCTTTCGCTTTGAAGGTTGTGTTGTTCCTTCTTGTAGATACCAGGCTGCTTGAAGTGCTACCATCCCAAGCTTTCTAGCAGTTTCCAACTCTTCACTGCCACCGTCCCCAACATATATACATTCTTCAGCCTTCACAGATAAGTCATCCATACATCTTTGGAATATCTCCACTTCGGGCTTTTGAATTCCCTGTTCGTATGATAAATAAATAGCGTCAAAGTATGGAAATAGTTCACTGCTTCGGATTACTTCAGCTTCCTCTGAAAAACAGTTACTTATTAAACCTATTAAAAATCCCCTTTTTTTCAAAGTTGAAAGCATTGGTATAATTTCAGTATGTAAGTGTTTAAAACACTCTTTCTTTGCCGCTATACGATTATCAACGATTGTTTTAAAAAGAGTTTCGGAGTAACAATTATTCTCTCTAAGAATTATTTCCAATGACTTTTCCAATGTTAATTTTCCAATAGTGCGGTCATATTCAGTCGGGTGCCAAAGTGCTTTAAATCTGTCTTCTGGAATTCCTGCGTCTATCGCCATCTGCGTTCCAAAATATAGTGGACTTTGATAATGTGTAATTAAAGTTTCAAACATATCAAAAATTACCGCTCTAGTCATTGTTATCCTTCCTATAAATCCATATTTGTTTTATAATCAATTACATTTCATAAACATAATGAGAAGTTTAATTCCACAACTAATTGGAAGATTACAGCTTGTATACTACTGATTTTTAAATTGTTAATTTATTCACCCAATTTTTTTATATTTTATTTTATAAGTATTAATATTGCTCTGTACAATATTATACTTATACGATTAATTGTAATATTAACCCACTATCTCAAAGGTAAATACAACAGGGTTAACAATATTTTCACTAAGCGGTGACACATCAACTGACTTAATTTTCAGTTTTATTCCCAATGCTTTTTGGTATTCATACAAACGCCCACCTGCGCATCGTTCAAAATATGTTTCAATTGAATCTGGAAATTGAAACTTTCCTTTTGGTGCATGTTTGTAGTATCCATGGCTACAAGCAAAAGTTACAGTGATGGTATTATCATTTAACACTGCTTGTCTACCATAAGTTTTGGTAAATAGTTCTAACCTTTCGGCAAGGGGCTTATCAGCATGTTCAACTGCGAAGGCTTTACGTTCTTTATCGTATCCAGTACCATTACAACTTCCGTTTTGCTCGAACAGGCGGAAGCGTTGCTCTTTCGTCAGCTGTTCTTCCATTGCCTTTAAAAATTTTTCTTCGCATTCCTCTCTGTTATATGTTTGAATAATGTCTTCAAACAAAGGCAATACTTCAGCAGGAATTTCGTTTTTAGGCATTTGCATAGCTTTCAGCATAGATTTCATTTATTTATACTCTCCTCTTTTCTCTTTTTCACATTACAATATATAATTTGTTTGTTACATCATAAAGTAGTAAATAGCTCTAAATAATTTTGTTCAACATCCTAATCAATAACCAAATAAAAGTCAGTCATGATTCAAACTACAGCTTCAACCACAAAGCGGGACGAACGCCACCTGTACATTTGCCATCACTTAAGTTGCCTTTCAATATATTGTTTCCTTGGATACCTATATTACCGTCAGTCCCGAATATGTACACAGCTTTTACATTAACCCGGCCAGGCGACCGAAGCCACCACCACCAACACCATTCTTGACCCTGCAGTCTTGCCAGTCGCTTACTATTATTTTCATCTTTTCTTTCAAACCAATATCTTTGATTTTTTCCAGGATTATATAGTTTTGAAAGGCTATCACCAAAATATTTGCATACTTCTTCAAGACTTAATAAAAATATGCTGTCTTTCGTATCTTCTCCGCCTTTTGAACCATACCATTGATTGCCTGGATTTTTATTCATTACCGGAATAATTCTTGATTTATCGGTTTCGCTGAATTTGTCATAGAATTCACCATTCAGATATTTTCTTAATGCACAATCAGCCCATGTTATATCTTTATAAGCATTATGGTAAGAACGTTGTTCTATTATTTCTTCGGTAACAATTAATGCCGTATTGTTTTGTATGTCTAGGACACGCCAATTAAAACCTCCGAATGATAATAGAGAATTAATTTTAATATCTTCCATTTAACCCCTTCTTTCTATGCAAATGATAATCTGCTTTATCCTTTGTTTATATTCTTAAGATTAACATAGGAAGATTATACCACAATTTTCCATATTATCCACTATATTATTTTAAAATTTCATAGCACCATCTATATTAACGATAACATAATCTAGTACATTTCTATGTTTTGATATGATTAAAATAAAAAGATATTTCTAGATATTAATCTTTTATTTTGTTAAATTAGATTCATAAAATTTAATATTTAACTTTTATATAGGTAAAAAAACCGCTCATTTAGGCGGTTTCTTACTATTTATATGTCACCACTTTTATGTACAATGACAAATGTGTCGTTGTGATTAACCAACGATGCTGAAGTAAATACTATTGTTTAACCTGCTATTTTTATTTAGAATAATTAAATTCTAATAAATCGTTTATCGTTATACTCCCTTTCATAATTCCCTTTGACTATAAATTGTATTTTATCTGGAATATCAACAAATTGAAATTTCATTTTAAGTTACATCGAGCCAATTATACCCGCTCAATATTCACCTCTACATTCATAAATCTACATCATAGATACCATGTTTATACCACGAATATCAAGTAATTTAATATACCGAATTCCCAGTGTTTATATCAAAAGGCATAATCAACAACTTTTGTATATCTTTCTCATAGGTTTTAAAGAACCATTCGATTGCTTTTCCATAATTCTCCTTATTATCGAATTCCCAATAGGAAAAGTATTTTACGCATTTCACGATTTTTGTCAATTCTCTTGGTGGTTTTCCAATCTCATCTAAAGTAAAAAATCGTTTCATATATTTAATATCAATACATCCGTCTTGTTGTTTTTGTTCATCAGCTATCCTAGTTATTAGTTTTTCAAATTCGTCTAATTTATCTGGTTTGACTTGAAAAAGTTTTACTTCGGAAAAAGAATTTTTCATCAACCTACCTCCATATAAATAAATAGTTAAATTATGATTCGTTTATTATAAATAAAATAAGTATTTCAAATGTTTGATTGTACAAAATCATAAGTCATTTCTAATACTCTTATATTTCCAGTTTCAGAAAAACCATGGCCTTCTTCAGGAAATACTTCAATGAAACTATTTCTATATAAATTTGCCGCCTTTATCCCATACTCAAGTGGTACTATTCCATCTTGATCACCATGAAAAATAATAACATTTTTATTGTAGTTACCAATATGTTCAAATATATCATAGTCATGTATTATTTCAAAGAATACTCTTCCAAGCGATACTCCCCAAAGATCATATATATCTGGGATACTGTCTATTGTTGGAAATCTTTTATTCCAATCGTCAGGTATACAAAAAGCTGGGAATAGCAATAACAACCCCTTTATATCTTCTTTAAGCTCTTCAGCTACTAAAGCCGAGATGACACCACCTTGGCTAGCACCGAAGAGGAATATATTCTCATTATCGATATTTTCCCAAGTCTTAATAGTCTTTATAACTGCGCATAAATCCTCTTTTTCTGTAAATAAAGTCATCTCAGTAGTTTTTAGATCACTTTTTGAATTCACGGAACCACCACAAAAATCAAAACAAAAAGTTGCTATACCCTTTGATGCCAAATATTCACTATTCTGTTCAAAGTTTGTGCTATTTCCATTGAAACCATGACTAAAAATTACGATTGGACATTTTTCTATATTTTCTGGCAGATAAGATATGCCATAAAGTGTCCTTTCATGGTGTTTTATATATATTATTTGCTTTTTAAATGTTGTCATAATCTTTTTCTCCAATTCATTATATTTCATATGTGATGATACATTAATACTCAAAAGACTTCTGAATTCTTATTTCATCCGATTGAAGTAAGAAGTATATTCTTCATTCAATTACACATCACGATTTATAATTCCTAGTTTATCATTTTAATGCAGGGACCATGTCCAGAAGCTACAAATTTAGGGCTTACAATTTTAAGTTCATCTAATAATTTATTTTGCATCTCAAGACTAGGAATTGTCTCAACACCACTAGCTTTTAAAGCATCATCCCAAGTCTTTTCGACAATTTGCCCATGAGTTTCTCCCATTCCAAACATCAAATCGCTACTAAAGAAAATACTTCTTTTCGTTTCTATAAAAAGAATACCTTCCCACATGTGCATTTCGGATGGATATCCAATTATATCAAATTCAAAATCTTTACCACTCAATTTATCACCTGGTTTTTTGATTTCAAATCTGTTTGTAATATCAAATCCCACTAATTGTCTTGCTGTAACTTCTGAGCAGATGGTAATAACTTCTGGGTATTCCTTAATTAATATGGAAAGTCCACCACATTCATCGGATTCAAAATGTGAAACTAAAATGTATTTTAAAGCTTTTTCACCGAGTAATTGTTTTAACTGTGGAATTATTTCTTTTGTTTGATGAACAGCTCCTGTTTGTATTAGTACAGGCTCATTCGTCAAAAGTAAATATTGATGCATGGATAATTTAATTGGCTCCATAACATTAGTAAATTGATAAAGTTCCTTATAAATTTCTGTCATTGTGAATT
>JARBTX010000117.1 GCA_029239975.1 Anaerocolumna sp.
TTGATATTTTCCTACCCCATTTATTAATTTACCTATTAACATGAACCATAACACATAAAGGAATGAAAATAATAATATAAGTAAATACAATGATACAAATTGTAAATAGTGCCCAAACTCAAATCGAATATAAAGGATAATCGTGAAAATAAAAGACATAGAACCTTGTATTATAGTCGTTAATAAAATTTGGCTCATTGCTAGTTCACTAACTTTTAAAGCTGAAATACGTATTCTATTGTCTATACCATTTTCTTTATCAATTACCGTTCCAGAAGAAAGGAACATAGCTATAAATGCTATTAACATTCCAAGTATTCCCACTATTATCTGCTGATATAATAGAGAGTTTTGTATTTCTGCTTGTTGCAATATGTTATTCGATAAATTCCACAATTTAATATCAAAGGTAAACTCAAACTCAGGTGAATCTTTTATGGAATCAGCATATTGCTCATATTCCTCTTCAATTAATTCTTGGTACTGATTCAATGAATCATTCTGCTGATTTAAACTATTGGTATCAGCAAAATTTTCATCCCAATTAAAAGATAACTCTTTATATATATTAATACCTTTATAGGAGCAAATCTTATAAAGCATTTCACCTGCAAATATATCTGAAATAATTTTAACTGCATTGTTATTATCTAAATAATACATTTCAATAATATCATTTAATTTTCCTTCTTTAATCGCAGCTTCATATCCTTCTTTTATAATAAAATAGGCTTGGATTTCTTCATTATACAATAGTTCATTTAATTTTTCTTCTCTTTCTTCATATACATATAACGCAGGAACAGCTTTTACATTATTCACTAGTTGATTTGCGGTTTTACTATAATCTAAATTAACCAATCCGATTGGTATATTACTCCGTTCTTTTGCACCTAGCGATAAACTATTTATAAGTAAAACAAATACACCAAGAGAAAATAGCAGAACAAACAAATTAAATTTATTCATGATGATGAGTTTCATACGGATAAGCGTAATTTTAATCATAAGAACTTACCTCGCACTTTTACAATTTTAACACTTAGTAAATAGAAACATATAGAACAAGTAATTAGAAAAAATACAATGGTATAATAAATTCCTATATTTAACCCCTGTTTAAAAGATGTCATAATTTTGATAAACCAATAATTAGGTGTAAATTTTGATAAAGTTTGTATCTGTTTTGGTAAATACATAATTGGTATGATAGAACCACCTAATATATTGAAAAAAAATCCGATAACATTACCACTTAAAATATAAACTTGAATATCCTGAAAACATTCACTTAAAAAAACAGAAAATGATACACAAAATAGTACACTTATGAAATAAAACATGTTCATTTTTAAATTAACATCTACCTTGTGATCGAAATTGAATGTAATTGAAAAGAAACCAATCACCAATGACAAAACGATTACACCGAATATTATTTTTTCTAATAGAAAACTATTTACACTTAATCCTGTCGAGAGTAAACGTTGCATGATTCCTTGTTTTCGTTCTTTTATATTTAAAAATCCAATGTAAAATGATATATAAAATAGAACAAAAAAGATAACACCATAAGTGTAATAAGATTGTAATGAAGTACTAGGGAACTCATTCTCTTCATTATATGAGAAAAAAGTTTCTTTCCCTAATGCTGTGAAAATTAAATCATAAGAAATCTCAATGTTTTTCTCATAAATTAAATCTAGATCCATATTTTTTTGTTCCATTAAATCATATAAAGTAATGCAATTTACTTCTACTGCTCTAATATACTTTTCATAACTTTCAAGAACATTTTTTAAAAGTAGCGCTTTTGTTGTATCTGCTGAATTTATATTTACTTTAATTGGAAGATGTTTCATATAAATCATATTTTTTGCAAAATCCTTGGGTATCTCTAGATAAATATCTAATTCACCATTTTGGAATAATCGTTCAATCTCCTTTGAATCATTTTGAACGATATTAATATAGGAAGAAAAACTCTCACTTTTCTTAAAGTAATCTAATAAAAGTTTAGAATAGGATGAATTATCATTATCAATTACTCCGAACCCAATCTTAGCCGTTGAAAATGTTACATCTTTTTTATTCACATGATAAGAAGTGCCTATTATTAAAATAATAAGCACTATAAATGATAAAACTATTCTTTTTTTATGAACGAGTAATTCCTTAAAGTCTTTTTTAAGTAAATAAAGCATTAGTATTACTCCTGTTTAAATTAATCCACTATAACGACCTTAATCATATTGGTTACCCCAGTTTGCCCTGCTGGAACCCCTGCTGTTAATATTAACATATCTCCACTTTCAGCATAGTTATTTTCAGCAACCGTTTTTATAGCCTCTTCTAATAAATGATCTGTTGAATTCACTTCTTCTGTCTTTAACGGTGTAACTCCCCAATACAATTGCATTTTTCTTAAGGTTCGATCTAATGGTGATAAACCAACGATGTGTGCTTCTGGTTTAAACTTTGAGACAATCCTTGCAGTATAACCAGAAAAACTGGATGCAATTATTAATTTCGCATTTATGTTCATTGCAGTTGCAACTGCTGAATAACATATCGCACTAGATACATTTTTATATCTTAGTTGCTTTTTCTCTTTAATAATAATGTCATAATTAAGATGTGCTTCCGTTTCTTTTGCAATGTTAACCATCATCTGAACAGCTTCTACTGGGTATTTTCCCATAGCTGTTTCACCTGATAACATGATAGCATCTGTACCATCATATATAGCATTTGCAACATCTGTAACTTCAGCTCTAGTTGGCCTAGGATTACGTATCATAGAATCAAGCATCTGTGTGGCAGTAATTACTGGTTTGAAAGCTTCATTGCATTTTTTTATAATAGTCTTTTGAATGTAAGGAACCAATTCGGTTGAAACTTCAACACCTAAATCACCTCTTGCAACCATAATACCGTCACTAACATCAATAATTTCATCAATGTTAGTAATTCCTTCTTGATTTTCAATCTTTGCAATAATTGCGATATCGGAGTTACAATCTCTGATGATTTTTCTTATTTCCCTAATTGCTGAAGCATTTCTAACAAAGGATGCTGCGATAAAATCCACACCGTAATTAATTCCAAAAATAATATCTTCTCTATCTTTTTCTGTTATAGCTGGCAAATTAAGTTCTATGTTAGGTATATTAATTCCTTTTCGATTACTTATTTCACCACCTGCAATAATTTCACAAACAACATCAGTTTCTGTTTTTGACTTAACCTTAAGCTCAATCAGTCCATCATCAATTAATATCATGCCACCGATGGAAACATCGTTTGGTAAATCCTTATACGTTACACTTATTCTATCTTTGTTACCAATAATATCTTCTATTGTTAGTACTAACTCATCACCTTTATTCAAGGTAATCTTTTCATTATTTTCTAATAAGCCTGTACGAATCTCCGGCCCTTTGGTGTCTAATAGTATAGCAATCGGAATCCCTAATTCTTCACGAACACTTTTTATCATATTTATATTGTTTAGATGTCCTGCATGATCCCCATGAGAAAAATTTAATCTTGCAATATCCATACCATGTAATGCTAATTCTTTAATCATTTCTTTGGACGATGTTGCAGGTCCTAACGTACAGATGATTTTCGTTTTTTTATTCATAATCATTCCTCCATGTAAACAATATAAATCAAGTTAGTAAATCGATTAATCATATGTTTTTTATTGTTAGATGATACTGAAAATTTTCTGCATGATTAAGATTAGTCAATGTTAGATTTTCAAATATATTTATCAAATAAATTGTCAAATCTTTTATCTAATTATTGAATATAATTTTTAAGATATTATAATTATTTATAATTCTTAATTATATTTTATCAACATAATTTTAAAATACTTTTAAATATATTATCTAAATATAAATGATATTATTTATCTTCATTAGAAGGATTTTTAACATGTTCGTGTGTAAATAGATGATCCATACAATATTCATAGTTACCATCACATTTTGAACAGAAACGAAACTCTAAATTATCATCATCTAATTCTGTTCTTCCACATACAGCACATTTATGCCTTGTCGTAGTTTTTTTACCTCGAAATTCTACCACATTGTTACCGCCTGTTGCAGTTTTAACTTCTCTTTTATAAGTAGATTTTCGTTTTATCTCTGAAGGTGATATTCTTCTATAATTTCTAGTTGCCAAAAAGAATATTAAGAAATTACCTAGTGCGATAGCAATGGCAATACCATTAGCATAATTACCACTGAGCATGCTTGTAATAATGTCATAAGTTATTATAGCTCCATATATATATGCTAGATATTTAATTTTTACAGGAAGAATGTAAAATACTAGTAATTGTATATTTGGATAAAGAGCTGCATATGCAAAAAATAAGGAACGATTGATATAAGTTAAACCAACAATAAATTTCTGTCCGGTTATCAAATATAATAAAAATGCAGCTACTATATTAAAAAGTATTCCGGATAAATAATAAAGGTTAAAACGAAATGCTCCCCATGATCTCTCAAGAGATGAGCCGATCATATAATAAAGGTATAATTCAATAGCTAAAAATAAGATATTTGAACTTTGTGGTTGTATAATAAATGTAACTAGCCTCCACACTTCACCACGCAATATCTTTTCGACATCTAGAGATAAATATTGCAAGTAAAAGTATGGATTTACCATATTAATAAAGAATCCTGCTGCATACAATAAAATTATATAAAACATTAAATTATGAATTGCATATCTTCCGTATTTACGGTTAAGTTTGTCTAAAATGTTCATTATGACACCAACTTTCTGATAAATCTGATGTTTCGCAATTGCCTATTAGAATAAATCTTTTTTTCTGAATATTACCGCAACTATAAATGATATTAAAAATGCAATTCCTACAACTGCTGCAAAACCGAATGGTGAATATTCGCCAGGTATTCCCGCCACATTCATTCCAAAAAAGCTTGCTATCATAGTAGGTATTGACATAACAATTGTAACCGTAGCTAAAAATTTCATTACTATATTAAGGTTATTAGATATTACGGAAGCAAATGCATCCATTGTACCACTTAATATCCCACTATATATATTCGCCATCTCAATAGCCTGTTTATTCTCAATAATAACATCTTCTAAAAGTTCAGTATCTTCAGGATAATGTTTAATATTATCGATTTTAAGCATCTTTTCTAATACCACTTCGTTGGATCTAAGTGAGGTTGTAAAATATACTAAACTTTTTTCTAATTCCAGTAAATCTATTAATTCACTGTTTCTTGTTGATATGTGAAGTTTATGTTCAATTTCTTCGCTTTTTCTATCAATAATTCTTAAGTACTGAAGGAATACAGTTGCATTTTTGTAAAGAATCTGTAGTATAAAACGGGTTTTTTTATAAGTAAAAAAGTCCCTTACACGTCCATCCATAAAACTCTTTAATACTTTTGTTTCTTCCAAACAGATAGTAACAATCACGTCTTTTGCTACTACAATACCCATAGGTATTGTTACGTAACGATCTTTATTATTTCTTTCCTCACTTGTTGGAATATCTACTAATATTAACGTATAATCCTCTTCCACTTCAATTCTTGAGCGTTCCTCTTCATCCAGTGGTGCACGTAAATGATCAATATCAATATGGCATGCTTCTGATATTTCTAATAATTCGGTAGCCGATGGGTCAGTCATAACAACCCAGCATCCTTGCTCGATTCCATCGATTTGACGAATTCCGTCTTCATATGTTTTTAAAATTTGAATCATATTTCACTCCTTCTACTGCATAAACAGGCAGTAGAAAGAATATATCTATTTTAACTGACTGTTGCAGTGATTTATTTTATTTTTATACCGTCGATAAATACTACTGGGCCCCGTTTCCATAGGGTTCACTTCCTTTCACTTTTGCTAAATAATTGCTACATTTTAGTATCCTATTTATTATATGTTTTCTAAGAGTCTTTGTCAAATAAAAAACATTCTTAACCCTGAGTGATTGGAGTATCTATATGGTTTGTATTTTATACAAAAATTATTTCTTTAATCTGGAAGATATATGTTTTTACCTAAAATATAGTTAAAAAAAAGAACTGTTGTAAAATTATCAAGATTACTATTGTGAAAACTTAATCACAATTCAGCAATATATCAAAATTTACAACAGCTTATCTTTACCTATTTATGCTACATATCAAGCTCAGGAAGTTGTAGGGTCGAACCTGCGTGTAAAATAATATCACTCGGATAATTATATTGTAATAATTCTTCAAGAGTGACACCAAACTTATCCATGATTGACTCCAGTGTGTCCCCTTCTTCCACTTCGTAAGACATTAAGTTTTGCCATGTAACAGGGCCTAATACAGGAAC
The DNA here is from genome assembly GCA_029239975.1 of Anaerocolumna sp. Taxonomy (GTDB): domain Bacteria; phylum Bacillota; class Clostridia; order Lachnospirales; family Lachnospiraceae; genus Anaerocolumna. The sequence goes on from JARBTX010000117.1 coordinate 6,382, forward strand.
ACACAATTCATCCCCCACCTGAAGATTATATATATCAACATAAGGATTTGCTCGTAATATTAGAGCAATAGGGATATTGTATTCTCTGCTAATACTATATAGCGTATCGCCTTGCTTAATAATGTATACCATGCAACTATACTCTCTGTAATCCATAAATCCCAACTTTCCTAAGATTAAGAAGCAAAGAAATGCTTCTCTCCTTTATACTATAATTCATTACATTATATTCAATTTTTTTTTAGTGGTTACACCCCTTTACATTGGTCATTTAAATGTCTATCTAATTTTATGAAATTATATAAGATATTATGAGTTTAAAATCGTTTTCTTATTGTGTATTACCATATTTTGTATTTTTTATTTGCTTTCAAATTCTTTTGTTGAACTTCCAGAACATGTGTCGTATAATACTACATGATATTGTTTTAAAAAAGACATCGATTCACACAATTTTTTTTTAAGAATACTTTAACATATCAGACTTAATCTGATTGTTAAGTTATAAATACAAGGAGGTAAAGTTATGGTAAATAACAAAACAAATACCTTAGGAATTGATATTGGATCAACTACGGTTAAAATCGTTGTTTTAGATTCAAATAATGAAATTTTATTTTCTGAATATGAACGTCATTATGCTAATATTCAAGAAACATTAGCAATGTTAATAAAGAATGCAAAAGATAAGTTAGGTGATATGGATATATCTCCTATGATTACCGGTTCAGGTGGTCTTACCATATCAAAGCACCTTGACATTCCATTTGTGCAAGAAGTTGTATCAGTTTCAACATCCCTTCAGGATTTCGCTCCACAAACGGATGTAGCGATCGAACTTGGCGGTGAAGATGCTAAAATTATTTATTTCACAAATGGTATTGATCAAAGAATGAATGGAATCTGTGCCGGTGGTACCGGCTCTTTCATTGATCAGATGGCTACCTTATTAAAAACAGATGCTGCTGGATTAAATGAGTATGCTAAAGAATATAAAGCAATCTATCCTATTGCCGCTAGATGTGGTGTTTTTGCAAAATCAGATATTCAGCCATTAATCAATGAAGGAGCAACAAAACCTGATTTAGCTGCATCCATATTTCAAGCAGTTGTAAATCAAACGATTAGTGGTTTAGCTTGTGGCAAACCTATACATGGAAATGTTGCATTTCTTGGTGGTCCACTTCATTTCTTAACAGAATTAAAAGCAGCTTTTATCAGAACACTCAATTTAACGGAAGAACAAATTATTGCTCCTACTCATTCGCATTTATTTGCTGCAATTGGAGCGGCAATGAATAGTAAATACGACACTTCAACAACTTTTGAAAAATTAGGTAATAAATTAACTTCTGGAATAAAAATGGAATTCGAAGTAAATCGTATGAATCCATTATTTAAGGACGAAGAAGATTATGAACAATTTAAAAATAGACATTCAAAACACTCAGTAGTAAAAGGTGATTTAAGTACATATGAAGGTGATTGTTTCTTAGGAATTGATGCAGGATCTACAACTACGAAAGTAGCTGTAGTCGGCGAAGACGGTAGTCTTTTATATTCCTTCTATTCTAGTAATAATGGTAGTCCTCTAAAAACTGCAATAAAGTCCATTAAAGAAATATATTCCATTATACCAGATAGTGCACGTATCGTTCGCTCCTGTTCCACCGGATATGGGGAAGCTTTAATAAAAGCCGCTTTAATGTTAGATGAAGGTGAAGTAGAAACTGTTGCTCATTACTATGCTGCTTCCTTCTTTGAACCAAAGGTTGATTGTATCCTTGACATCGGTGGTCAAGATATGAAATGCATAAAAATAAAGAACAATTCTGTTGATAGCGTACAGTTGAATGAAGCTTGTTCTTCTGGATGTGGCTCATTTATTGAAACATTCGCTAAGTCTTTAAATTATGAAGTAGCTGATTTTGCAAAACTTGCATTATTTGCACAGAATCCAATTGATCTAGGTTCTAGATGTACTGTATTTATGAATTCTAAAGTAAAGCAAGCGCAAAAAGAAGGTGCGACCGTTGCTGATATATCTGCTGGTTTAGCCTATTCTGTTATCAAAAATGCTATTTATAAAGTTATTAAAATTACAGACCCAAAAGATCTAGGCGAAAATATAGTAGTTCAAGGTGGTACTTTCTATAATGAAGCAGTTCTTCGTAGTTTTGAAATTTTAGCAGGTTGTCAAACCGTTCGCCCCGACATTGCTGGTATTATGGGTGCTTTCGGTGCTGCCCTTATTGCAAGAGAACATTATAATAATGAAGAAACTACTATGTTAGACATCGATAAAATTAATGCCTTAAAAATTGAAGCTTCTATGGGTAGATGTAAAGGTTGTACAAATAATTGTCAGCTTACTATAAATCGTTTTACAGGTGGTCGTCAATTTATAACAGGTAATCGTTGTGAACGTGGTTTGGGCAAAGAAAAGAATAAAGATAATATACCTAATTTATTCGAATACAAACTAAAAAGAATGTTCTCCTATGAACCATTAGAAGATGATAAAGCTTATCGTGGTAAAGTAGGAATCCCAAGAGTACTAAACCAATACGAAAATTATCCATTCTGGTTTACATTCTTTACTGAAATGGGTTATAAAGTTGTATTATCACCGGAATCCAATCGTAAAATATATGAATTAGGTATCGAATCCATACCGAGTGAATCAGAGTGTTATCCTGCAAAACTTGCACATGGCCATGTAATGTGGTTAATAAAACAAGGAATTGACTTTATCTTCTATCCTAGTGTTCCTTATGAAAGAAAAGAAGTAGAAGGCGCAAATAATCATTACAATTGCCCAATTGTTGCATCCTACAGTGAAAATATTAAGAACAATGTTGAAGAGCTTCGTAGTGAGCATATAAATTATCAGAATCCATTCCTTTCCTTTGAAAGTGAAGAAATTATCGGAAAACGTTTAGTTGCCATTATGAAAGATCTTACTGATACAACAGAAACTGAAGTCAAAGCTGCTATACATAAAGCTTGGCTAGAACAAGATGCTGAAAGAGAAGACATTCGTAAAAAAGGTGAAGAAACAATTGAATATTTAAAAGCAACTGGTAGAAAAGGTATCGTATTAGCTGGTAGACCATACCATATCGATCCAGAAATTAATCATGGTATACCTGAATTAATTAATTCATATGGCGTTGCTGTATTAACAGAAGATAGCATCTCACATTTGGGTAAAATTGATCGTCCACTTGTTGTAGTCGATCAATGGATGTACCATTCCAGATTATATGCAGCTGCTTCTTACGTAAAAACAATGCCAAATCTAGAATTGATACAACTTAATTCCTTTGGTTGTGGTCTTGATGCTGTAACAACTGATATGGTTAACGATATCTTATCAAAATCAGGAAAAATATATACAGTATTAAAAATAGATGAAGTAAATAATTTAGGAGCAGCTAGAATTCGAGTACGTTCTCTTCTATCTGCTATCAAAGATAGAGAACACAAACACATTGACAGTGCTCATATCGTTTCCAATGCTCATAAACGAGTTATCTTTACCGAAGAAATGAGAAAGGATTATACTATCCTGTGCCCACAAATGTCACCTATCCATTTTGATATATTACAATCTGCATTAAGAGCACATCATTATAACGTTGAAATATTAGGAAATGATAATCATAATGCTGTAGATGTTGGACTTAGATATGTTAATAATGATGCTTGCTACCCTTCTTTAATGGTGGTTGGCCAAATTATGGAAGCATTACTTTCTGGTAAATACGATGTGAATAAAGTAGCTGTTATGATTACTCAAACTGGTGGTGGTTGCCGTGCTACGAATTATATTAATTTTATTCGACGTGCTTTAGAAAAAGCCGGTATGTCACAAATACCTGTGGTATCCTTAAGTGTAACAGGTCTTGAAAAAAATCCTGGCATGAAATACACTCCAAAATTATTAATTAGTGCTGTTCAAGCACTTGTATATGGGGATGTATTTATGAGAGTGCTTTATAGAACAAGACCATATGAATTAGAACCTGGTTCAGCCAATGCTTTATATGAAAAATGGAATAATATATGTAAAGAATCTGTAACCAATGGAAAATGGGGAGAGTTCAAACGTAATTTACGTACTATTGTACAGGAATTTGATACTCTACCATTAAAAGATATTAAAAAACCTAGAGTTGGTGTGGTTGGTGAAATCTTAGTTAAATTCTTACCTGCTGCAAATAATTATTTAGTGGAATTATTAGAAGCAGAAGGCGCTGAAGCTGTTGTACCAGATTTAATCGATTTCTTTATGTATTCTTTCTATAATGCTAACTTTAAAGCAGAATACTTAGGATTCAAGAAAAAGAATGCAGCAATCAGCAATATATTAATTCAAGTTGTAGATTATTGCAGAAAAGAAGCTAAGATTGCATTAGAAAAAAGTAATCGTTTTGAGCCACCTGTCCCTATTAAAAAACTTGCAGAATATGCATCTCCTATTGTATCTGTTGGAAATCAAACCGGTGAAGGTTGGTTTTTAACTGGTGAAATGGTTGAATTAATACATTCTGGTGTAGAAAATATTGTATGTACACAACCATTTGCTTGTCTACCAAATCATATCGTAGGTAAAGGTGTAATCAAAGAATTACGTTTAAGATACCCTAATTCCAATATTGTTGCGGTTGATTATGATCCAGGTGCAAGTGAAGTAAATCAATTAAATCGTATTAAGTTAATGCTTGCAACTGCAATGAAGAACATGCAATAAGGTGAATTGTTATATTTCCTTTAAATAAAATACTTAATATATATAATACGTAATTTAATAAATTTCTGATAAGATAAATATTATTTTTCAGGGCTTTGTGTCAAGTTGTAGTATTATTCACTAAAATCATGTTTAAATAATAAATATCAAATTTAAAAAAAGATATGATATAGCTTAAAAGCGAATATCATATCTTTTTTAATTGAAATTCCTTAATTTACTTAAGTATTATTATATATTTTCAATCTGCCAGTCTATTGGCTCGATACCATGTTCTGTTAAATATTGATTCGTCTTGCTAAAAGGTTTACTTCCAAAAAATCCTCTAAACGATGATAAAGGGCTTGGATGTGGTGCCTCTAAAATCAAATGTTTTGGATTACTTAACATACTTTTTTTCCCTTGAGCAGGTTTTCCCCAAAGAATAAATACCACTGGTCTATCTTGTTCATTTACTGCTTTGATTACAGCATCGGTAAATTTCTCCCACCCCTTACCTCTGTGCGAGTTCGCTTCATGTGCTCTAACTGTCATAACAGCATTTAGCATCAAGACACCTTGATTAGCCCACTTAACTAGGTATCCATTATTCGGAATGTTACACCCTAGATCGTCTCGTAATTCCTTGTAAATATTAACAAGTGATGGTGGTATATCAACATTAGGTTTTACTGAAAAACAAAGACCATGCGCTTGTCCTTCATTATGGTAGGGATCTTGCCCGATAATTACTACTTTAACATCTTTTAACGGTGTATAATGAAAAGCGTTAAAAATATCGTCTGCATTTGGAAAGACTTGACACCTACTATATTCTTCCTTCACAAAGTTAAATAAAGTTTTATAATAGTTCTCATGAAATTCATTTCCTATAGCATTTATCCAATCATTTGTTATTGCATTCATATTTTCTCCTATAATCTAAACTAAAACAATTTGGATCAACTGTTTGAATAATATGGTATGATATATGTGTTAACTATAAATTTAGTAGGTCAATTCATTCTAACACTAATACCCTTATTATTTAAATATTGTTTTAAATCCATTATTTCCAACTCCTTGTAGTGAAATAAAGAAGCTGCTAAAACTGCATCCGCTTTACCTGTAGTTAATGCATCATAAAAGTGTTCCTTATTACCAGCTCCCCCTGATGCTATGACAGGAATTGAAACATTTTCTGAAATAATTCGCGTCAACTCAATATCATATCCATCCTTAGTACCATCACAATCCATGCTTGTCAAGAGAATTTCACCTGCTCCTAATTCATTGGCTTTCATTGCCCATTCCACAGCATCAATCCCCATATCTATACGTCCACCATTTTTATAGATATTCCAGCCGGATCCATCTGCTCGGCGTTTTGCATCCATTGCAAGTACAACACATTGACTTCCGAATTTATCTGCAGCATCAGAAATTAAACTTGGATTTAGTATGGCTGCTGTATTAACCGCTATTTTATCAGCACCTTCTCTTAATATTAGTTTAAAATCTTCTATTGTTCGTATGCCACCACCAACGGTAAAAGGAATAAACACCGTTTCAGCCACTCTTCGTACCATATCTAATTTTATAGTCCTGGCATCTGATGATGCTGTAATATCTAAAAATACTAATTCATCTGCACCAGCTTTATCATACGCAGCACCAACTTGAACTGGGTCGCCTGCATCTCTTAAATTCACAAAATTAATCCCTTTCACTACTCGGCCATTGTGAACATCTAAACAAGGTATTATTCTTTTAGTAAACATTTTCACCCTCCTATAGTTCTGCAAAGTTTTTAAGTATTTTTAAACCTACGTCACCACTTTTTTCAGGATGAAATTGGCAAGCAAATATATTATCTTTTTCTACAGAAGCATGTATTAAAGTACTATAATTTGTTGTAGCAACTACTTCTTCTTCATTTGTTGCTTTAAGATAATAGGAATGTACAAAATATACATAGGATTGATTTTCAATACCTTGAAATAACTTTGCATTAGGCTTAATACTTAATG
>JARBTX010000018.1 GCA_029239975.1 Anaerocolumna sp.
GTTGTTGTATTTCATTTGAGTATGATAAAAGAAATAAACTTATGTTGTGATGTCATAACCTTTTGCCCCATATACAAACTCCATTCTGGTTCATTCCGGTAAGTGCTAAAGTATTGGTATCTTCTTCATAATCCCAGGATGGAAGTAAAAAAATAGTTTCTATTGTGCTTTCATACTTAATGGTAAGAGTATAACCATCCAATTCCCATGTACCATCCAGTAGTATTTTTCCTGTATTCTCCTTAGCATGATCTTGTTGTAATGAACTAAATTCAAGCGCTGCTGGAACAAGCAGTGGTTCGTGTGTTCTGAATTTTTCAGGTAATGTATTGGAATAATCCTTTGCGCACTGTACTGGTGTGAAATCAAGAGTACAAGTGCCATCTGTTTGTAATTCCATTGTAGTAAATGGTGTAATGATATGGTCCATATTCTGCTCAAAAGTAACACGAGCATAGGGTCCAGGAATCATTTCTTTCGGAATCGGTTGCAGTTCTTCTCCTGCATACTGAAAAGGGCTAATAATTGGCCATCCGTCGATTGTCCAAAGCATTTTATGTACATGAAGAGAGTGAAAATAAGGATTTGCTTCGGTCCTTGCATGACATACAAGAAACCAATCATTTGAATCTTTCCTATGAAGAACAGAATTGTGCCCAAAAGCGAGCCATCCAGTCCCTTCTTTAAAGGAATATCCGGTTGTGATTTTTAAACCTATTTCATAAGGATTTCCGTCTTGACTTGTCATATCATTACCGTAATAGTCAAGATAAGGTCCAATGATTGATTTGCTCCTGGCAACTCTAACGTTATAATGATTCGATAATGATTCATAAGAAACAAATAAATAATAATATTTAGTATCTGGATTATACCTGATATATGGCCCTTCGAGTGCACCATCTACTGACTTATTTCTCTTAGCTATCGATACGCCATAACCATCATCTAATGCGAATCCTGTATCATTATCTAACTTTATAATTCTTATACCGCCCCAAAATGAACCATAAACTAAGTAATGACAGCCAGTTTCTTCTTCGATAACTATATTTGCATCGATTGCATTCACTGGACTATCTGGTGTAGTCTTTATTACAAACCCTTTATGAATAAACGGTCCTTTTGGCGAGCTAGATACAGCCAAACCAATAGCAGATTGCTGTGAACCAAAGGTTGAAGCAGAGTAGTATAGTCGGTATTCCTTATCTACTTTAACTATATCCGGAGCCCATATACCACTTGCGTTAGTATATTCTTTAACTTCTTTAGGTACACCATCTTCTAGAGCGACACCAATATAATTAAAATCAATAAGATCACGAGAAAATCTTATTTGCCCACCTGCAGGATTGATAGCATTTGGTCCTGCATCTGTAGAATAAAGATAGAAAAAATGGTCCGATTCATCATAAAATATAGCTGGGTCATGGCAAAAGTGTCCATGCCAATCATAACGACTCGTCTTATGTTCGAGGTTTGTTAACTGTGGTGGTTTTTTTGGTAAATTCAATTTGGAAAACTCTGTATTGTTTAACAACATAATAAACCTCCAAGTGAAAATAAATTTTAGTTTATGAAAATATAAATTAATTTAAGTTTTTATGTATTCCTTTCTGCTACAACTATAGCATCTAACGGAATGGCTGTCAATTGGAATTCAATCATGCATTTTTGTGCAAAATTTATAAAAGAATAGAAAAAAACAGTGATTATCTTGATATAATAATCACTGTTTTTATGTTGCATATACTTGCGTTATAAGTAAGGAATTTATTCTCTGTGTAATTTTAATATGAATTATTTATTTATGCTTCATCGATTGGACTATAATGAATACGAACTTTTATATCTTGATTATAATTTCCGAAGTTTTTACCGAATATAGTTAAACCGCCAATATGTTCTGCATCTTCTGGTATTGCAAATTTAAACTTTATAGTACTTCTATAATCTAGGTTTAAATCTTTTAATGAAACATCAGATATTTGTAAACCATCAATAAATGTTCCTGTGTGGTTAATAACGATTAGTTTTAATAAGCCGTATTGGTTCCAATTAGGATACCACCAATCCGGTGTAAAAATACCTTTCACATCACCAAAATCCCCAGGACTAGTCCACATACCTAAACATTTTTCATTCAAATAAAAATAAATATCAGAAGGCCATACGTCGTTTACACCTGGCGCTTCAGAACTTAGCTCAGCAGATATGGTTATTTGATCAATTTTTTGTGATACAGGTAAGAAGTTAGGTATCATATATTCAACGTATCCTCTGGTAAACCATAGGATATCACTGTCAATTCTCGCTGGATGTGCAAAATATCTAGCATCATCAACTTCACCTATTAATTGAGTGCTTGTTGCAAGGCCACAGGTAGGATATACCTGATAATCCGAATAATGTCCTATCTTTAATTCTGTTTCATAGATGTTTTTCTTTTGCTCTTCTGAATCAAGTTCTACTAAAATCTTATCTAAATGAACCATACATTTCTTTTGATTTCCGTGTCCTGCAGATTCACTTACAATTGTAACGATACCGCAATCCTCTAGCTTTTTAATATGGCTAGTAAGTGCACCATTCGTTATATTTAAGCTGGTTGCAAGCTCGTTCATGTTCATGCCTTTATTTTTTAGTAGTAGCTTTATTATTGTAATTCTGATTTCAGAACCGAGAGCTTTGAATACATCTAGGCCTTCATCCAGTGTTTTAATGTGCAACATGTATGACACCCTCCCTTTTCTTGATGTAATATTTTTCATATTAGTGTATTATAAAGCAAAATCTAAAATAAATCAAGCACCCCTTTTTTAGAAATATAACGCATTAATATAGAAAGATTTAAAGTTATTTCAATGGTTTGTAGAATATGCACAAAAAATATAAAATATATATTGACTTTTGGAAGATTTATATATATAATAAAATCAAAGTTTAGATAAAACTAAAATAATTTAGCTGTTAAAAAATATTTCTAAAATACTAAAATAATTTAGAAGGTTAATTTGCTAGTAAAATAAGGTAATTTTCATATTCGGGTGGGTAATTGCAAAATTAGTAATATATGGAGGGAGAAAAATGATACATAAAAGCTTAAATCGTTTTTTAGCAACAACAATGATTACGGCACTTGTAGCAAGTAGTACATCGGCATTTGCTAAAGTCAAGAATGATATTAATTTTGTAGATACATCTACACCGACTGATGTTGTCTATTCCAATGAAATGATCGGTAACAACTATACAATGGTAAGTGGAAAATACACTTTTGGCATGTATACCGGTGATGTAATTGAGGTACCAATCAGTGAGTCATTTGATACTAATAGTGATGGTCAACTAACTTCGAATAATTATGATTACAAAAATGATGTAGTAGATTTAAAAATTGGTGATGATGCGACATTTATAATAAATGCACCCACTGACGGTTTGTATAATGTAAGCTTTGATTATTTATCTTATTCCGATTCCGTATTACCTGTAGAGTTTTCCTTAACATTAAATGGTGATATTCCTTTCTATGAAGCACGAAGATTAGTATTTGAAAGCACATGGAAGGAAAAAGATGAAAAGTCGTATGATAGGTACGGGAACGAGATCGTAACGTTACCAGAGAAACAGATTCAATGGGAACATAAATACATAATGGATACTAGTTATCGATATTCCACTCCATTAGCGCTTGAATTAAAAGCTGGTGAAAATAAAATTGATTTACATATGTCAGAAGGAAGCGTTTTACTTGGTAACATATATCTGTCAGGTGATACTCAGATATCAGAATATACAAAAGCAGAAGCTATGGATGGGAATGTGATAATTCAGTTGGAAGCAGAAATAATGGATTACAGGAATGATCCATCCATAAGACCTGCATGTGAATACGATTCTGCATTAACTCCTTATGATACAAATAAAAAGGTATTAAATGTGGTAGATGGAGCTTCTTTTGATGAAGCGGGTCAAACAATCACTTATAAATTTAAGGTGGATGAAGCAGGGTTTTATAATTTAGCATTTGCTTATAGACAAAGCAATAAAACTGATTTTCCGGTGTTTGGTGATATTAAAATAGATGGGATGATACCAAATACGTTAATGCAGGCATATCCATTTCCATATACCAAAGAGTATAAGAATTTGGTAGTAAAAGATAAAGATAAGGATGAAATCGCGGTTTATCTAGAGAATGGAGAACACACCATTTCTATTACAATTAATAACGATAATATCAGACACGTGTTAGAAGCCGTTGATCGAATCATGAATGAAATCAATGACTTAGCACTTGAAATAACAAAAGTTGCAGGTAAAAACAAGGATAAATATAGAGATTTAGATTTAGTAAAATATATACCAGATGTAGAGGAGCGATTAATTCATTGGGCAGATCAATTAGATACGTTATCAGAAAGCGTTAAACAGTACAATACTAAAGTAGATAAGATATCCGCTTTTTCTTCTTTAAGTGTTGCATCTGCAAGACTTAGAAGTTTAGCAAAAGAACCGAATGATATTCCTTATCGTATTAATGAGTTAGCGCAAAGTACAAACTCAGTCGTACAATATTTAGCTAATCTAATTGATGTATTGAATAGGAATTCATTAACTTTAGATAAAGTATTTATTTATCAAAAAGATGCTAAGTTACCAAAAGGAGCAGGTTTCTTTAAAGGTATTTATTTAAGTGTAAATAGATTCTTTTCATCCTTTTCGAACCAAGCATATTCTAATGCAAATGTAAATGAAGACCATCTTCAAGTTTGGGTGAATCGTTCCAGACAACATGTTGAGATATTACAGAAGATGATTGATGAAAATTTTACACCGGCTACAGGAATTGAAGTAGATATTTCGCTTATGCCAGATCAAAATAAATTAGTATTAGCCAATGCATCTGGAGATGCTCCTGATGTAGCAGCATCCATAAATTATGCCATACCTTTCGAACTTGGTATTCGTGGTGCAATTAAGGATTTAACGGAATTCGATGATTACGAAGAAGTGTTAACTAGAAGTGTAGACGGTTTACATATACCAGCAACCATTGGTAATGGCATCTATGCTATGCCAGAAACCATTAATTTTTGGGTTTTATATTATAGAACGGACATATTAAACAAATTAGGATTAGAAGTACCAGAAACCATCGATGATGTGAAAGAAATGCTTCCTGAACTTCAGATGAGAGGAATGAATTTCTATTATCCGACAGCTGGTATGGTAGCATTAAAAACGTTTCACGGAACAACACCACTATTATTCCAAAATGGTGCAACACTTTACGGAGAAAATGCAGGGGATACAACCATTAATAGTGATACTGCAATCAAAGGATTCACAGAACTTACAGAATTATTTACAATATACAATCTTCCTGTAGATGTTCCTAGTTTTTATCAGCATTTTAGAAACGGAGATATGCCAATTGGTATCGGAGAATATAACATGTACAATTTATTAACCAATGCTGCTCCTGAAATATCAAATGCATGGGATATTGCTTTAATTCCAGGCGTAAAAGATGAAAATGGTGAGATTAAAAGATATGCATCCGGTGGTGCTGAAAGTTGTGTCATCTTTAATAGTACGGATGAAAGAGAACAGATGGCTTGGGAATATTTAAAGTGGTGGACATCAGCAGAAACACAGATTGAATACGGTCAGACACTTCAGAATACATACGGAGATGAATATATTTGGAACACTGCTAATATGGAAGCATTCGCACAACTTCCATGGAAAACAGAAGACAAAAAAGTAATTATGGAACAAACAGAATGGATCTTAGAAGCTCCAAGAATTTTAGGTACATATATGTTAGAGAGAGAGTTAAGTAATGCCTATAATGCAGTAGTTGTTAATGGTAAAGATCTAAGAATTACAATTGATGGGGCTGTAAAGAGAATTGATAGAGAAACTGAGAGAAAATTAACTGAGTTTGGATATTTGTCTCAAAAAGGTGATGTCATCACAGATTATAAAGTACCAAATATAGATATTGTAAGAGAAATTTTATATGGAAATGACGGGAGGTGAAGGATAGATGGCAAAAAGAAATAAGATAAGAAATAGAGAATATAACAATAAGCAAGCTTATTTGTTCTTAGGGCCTTATCTACTATTATTTTTAGTATTTATTATTGTCCCAATTGTCATTGCCATTGCATTATCCTTTACCAACTATAACGCAATTGAGTTTCCTGACTTTGTTGGATTTATGAATTATGTTACGCTTTTAACACAAGATGAGATTTTTATGCAATATGTTTTGCCTAATACCGTTACATATGCCTTAATTGTTGGACCGGGCGGATATGCATTATCCTTTTTATTAGCTTGGGCATTGGCCCAAATGACGAAAGTTCCTAGAACTATATTTGCATTAATCCTTTATTCACCATCCATTACATCAGGTGTTGCTATGACCGTTTTATGGAAGATATTATTTAGTGGTGATCAATCTGGTTATATCAATGCTTGGCTAATTAATAATGGCATCATTACAGAACCAATTAAATGGTTATTGGATGCAAGATTTTTATTACCTATTATAATCCTTGTTGCATTATGGGGTAGTATGGGAGTTGGTTTCTTAGCAATTCTAGCTGGTATTCTTAACTCAGATGAAACGTTATATGAAGCAGCTGCTATAGATGGAGTAAAGAATCGTTTTCAAGAAATGATTTACATAACAATACCAACAATGAAGCCACAGATGCTTTTTGCAGCAGTTATGACCATCGTTGGAGCTTTTCAAAACGGGGCAATTGGAGTGCAGCTATCCGGAGCGAATCCGACTCCTGGTTATTCGGGACAATTAATTGTTAATCATATTGAAGATTATGGGTTCATTCGATATGAGATGGGTTATGCAGCAGCTGTATCAGTTGTATTATTAGGAATCGTGTACCTGTTCTCATCTGTATCAAAGAAACTCTTTACAGAAGATTAGAAAGGAGGAAGGGCAAATGGCGGGTTATCGTGGTAGTAGAATAAACCCACAAAGATTTGAACGTGGGCAGATAAAAATAATATTAATGGTTTTACCACTTGCTTTATTTATGTTATTTCCTATTATATATATTTTTTGCCATGCTTTTAAACCTATGGACGAATTATTTGCATATCCTCCAAGGTTCTTCGTAACTAGACCTACTTTAGATAACTTTGAAAGTTTATTTAAATCGACGAGAGGTTCTGGGATTCCGATAAGTAGATACATATTTAATACTGTATTAGTAACAACGACAGTAGTAGTAGGATCAGTAATCCTATCAACATTAGCAGGATTCGCATTATCTAAGCTTCGTTTTAAAGGAAAATACGTACTAATGGAAGTAAATAATGCAGCACTTATGTTCGTGCCGGTAGCAGTAATGATTCCAAGATACTTAACAATTAATACAGTTGGTATCATTGATTCTTATTTATCACTTATCCTTCCACTGATATCTATGCCTGTTTGCTTATTTTTGATTAAACAGTTTATAGATCAAGTACCAGATGCTTTGATTGAAGCAGCATATATTGATGGTGCCAGTGACTTTAAAGTATATAGAAAAATTATACTTCCACTGATTAGACCGGCTATTGCAACAGGTGCTTTACTTGCATTTCAACAGGTATGGGGTGATGTGCTAAGTTCAGCTTATTACATTAACCATGAAGGGTTAAGAACCTTGGCATTTTACATGAACACGTTAGCCAATGCAAATAATACGGTAGGTGGCCAGGCAGTTATTGGTCAAGGTATATCGGCAGCAGCAACTTTAATTATGTTTATACCAAATCTAGTCTTATTCATTATTTTACAGAGAAACGTTATGAATACGATGGCACATTCTGGAATTAAATAATGGGTGAATAAGAAAAGGAGGAGGTAGAAATAGATGAAATCATTGCGCTTATTAGGAACAAATAAGTTTAAGCCTTTGTTTATGCTTTGCTTAAGTATATGTATCCTATTTAACAGTGTAACTGCCAAAGCAGATACACCATATAAGACATTTACACAAGATGGTTATGGACGAATTGTTGAAACGCAAACAGCTTATACACCAATAACTACAATTACAAAGGTTGGAGATTTAGCCTTTAAGAATGCATCCGATATGCAGATTACTGCAGATGAAGAAATATATATTTCAGACACAGAAGGAAAAAGAATTATCGTATCCGATATTAACGGTAATTTACTACGTGTATATGGAGAAGGAGAGCTAAAGAATCCGGTTGGTTTATTTGTTACGAATGAAAAAAATCTATATGTAGCAGATAAAGATGCACAAAGAATCGTTGTGTTTAATCTAAATGGCGATGTGATAAAAGAATATACCAAACCAGAACATCCATTATATGGCTCTGAAATGGCATTTAAACCACAAAAATTAGTTGTAGATTCAAAAGGTATTATGTATGTCATCTGTGAAGGAAACACCAATGGTATTGTACAAATTAGCCCAACGGATGGTGGTACATTTTTAGGATATTTCGGTACGAATATGACTAGTATTAATTTTTTAGATGTATTCCGAAGAATCATCCTAACAGATGAACAATTAGCTAAACTGCCTAAGAACCTTCCACCTACACCAAATAATCTGGCAATCGATAATAAAGGATTAATTTATACCATTACTCAAGGTGTGAGTTTAAGCTCATTAAAGAAGTTAAATGTAGCAGGTGTCAATTTAATTGAACCAGATGCATACGACGATCTGCCAGCAGCTGTTTCGGTAGGAAATTATGAGAATATTTTTGTAGTTTCTGAACAAGGTTACATCTATGAATACAACAAAGATGGAAGTTTACTTTTTGTATTTGGTGGTAAGGACTCTGGTAGATTACGAATTGGTTTGTTTGATAAAGCAGTAGCAATAGATGTTGACAGATCTAATAATTTATATGTACTTGATCAAGAAAAAAATGAAATACAAGTATTTCAAACAACCGAATTTACGGATTTAGTACATGAAGCTTTATCTTTATACCAAAATGGTAAATATACAGATAGTAAAGAACCATTATCACAAATCACGTCTATGAACAGCCTTTTTGATTATGCCAATATGGCAATGGGTCAGGCCTATCTTCAAGAAGAAAATTATAAAGAAGCTTTAAAGTATTTCCGCTTAGCAAAAGAATACCAAGGGTATTCAGATGCCTTTTGGGAAGTACGTAATATATGGTTAAAAGATAATTTAGTGAAATCAGCAGCGATTCTACTTGGACTTGTACTTATATGGAAATTGCTTAAGTATCTACAGAGAAAAAGAAAGCTATTTACACCTGTACTTACAACTTTAAGAAAATTGGGTAAAGTTCCTGTAATAAACCGAATTAACTACACATGGTACTTTATGAAACATCCTATTGACGGCTGTTATGGTGTAAAAAGAGAAGGGAAAGCCAATTTCATAAGTGCAAATATTTTACTTAGTGGTTTTATTGTGATTTATCTCATTAACAAATATGCAACTGGTTTTATCTTAAAGAGAATCGTAGATGGTAGATATGAAATAGTCACAGACATACTTTATATTTTAGGGGTATTCTTACTAATGACTATATGCGCTTATTTAATTAGTGCAATTAACGATGGAGAAAGTACTTTTAAGCAATTATATACTGGTTTCATCTATGCGTTAGGACCTTATTTTATCATAAAACCTTTCGTTGTAATGCTTAGTAATGTTATTACATATAACGAAATTTTCTTAGTTCAATTTGCAAACTTTTGTCTTTATGCTTGGATTGTAATACTGATATTTATGGCAGTAAAAGAGATAAATAACTATACGTTTTCGGAGACAGTGAAGGTAATATTACTTACATTCTTCTGTGCATTAATTGCAGTATTACTATTATTTATTTTGTACGTACTTATTTCACAAGTTATTGACTTCATACAAGCAATTTATGGAGAGGTGGTGTATCGATTTGATAAGTAATTTTAAGAAAAAATATTTCATTGGTTTCATAGCTTTCGTAATTTTTAGTTTCTTAGGTGGTTTTTTTCTATTAAAACAAGATAGTGCTAAAGCATTACAAACCATAATCGATACTACCCTAAACAAAGTATCTTATAAAGCATTGAATACAGTACAAATGGATCAAGATGCTTCAGTAAAATCAGAGATATTAGCAAATGATTTGATACCAGAAGATGCACTAATACAAAATCCTAACGGAACTATTAAGAACCATACGTTAATAGCTGAAAATGATTACTATGAAATGTATTTCTTAGAAGAATCATTATCCATAATTATTAGAGATAAAGCCACTGGAGCAATTATGGAATCCGTTGTTAGTGAAGATGATGGGAAAAGTAATGCTTCCTGGCAATCATTTATGAAATCAGGAGTGGTGTTACAAGTATTAAAAGGAATTAATATCGTACCTACAACAGTAGATATCAGAAAAGCAGAAAAACAGGTAACCATCACAGATAGTGGCTTTTCAGCTCTTGTAAAATATAGTGATTATGGAATTGAATATCAGTTAAATGTTACTTTAACTGACAAGGGGTTTGTAGCTGAGATACCAAATGATTCTATTGTTGAAAATTCAGATGAATTTAAGATAGGTGAAATCTATGTTTATCCATTTATGGGTAATACCTATCTTGGTGAACGATCAGGATATATGTTAATTCCCGATGGTAATGGTGCTTTAATTTATCTGGAAGATAACGAAGGACGATTTTCATCTTGTTTTTCACAATATGTATATGGCATGAATATTGGTTTAGATGAATCTTATGCGTTATCACTGTTTTGGGATTATTATCAATCTGTAAATGAAGCAGATAAAATTATGGCTCCTGTGTTCGGAATGGTGCATACAGATTCTAAATTAGGTTATCTTGCTATTATTGAAAGTGGTGATTATAGTTCAAAAATAGAGGCTTATCCAAATGGAGCTTATACTGATTATAATTGGATTTGTTCTAAATTTGTACTTAGGCAGATTTACACTCAGCCAACTGGTAACAAAGAAGGTTCTGTAGTAACTAGGCAGGCAGAAAGAAATAAATTTGATATCAGGGTTCGATATAATTTTGTAGATAAAGAGAATGCAAATTATACAGGACTTGCAAAAGAATATAGAAATTATCTACTTGATACGAATTCTATAAAGCAAATAGGTGATGATTTTAATATCCGTTTAGACTTTCTAGGAGTAGACAAAGAAGATTGGTTAATTTTTAAAAGAAATGTAACCATGACGACAATAGATAATATCAAAGAAATTTTTGGAGAATTAAAGGAAGCCGATGTAACTGATATCTTAGCCATTTACAAGGGTTGGCAAAAAGATGGTATTAATGCTGTACCTATTACGTCTTATAAAGCAGATGGAGATATTGGTGGTACAAAAGAGCTCGCCGATTTGATACGTGATAGTAAAGATTCTGGTATTGATGTTTATTTATCACAAGATTCTTTAAGAGTAAATCCAGATTTAAGTAATGCTAATTTTAACATAATGAAAAAAATAACAAAACGTGTATATGAAGAAGAAACCTACAAAGATGTATTCGAAACCTTACGATATTTCACTCCAAAAAGAACGGGTGAGAATATGAAAAAGGTAGCAAAATCTTATCAAAAACAAGATATTAATAACATTATGTTAAATGGTATCACTAATATTTTATTTACATATACGCAAAAAGGAAAGATTTATAGTCGAGTAGACACAGCGAATACATATGAAGCATCGATTAAAGAGTTAGATCCTAATTTTAATTTTATGATGGAAAAACCGTTGGCTTACCTGTGGAAATATACAGATGCAATCATTGATATGCCTGTAACTTCATCCAATTACATATTTACAGATGAAGAAGTACCGTTTTTATCCATTGCATTAAAGGGTATTATTCCTATGTACGCAGAACATACCAACTTTGAAGCAAATAAGCAGGAATTTTTCTTGAAATTAATTGAAATGGGTATTAATCCTTCATTTTACTTAACATATGAGGATCCAGCGAACCTACAATATACCAATTCATCTGATATATATAGCTCAAAGTATTCCATATATAAGGATACAATCGTAGAGTACTATAACGCTTTTAAAGAAGTACATGATAAAGTTAAGAACTCATTTATTGCAAAACACGATCAGTATCCAAATGGTTTAACCGTTGTTACTTATGAAAATGGTATAAAGGTATATGTAAACTTTAATACAACATCTGAAATTTCAGTTGATGGAATTCAGATTGAACCAATGTCATATAAGGTAGGTGAACCATGAAAAGCAAAAAAAGAAAAGTAAGTAAGTTAAAAAGAAGAGAATCCTTGATTGGATATGTATTCGTATCACCATGGATCCTTGGAGCAATCATGTTTCTCCTAATACCATTAGGGCAGTCATTTTACTATGCATTATGTAATGTTAAAGTTACACCAAAGGGAAGAGTATTTGATTTTATAAAATTTCGTAACTACACAGATATATTCCGATTAGATCCATTATTTTTGGAAGATCTGACAGGATATCTACTTGATACGTTATTATCAGTACCAGTTATTGTAGTGTTTTCTTTGATCATTGCAATGCTATTGAATGGTAAGATGAAAGGAAAAGGATTATTCCGTACCATTTATTTTTTACCTGTTATTGTAGTAAGTGGTCCAGTTATGACGCAACTAGCGGATCAAGGGGCTGCTAGTATACCAGCAATGAATGTATCAGCTATTTCAGCAATACTTGATGATATTTTACCTTACTTTTTCGTTGAACCAATTGTGAATCTTTTTAACAATATGATTATGGTTTTATGGTATTCCGGAGTTCAAATCTTAATCTTTTTAGCTGCTATTCAAAAGATAGATAATTCCTTATATGAAGCAGCAAAAATTGATGGTGGTTCAGGGTGGGAGTGTTTTTGGAAAATAACATTACCAACAATTAAACCAATGATTTTATTAAATGCGGTTTATACCGTAATCTACCTATCGAATAATGAGCAAAACGTTATTATTACTTCTATATATAATGATATGTTTGCAATGAATAGAGGATACGGATTTGCATCAGCTAAAGCATGGGTATATGCTGTTGTAGTTTGTTTACTCGTAGCTTTTATAGCGTTACTTTTACGAAATAAAAAAGATAATTACCAAACTGAAATTAAGAGAGAAAAGAAACGGGTAGCAAAAATAGAAAGAGAACGTAAGAAACTACATCAAAGACAAGTAAGACGTAGCAAAGTTTTAAAAAGGAGGGCATAAGTATGAGTGATTTCAAATTGAAAAAGCAAGATAAAGTTAAATTTATGCCACCCCATTTTAATAAAGATAAAGCTCGTAAATTTTTAATGGGTTCAAAGGATCAACAGGGGTTTGTCATTTCACTAATAAAATACGTTTTGTTGATTGGAATTGGATTTGTTTATCTATACCCATTGCTTTATATGTTAAGTACTAGTCTAATGTCAATTGATGATTTATTGGATGCATCTATAAAATGGATTCCATCCAGTTTATATCTTGAGAATTACAAAAAAGCTTCAAGAGCAATGGTTTTTTGGAATGCTTTTAAAGATAGTGTAATTATTGCTGGCTTGCCAACGTTAATTCAAGTATGTACCTGTGCATTTATTGGTTATGGTTTCTCAAGGTTCGAATTTAAAGGAAAGAAGATAATGTTAGGTATTTTATTATTCTCTTTTATTCTTCCAACTCAAGTTACCATGATGCCAACTTATGTATTGTTTACTAAATTTAAATTAATTGGTGAATTAAATGCATTTAATCTACCTGCATTATTAGGTCAAGGAATTAAAGCACAGATATTTATATTAATCTTTTATCAATTCTTTAAACAGGTTCCTCAAGCTTTAATTGAGGCTGCACATATTGATGGAGCGGGATACTTTAAATCTTTCTTTAAGATTTCACTTCCATCTGCGGCACCAGCAATTTTAGTTGTGTTTTTATTTTCAATAGTATGGTATTGGAATGAATCTTACTTAACACAGCTTTACATTGCAGGACTTGGAACGGGTAATGCCAATAAATGGACATCGCTAGTGGTTGAACTAAAGAATTTCCAAGATATCTTTGCCCAGTATAATCAAGGTAACCAACAACAGCTGGGTAATATTAATGAATCCATTCAGATGGCTGGAACTATGTTAAGTATTGTACCGTTACTTTTAATGTATGCCTTTATGCAAAAGTACTTCGTTGAGAGTATTGACAGAACTGGTATTACAGGAGAATAACCATTGGAGAAAACCAATGTATTCTATAAATAATTTATAATATAAGGAGGATGTTTTTTATGAAAAACATGAAAAAGGTATTAAGTTTACTTTTGGTGTTAAGCTTATGTATTAGTTTATTTACTGCATGCGGTAAATCTAATGATTCAAAAGATGCAGAAGAAACTGCTACAACAACCGAAAGTAATGACACTACGGGGACTACAGACACGACAGAAACAACAGATGCAACAACGCCAACAGCAGAACCAGAAAAATCATTACCACCAATGACTACTGATGAAATTACACTAACTTATGTATCTTGGGAAAATGAAGTATTAACAAAATATTTAGCAGAACAATTTATGAAAAAGTATCCTAATATTAAAGTTGAAATAGTAACTTTAGCTCTTGATGGTTACAATGATGCGTTATTAAATCTTGTTTCTACAGGACAAATGCCAGATGCATTCTGGATTTTAGGTGAATGTGACTTTGCATTAAATAATAGCTTACTTGGTGATATGACAGAATACTGGGAAAACGACCCAGAAGCTGATAACGTGTTAACAACAATTAATGAAGGTAAATTTGGTTATTATGGTACAGATAAGAAATGGGCTACTCCAGTTAAATTCTTCCCAGAAACTATATTTGCTAACAAAACTGTTTTTGAACAGTTAAATGTTGAAATGCCACGTACAGATTGGACATGGGAAGAAATGGTTGAATCCATTAAGAAGATGACTGTTCCAGAACAAGGTATTTTTGGTTTTAATCAATATAGAACAATGGTTACTTGGTATCCTGTAGCATCTGATGACAATGTATGGGGTGAATTCGGATGGAACGGAACAAAATTTGATATGACAAATTGGGCTGATGGTGTTAACCTTCAAGCTGAATTAGTAAATGGTAAATATCATGCACCAGCATTTGATTCTGATGAAGCAGAAGCAGCATTTGGTGATAGAACAATGTGGGCAGCTTATTCCGGAAAGATTGCTTACCAGTTTGATGCTTGGTGGACATTTAACAATTTATTCGCTACACAAGCTTACTTAGACTTAGGTTTAGTATATGTTCCATACGTAGTACCTAGAGCAAAAGGCACAACAAGTTCACATATGATGGGAACATTAGATTTTGGTGGTATCTCATCTGCAACAGAACATCCAAGAGAAGCATATGAATTATTAAAATTCATGAACTGGAGTGAAGAAGGTTGGTTAGCTAAGATTGACGCTTATAGTACTTTAACGAATGCAGATGGTTCAAAACTTTCAATGGATGCTCTACCTATTACATTAAGTGATACCGTTTGGTCTAAAGTTAGAACATTCTTCCCTGGCGCTGATGATCCTTATGGAAGAGGACCATACTTTGATTATTTCTTAGATCACTGCAAAGAGCCAATTCCATATGGTGGAACTATCATTCCTGGATTTGGTACATTCATAGCTGAAGGTTATGCAGGTGCTGAAGCTGAAGTATTTACAAATGGTGTAAATGCACATGACCTTGCACCAGACTTAACAGAAAAAGCAAATGCAGCAAATGCAGCAGCAATGGAAGCATTTAAATAATAATTGACTTGTAGTTTCAAATTACAAGAATACAAAGGGAAGGGGTAATATTTTACCTCTTCTTTTTAAGTGCGCCCAGCATGGGCGTAATCTAACAGGTGAAAATCCTGATGCGAGTAAGTACTGCCAAGTACATAGCCAAGAGCAAGGGTTTCGTACACAAATAATTTAAAAGTTGATTTTAATAACATAGTATTGTACTATTAATTTAAGAGTAAAATCCTGTTTATTTAAGGAGATGCATATAATGATTTTCGTGTTTATATGGGTACCACTTTCTATAGTTGCAATATTCTTGTTATATATTTTATGGATAAATGGCTATCTGATTAAAAGTAGAAAAACCTCTATTTTATTTGTGGGCTCATTTAGACAAAAAAGAAAATGTAAGATTAAATTTTCGTCTTGCAATGGATATATTAAAAAAGTGTTTAAGATTAGGGAAAGCCACAATTACGCGTTCGCTTTTAACAGTAACATTACAAGTGGATTTGTCAAAGCTGAAATACAGAATAAAAGTAAAAAGATAATTTTGCAGTTAGACGAAAACAATCCTAAGTCTGCAATTAATTTAGATAAAAATCGTCGATATTATCTTGTTTTAAAGTTTAAGAATGCAGACGGTGATTTAGACCTTACTTGGAATTAGAACTACTTACTACGATGCTGTTTATAATGGATGAGTTGTTTAAATGTATCATAATTTTGCTATCACCCTGCATCGAAAAAAGCCATTATGTTTAAAAATTAAAATGCACACCGGAAAAAGGCTATTGGAGAATCTCCAATAGCCTAATTTTATAGAAAAGTCTAGATAACCAAACATTCAATTTACTAGGATTTATTTATTTCCTACTCGATTTGATTTGGATATTTTATTTAATTCACTAATTCATGCTTATGTAAACTAATTGAGTTTTGTCTTTTCTTTTGGTAATCCATTTTTATCAAAGTATTTCTTTAACGCGATTTCTGTAGGAATAATTGTTAGACAAATGAGAAAGGTTTGAACTGTTATTATTATAATATCAATTTGTTCAAAGTTCTTTGAATCTTTGAATATAACTAATGGTATAGCTGAGAGAATGGCAGATACAATTCCACACCAAACCCAGATCTTTGCAGTATATCTATGGGCAAACTCCCATGTGTCTTTGTTTTTCATAGACATAGTAGTTCGATAACCATAAAATGAATTAATATCTTTTGGCACATGTGTTTTCCAATGCAAACCAAATAATAGTAATGTTAAAGGAACTAGCATGGTCATAATAAATAAAAAGATAAACATAAAATCAGCTCCTAATATATGTTCCTAATATATTAATTATAAGTTTTAGATTCTTAATTAAATAAAATTCTACAACCTTGTTCCGCATTTTGGACAAAAAGCATGCTCGGGATTAGTGATATAACCACAACTTGGACATTGACCTGCAGTTTTATTACTTGATTGATACATTGGGGTTAGATCTTGTTCTGTTAATATGATATGTTCGCCATCTTGAATTCTTTTACCTAAAGTACTATCGATGGTATACATTGTATTACAACAGGTAGCTTTTACATAAAATTTTTTATTCCACTTAATCAAAGGAATAAAAAAGAAAGTAAAATAAGTATAAGTTATAAATACTTCGTATCTTCCAAATTGTCCACAACGAAAACATTGCATAGTTTGATTAAAATCTAATCTTTTTTCTGCGGATGAAATTCCTATAATAAAAAACATAATAATCCTCCATTTTTAGAATAACGAGAAAG
Organism: Anaerocolumna sp.; assembly: GCA_029239975.1. GTDB lineage: Bacteria > Bacillota > Clostridia > Lachnospirales > Lachnospiraceae > Anaerocolumna. Next base: position 17,593 of record JARBTX010000018.1, read on the forward strand.
TAGGTATTTAATAAACAGTAAATAGTCTTGTTTATTTTTCTTTATTATAACACCTGATTCAATATATTACTAAACGAGTATACCACATGTAACCAAAATTTACCACAATGAAGTGAGACATTACAAGAATTAATAATATATTAAGTATCTGCGAAACGATATAGTTTATCGAATTGATGTTACAATATATACGGATTTTCTACTTTCAGTACCCTAAGGGGGATACAGTTAAAAACATGAATATATTGTATGAATTGACAAGGACATCTTTGATGTTTCATGATTCCCTATTTATTATATATTAATAAGGAAGACAATAGTAATATGATAAATATAAAAACTATATTTCTTAACTTTATATCTTAACTTTACATAGAGAAATCAATGTTATATTATAGTATTGTATGGTAAATTTATGTTATATGGAATAAGTTCATTTACAAAGGGGATGAATTATGGTTAAAGTAAACTTTTATGATAAAATGGATGATGAAAAACTAGAGTTCGCTGTCATTGTAGCAAAATACAAAGACAGATGGGTTTATTGTAAGCATAAAGATAGAGTTACTTATGAAATTCCTGGTGGACACAGGGAATTAGGTGAAACTATTTTAGAGACGGCTAAGCGAGAATTATTTGAAGAATCAGGTGCCATTAGATACGATTTAAAACCAATCTGTATTTATTCTGTAATTAGAGCAGATATAACAGATAAAAACCAAAATGAATCCTTTGGTGCTTTATTTTATGCAGAGATTTATGAATTTGGTGAAATACCAGAATTTGAAATGGAAAAGGTAGAATTCTTTGAAGATTTACCAGAAAAACTTACTTACCCAGATATTCAACCAAAGTTAATCGAAAAGGTTATTTCATTGACAAGGTAACATGGCTGGTATATAATAAACAAGTTAAATAAGCATAAAATTAAACTGTGGAAACGATACAAATTCGTATTTTGCGATTTCTGCAAAATGCGAGTTTAACGTGGCAAAATACAGCGAATTGTCATAATAATTCCCATCCAGAGTAATTTTTGGATGGGAATTTGTAATATAGTATAGAAAGCATTTATAGACATAAATGGAGGTAACTATGAAATTAGTAAAATTATTGGAGAAGCTTGAATATTCCTGTTTAAAAGGTGACGTGAATACAGAAATAACAAGCTTAATTTATGATTCTAGAAAGGTTGATTTAGGATCTGTTTTTGTATGTATATCTGGAGCTGTAGTAGACGGACACAACTTTATTCCTGAAGTTATTGGTAAGGGTGCAAAAGCAATCATTGTAGAAAAAGATGTAGCAGTAGAAGAAGATGTAACAATTATTCGCGTAAAAGATTCAAGACTTGCTTTGGCATTTATGTCAGCTGCTTACTTTGATTATCCAGCATCTAAGATAAAAACCATTGGAATTACAGGTACTAAGGGTAAAACCACAACTACCTACATGGTTCGTTCAATTTTAGAAGGTGCTGGTATTAAAACCGGATTAATAGGAACTATTGAAGCAATTATCGGAGATGAAGTTATACCTGCGAATAATACAACACCAGAATCATATATATTACAAGAATATTTCAGTAAAATGGTTGAAGCTGGTTGTGAAAGTGTTGTTATGGAAGTATCGTCACAAGGGCTTATGCTTAACCGTGTTGCCGGATTTACTTTTGATTTTGGAATATTTACAAATCTAGAACCAGATCATATCGGACCAAATGAGCATAAAGATTTTGAAGAATATGCTTACTGTAAAGGTTTATTATTTAAGAATTGCAAAGTTGGTATTGCCAATCTTGATGATAGAAATGTGTGGAAAGTTCTTGATGGACACACTTGCAAGCTTGAAACATATGGTATATCAGAAAAAGCTGATTTAAGAGCAGTAGATGTTGACTTACACAGTATGCAAGGTAGTTTAGGAGTAAAATATAAAGTAGAAGGTCTAATGAACTTTGATGTTACTATCAATGTTCCAGGACGTTTTAGCGTTTATAACTCATTAACTTCAATTGCAATTTGTAGACATTTTAATATACCAGTGGAAGTAATAAGGGAAGCATTATCCGTAGTAAAAGTAAAAGGTAGATTGGAACCAGTAGCCGTATCCGATCATTTTACTATGATGATTGATTATGCACATAATGCCATGAGTTTAGAAAGCCTTCTAACCACACTGAAAGAATATAATCCTAAGAGATTAGTTTGTATGTTTGGTTGTGGTGGTAACCGTTCCAAATTAAGAAGATATGAAATGGGTGAAATTTCATCAAGATTAGCAGATCTTACCGTAGTTACATCTGATAATCCTAGAAATGAAGAACCACAAGATATCCTTGATGATATTATTATTGGAGTTAAGAAAAGTACTGGTGACTATGTAACAATTATAGATCGTAAGCAAGCAATCCGTTATTGCATCGAGAATGCTAAAGAAGGTGATGTAATTATCTTAGCTGGTAAAGGTCATGAAGATTACCAAGAGATTAAAGGTGTGAAATATAAAATGGATGAGCGTGATTTAATTAAAGAAGTGTTAATTGAATTGAAAAACGAAGGTATTAAAGTTATATAGTAGATTAGGAAAGTAGGACGGTTTTATGGAAGCTTTAAGTATAAAAGAGATAGCTAAAGCAGTTGGTGGAACTATACTTTGTGGAAATGAAAATACACAAATTACATTTGTAAGTACGAATTCTAAGAATCTTTATGAGAATTCTTTGTTTGTACCTGTGGTTGGTGAAAGAGTAGATGCACATGATTTTATTAAGGATGCTTTTTTAAATGGAGCAGTTGCTTGTTTTACTAGTAAACATAAAGAGATGAATCATGAAAAGGTTTTTATTGCTGTAGATGATACGATTAAAGCGCTACAATCATTGGGTGCATTTTATCGCTCTAGATTTAATATCCCTGTTATTGGTATTACTGGTAGCGTTGGAAAAACAACAACGAAGGAAATGGTAGCAGCAGCTCTTGAAACTAAGTTTAAGGTTCTAAAAACAGAAGGTAATATGAATAGTCAAGTAGGGCTTCCATTAATGATGCTAAGGATGATGAAAGAACATGAGATAGCTGTAATAGAAATGGGTATGAGTGAAGAAGGGGAAATGGAAAAATTAACACCTATCTCAAGGCCTGAAGTTGCTATTATGACGAATATTGGTGTTTCTCATATTGCTCAATTAAAGACAAGAGAAAATATTAGAAAAGAAAAATTAAACATTATAAATGCTTTTCATGAAAACTCTGTTCTTTATGTAAATGGTAATGATGATTTATTACAAGAATTATATTTTACTTCCAAAGAATTAAAAGATAACTATAATCCGTTCTATACGAATACAGATCAACAAATTACACATAATTCAAGCAGAGTTGACATTGGTGAGAAGACTTACCAAAAGTTTCTGAATGCAGAAATTTCATCATTTGGTACAGAAGGATTTTGTGAATTCAGAGCAGAAGATATAAAAACTGTGAATGGTGAAACGCATTTTACGCTAAGACTTGGTAGTAATCATGATACCGAAATTGTAAATGATGATTTAAATCAAGATACAGATTATTTACAAGGTGATGGAGAAGAAATTATATTAAAAGTATTAGGTATTCATAATGTATATAATGCACTTGCAGCACTTGCTGTTGCAAAACATTATGGTATTCCGATATCTGTCGCAAAAGTTGGGCTTCGTAATTATGAACCAATTGCAATGCGTGGTCAAATTAAAGAAGTGAATGGAATGAAAATAATAGATGATTCTTATAATGCAAGCCCAGATTCTATGAAGAGTGGAATCAATGTATTATTGGAATTAGAAGGTGTAAAACGTAGAATCGCAGTTTTGGCGGATGTGAAAGAATTGGGTGAAATCTCACAGCAATGCCATTATGAAGTAGGTACCTTTATTGCTGCGCAAACCGTAGATGAAGTTGTAACAATTGGAGAAGAAGCGGCTTATATCGCAAAAGGTATACAAGATAAGAACTCAAACATTCATACGATATCTTTTATGAATAATAAGGAAGCTATTGAGTATTTACAACAGAATCTAAAAGCTTTTGATGGTATATTAGTAAAAGGTTCAAGAAGTATGAAGACAGATGAAATCGTAAGCGCAATTGCTGGTACAATGTAGTAGGAGATTAAAAACCTTACGAATTAACAAATAAAATATGATTTTAAAATCATGAAAAACTATGGATATTGAAATCATAACAAGTATAAACAAAAGATTAGAAAGGAAGGTGATTGGTATGCAAACAAAATATGCAGATATTATTGTAGATATATCTCACGAGAATCTAGATAAAACATACCAATATGCCATTCCAGAAGAGTTATTAGAGAGAGCTGTTATTGGTGCCTTGGTTTTAATTCCGTTTGGTAAAGGAAATCGTCTAATCAAAGGTTATATCGTAAGTATTACTGAGAAACCAAATTGGAAAGTTGAACTGATAAAACCAATAAATCAAATCGTAGATGATGCTTTAGTAATTGAGAGTCAGTTAATCCATCTTGCATATTGGATTAAGGAAACCTTTGGATCTACCATGAATGATGCACTTAAAACAGTTATTCCTGTGAAAAAGACTGTTAAATCGGTAGAAAAGAAATCCTTACGACTAGCTATTACAAAGGACATGGCAAATGAATATCTTGAAACCTTTAAAAAGAGAAATAATCGCGGGCGCGTTCGTTTATTAGAAGAATTGGTATTACAAGATGTACTTGATTATGAAATTGTAATAAATAAGCTAAATATATCGCGTAGTACAATTCAAGATTTAGAGAAGATGGGTATCGTTACGACTGAAGTAGAAAGAATGTATCGAAATCCTCTAAGCAGTGATTTAAAACAAAAAGAAAAAGTACAATTAACCATAGAACAGCAAACAGTTGTAGACAGTATAACAAAAGAATATGAATCGGGTATTAGAAATACATATCTCATACATGGAGTAACTGGTAGTGGTAAGACAGAAGTGTATCTAGAGATAATAGACGCAGTAATTAATGATGGTAAACAAGTAATCATGTTAATACCAGAAATTGCTTTGACTTACCAGACGGTAATGCGTTTTTATAGGCGTTTTGGTAATCGTATTTCCATTATGAATTCAAGACTGTCACAAGGTGAACGATTTGACCAATATGAACGTGCGAAAAATGGTGATATCGATATTATGATTGGCCCAAGATCTGCACTTTTTACACCATTTGATAATCTAGGATTAATAATAATCGATGAAGAACATGAAGGTAGTTATAAAAGTGAAAATCCTCCGAAGTATCATGCTAGAGAAGTTGCAATAAAACGTGCAGAATTAAGTAATGCAAGTGTAGTATTAGGTTCAGCAACTCCTTCCCTAGAATCCTATCGTAAAGCATTAACTGGTAGTTATAGGTTATATCAACTCCCATCGCGAATTGGTGCTGGTCAAATGCCAAAGATATGGGTAGAAGATTTAAGAGAAGAATTAAAAAAAAGAAATAAATCAATCTTTAGTGCTAGGCTAAAAGAATTAATCGCTGACCGTTTACAAAAAAAGCAACAGATTATGTTATTTATTAATCGAAGAGGATATGCAGGTTTTGTATCTTGTAGAAGTTGTGGACATGTAATGAAATGCCCGCATTGTGATATATCTTTAACGGCTCATTACAATGGTAGTCTGGTATGTCATTATTGTGGACATGAAGAATTTACACCTTCAAAATGCCCAAGTTGTGGTTCGAAATATATTGCAGCATTTGGAACTGGTACGCAAAAGGTTGAAGAATTTGCTAGAAAAGAATTTCCAGGTGCTAGAATATTACGTATGGACACAGATACAACCAAAAACAAAGACGGTCATGAAAAAATATTATCGGCATTTGCCAATCAAGAAGCAGATATTTTAGTAGGAACGCAAATGATTGTAAAAGGTCATGATTTTCCAATGGTTACCTTAGTCGGTATCTTGGCTGCAGATTTATCCCTATATGCTGCGGATTACCGTGCGGCGGAAAGAACCTATCAATTGCTTGCTCAAGCAGCTGGTAGAGCAGGACGTGGAGATTTAGCTGGTGAAGTAGTGATACAAACCTATCAACCAGAGCATTATAGTATAACAACAGCAAGTAAAAACGATTATGTAGGTTTTTATCATCAAGAAATGAATTATAGAGAGATGCTAAAATATCCACCAGCTGCACATATCTTAGCAATTTTAGTTGCATCAAAAGATGATAAAAAAGCAATTTTTGCATCTGAATTAATTAGTGGTGCAACAAAAGAATGGCTTAAATTAGAGCAAATAGAAGCTGAAACAACTGTTATTGGTCCAGCAGCGGCAAATTTGGCAAAAGCAAATGATATTTATCGATATATGATTTATGTAAAGCAATCCGAATATGACTATTTGATACGGTTAAAAGATTATTTGGAAGGTTATATCAATTATTCAGAACATATGAATGGTTGTAATATACAGTTTGATTTTAATCCAATGAACAGCTACTAAATGATTTTTATGCATATAATAGAAAAAAGAAAAATAATGAACAAAAAGAAAAGAGGTAATGCAACTATGGCAATTAGAAATATAAGATTAATTGGTGATTCCATTTTAACAAAACGTTCAAAAGAAATAACAGAAGTTACACCAAAATTACGTACATTAATTGAAGACATGCTTGATACTATGTACGATGCAAATGGTGTTGGCTTGGCAGCTCCGCAAATTGGTATACTAAAACGACTTGTGGTGATAGATACTTCTCCTGAAGGTGATAGCCCAATTGTTTTAATAAATCCCGTTGTATTAGAAACAGATGGAGAACAAACTGGGGAAGAAGGATGTTTGAGTGTGCCTGGTAAATCTGGAGTTGTAACAAGACCGAATTACGCTAAAGTAAAGGCATATAATGAAAATATGGAAGAAATAATAGTGGAAGGCACTGAGTTGTTAGCAAGAGCTTTATGCCATGAAATAGACCATCTTGATGGTGTTTTATATGTTGAGAAAGTAATTGGTGATCTTCATTCTACAGAAGAAAATAACGATTAATATAATTAAAAAACAATTAAGTATTCATGAAGTCTTTCTTAATATATAGACTTTAAAATAATGTTTCTATATAATGGAGATAACATAATACTATAGGAGGAAAATCAATGAATATCGTATTTATGGGTACCCCGGATTTAGCAGCAGTAATATTAAAAAAGCTAATCGAATCCGAACATAATATTATTGCGGTAGTAACACAACCAGATAAACCTAAGGGAAGAGGAAATCAGGTTCAATTTCCACCAGTAAAAGAGATTGCATTAGAGTATAATATACCTATATTCCAACCAAAAAGAGTAAAAGAAGAAGGATTCCTTCCTATGATAGAAGAATTAAATCCAGATCTTATCGTTGTAGCCGCTTTTGGACAAATATTGCCAAAGGTGTTACTTGATTTACCTAAGTATGGTTGTATCAACGTTCATGCTTCACTATTACCTAAGTATCGAGGATCAGCACCTATTCAATGGGTTATCATAGATGGAGAAGAAAAAACTGGAATTACTATAATGCATATGGATGTAGGTATAGATACTGGTGATATGATAATGAAAGCAGAAGTTCCAATCGCTCCAAAAGAAACAGGTGGTAGTCTTCATGACAAATTAGCTGTTTGCGGTGGAGATTTGTTATTAGAAGCTATAAAAGCCATTGAAGATGGTAGTGCACCTAGAGAAAAACAAAATGATGCTGATTCCAATTATGTGAAAATACTGGATAAAACCATTGGACATATTGATTTTAATAGGTCTGCTGTAGAAATTGAACGATTGATTCGTGGATTAAATCCTTGGCCAAGCGCATATACATTTTTAGAAGGTAAACAACTAAAAATCTGGGATGCAGATGTAATAGAAGACGAACTCAGTGGAAAACCTGGTGAAATCATCTCTATCACAAAAGACTCCGTAATTGTAAAAACTTCAAAAGGTAATTTAGCAATAAAAGAATTGCAGTTAGAAGGTAAAAAAAGAATGACAGTAGATGCATTTTTAAGAGGTTATAAAGTTGAAATAGGAGCTGTTTTACAATAAAAAGATAAAGTACATTAGATGTATATCTAAATTATTGGTTCCAAAGGTTAGTTACAATTTAGTTATAATATGTTAGTTTACAAAGAAAATTATGAATGATTTCGCACAAAAGTGCAGATTGGAGGATATTATGCCTTATTTTTATTTTGATCCGTATTACTATTTAGTTATTATTGGAGCATTACTTACATTAGTAGCATCAGCAAGAGTAAAAACAACTTTTAATAAATATTCAAAAGTAAGAAGTTTATCTGGTTTAACAGGTGCAGAGGCAGCAGAGAGAATATTACATTCTGCAGGTATTTATGATGTAACAATACATCATGTTAGTGGAAATTTATCCGATCATTATGATCCTAGAGATAAGACGCTTAATTTATCCGATAGTGTTTATGGAAGTAATTCTGTTGCAGCAATTGGTGTTGCAGCCCATGAATGTGGTCATGCTATTCAACATGATAAAGGATATGCGCCACTTCGTTTAAGGACAGTTTTTGTTCCAGTAGCTAATTTTGGTTCTACACTAGCTTGGCCATTAATACTTCTTGGAATGTTTATTGGTGGTTTTGAGTCTTTAATTACATTAGGAATTATTTTATTTTCATTTGCTGTGTTATTTCAACTTATTACATTACCAGTTGAATTTAACGCATCACACCGAGCAGTAAGAATTTTAGATGAAACAGGAATATTATATGCAGATGAAGTAACTAATACAAGAAAGGTATTAAATGCAGCTGCATTAACTTATGTTGCAGGTGCTGCAGCAAGTATTCTACAATTGTTACGTTTAGTCCTTTTATTTGGAGGAAGAGACCGTGACTAAAACAACTAGAGAAATTGCTTTAGATATTCTCGTTGATATTATGGAGAATAACAATTTTAGTCATATGGTAATAAATCGAACTTTAGGAGAGCATCAACAGTTAGAAAAGCAAGACAGAGCTTTTATAACTAGAATTTGTGAAGGAACTATCGAGAGATTAATTACCATTGACTATATCATCAATTTATATTCAAGTGTAAAAGTGACTAAAATGAAGCCTCTCATCAGGAACCTTCTACGTATGAGTGTTTATCAAATAAAATACATGGAAGGCATTCCTGATTCAGCTGCTTGTAACGAAGCAGTCAAATTAGCGAAAAAGAGAGGGTTTATTAGTCTTAGTGGTTTCATAAATGGTGTTTTGCGTAATATCATACGGAATCCTGAAAAAATCATATATCCTAATGAAATAAAGGAACCGGTGCGATTTTTAAGTGTAACCTACTCCACTCCCGAATGGTTAGTAGAAGAATGGCTTACAGAGTTTGATTACCAAAATGTAAAAGGTATGTTAGAAGCATCCTTAAAGGATGAAAAGCAGACTACAATTCGATGTAATTTAAATCAAATCTCAGTAGATGATTTAACTAATCTTTTACAAAAAGATGGAGTATTAGTAAAACCGGGAGCTTATTTACCGTATTCTTTAAGAATATCAAATTATAATTATCTAAATGATTTAGAACCCTTTCGGAAAGGGTATTTTCAAATACAAGATGAAAGTTCTATGTTAGTTGGACAAATTTCAGGAGTTAAAGAAGGTGACAACATAATAGATGTTTGTGCTGCTCCTGGTGGTAAATCCCTTCATATTGCGGAACGCTTAAATGGTACTGGACATGTTGATTCGAGAGATGTATCCGATGCAAAGATTAATCTAATTAATGAAAATATAAATCGCTTGATGCTTAAGAATATTTCTGTAAAAGTACATGATGCATTAGTACTTGACAAAGAAGTAGTTGGAAAAGCAGGTATTGTTATTGCTGATTTACCATGTTCAGGCCTTGGAGTTATTGGCAAAAAGCCTGACATTAAATATAATATGACGAAAAGTAAACAACAGGAATTAGTGAAGCTACAAAGAGAAATTTTAACTGTAGTAGAACAATATGTAAAAGAGAATGGTGTATTACTTTATAGTACATGTACTGTTAATAGGCAGGAAAATATGGACAATGTCCGTTGGTTTATAAATAATTTTAATTACAAATTGGAAAGTATTGATGACTATCTTCCAGAATCTTTAAGGAATGAAACTACAAAAGAAGGTTATTTGCAACTAATTCCAGGAATTCATGAATCAGATGGTTTTTTTATTGCAAAATTACGAAAGAATTAAAGTAGTATACATTTAGAATGAGAAGAGGAAAATGAAAGAATGGCAAAAATTGATTTGAAATCTTTGAGTTTAGATGAACTAAAAGAAATTTTAGTTCAAATCAAAGATAAACCATTTCGTGCAAAACAAATCTACGAATGGTTGCATGTAAAATTGGTTACTAATTTTGACGAAATGACAAATATACCAAAACAACTAAGAGAACGTCTTTCAGAAATAAGTGAGATTACGAATTTAACTGTAGTTGATAAATTAGAATCTGCTGGTGGTGAAACGAGTAAATTTTTATTTCGTTTGTATGATGGAAGGGTCTTAGAAAGCGTTCTTATGCGTTATCATCATGGAAATTCAGTCTGTATATCATCACAAGTTGGATGTAAAATGGGTTGTAAATTTTGTGCTTCTACTATTGGTGGGTTTGAGAGAAATTTAACACCTGCTGAAATGCTGGATCAAATTTATCAAATTCAAAGAATTTCCGGTGAGAGAGTTTCTAATGTAGTTGTAATGGGTACAGGTGAACCACTTGATAATTACGATAATTTAGTTAAATTTATTCGTATCTTAACAGATGAAAATGGATTAAATATAAGTCAAAGGAACATTACGGTATCCACATGTGGTTTAGTAGAAAAGATGAAACAGCTCGCAGACGAAGAGTTACAGATTACCTTGGCATTATCTTTACACGCACCAAATGATAATGTTCGCCAACAGCTCATGCCAATTGCAAACAAAGTAGACATATCATCAGCAATAAAAGCATGTGAGTACTATTACCAAAAGACAGGTAGAAGAATTACATTTGAATACAGTATGGTAGAAGGTGTAAATGATCTTCCAGAACATGCAAGAGAACTTGCAACCCGCATAAAAGGCTTAAATTGTCATGTTAATCTAATACCTGTAAATCCGATAAAAGAGCGTGATTATCGACAATCTGAGTCTAAAAATATTCAAAATTTCAAAAATATACTTGAAAAATATAGAATTAATGTTACTATAAGAAGAGAAATGGGTACAGATATTAATGCCGCTTGTGGTCAATTGCGTAAAAGCTATATAGATCAAACTTCTGTTTAGGGGGGTAGGAGGTGTAAGTATGAAATCATATTCGATAACTGATATTGGAGAAAAACGCAAGATAAATCAAGACTTTGTTTTTTGTGAACAGGATACGATTGGTGGACTTCCGAATTTATTCATAGTGGCAGATGGAATGGGTGGTCATAATGCAGGTGATTATGCATCCAGGTTTTGTGTTGAAGTATTTACAGAAAAGATTAGAGAAAATAAACCCAAGTCTCCAATTGGAATGATATCCGATGCATTACTAGAAACAAACGACTTATTATTAGATGAAGCAAAGGAAAACAGCGGTTTACAGGGAATGGGAACAACGTTTGTAGTCGCTACCATTATTGATTCTATTCTATATGTTGCGAATGTGGGAGATAGTAGGCTTTATGTTATAGGTGATGAAATGAAGCAGATTACAGAAGATCATTCGTTAGTACAGGAAATGGTTAAAACTGGAGAGATAGAAAAAGAAGAAGTGAGATTTCATCCAAACAAGAATATAATAACGAGAGCGTTGGGAGCAAGTAAAACAGTTGTACCTGATTATTTTGAAGTGACCTTAAACAAAGATGATACAGTCTTAATGTGTTCCGATGGTCTTTCTAATATGTTAGAGGACAAAGAAATATTTGGGATAATCAAAGAACATCAAGATGATTTAGAGACAGCAGCCAAAACATTAGTAAAAAAAGCAAATGAAAATGGCGGCAAGGACAATATATCAATCGTCCTTGTTAATCTGTAGAAAGAGGTGAGAAAGAATGTTAAAACCGGGAATGTTTATAAGCGACCGTTACGAAATAATTGATAAAGTAGGATCTGGTGGAATGGCAGATGTTTATAAAGCCAGATGTCATAGATTAAATCGTTTCGTTGCCATAAAAGTGTTAAAAACTGAATATAGCGATGATAAAAACTTTGTAAAAAAATTCAGAGGTGAAGCACAATCGGCAGCAGGATTATCACACCCTAATATAGTAAATGTCTATGATGTTGGTGACGATAATGGATTACATTATATCGTAATGGAACTAGTTGAAGGTATTACATTAAAGAATTTTATTGAAAGAAAAGGTAAACTTGAAGTTAAAGAAGCAGTTGGAATTGCTATCCAGATAGCGATGGGTATGGAAGCAGCACATATGAATCATATCATTCATAGAGATATTAAGCCACAGAACATAATCATATCCAGAGAAGGTAAAGTAAAAGTAACAGATTTTGGTATAGCAAAAGCAACAAATTCGAATACGATTACATCCAATGCCATGGGATCCGTACATTATTTATCGCCAGAGCAAGCTCGCGGTGGATATAGTGATGAAAAGAGTGATATCTATTCCTTAGGCGTTACTCTATACGAGATGCTTTCAGGACAAGTTCCATTTGCAGGAGATAACACAGTATCTGTTGCATTGCTTCATATTCAAGGAGAAGCCACACCACTAAGGGAATTAGACCCATCCATCCCTCTTAGTGTAGACCGTATTGTACAAAAATGTATGCAAAAGAAACCAGAGAGACGTTATCTTTCTGCTTCTGAGTTAATAGCAGATTTAAAAAAATCTATTTCAAATCCGAACGGAGATTTTGTAGTAATACCTGCAGCAGCAGTAAACGATTCACCAACTATTACTATCTCCCCAGATGAAGTAAATCATATTAAAAATGCTACAAAGAATACAAATGGATATAATACATCGAATGATATTTATAATACAGACAGTCGTCGTAATTTAAACAATACAAAACAATTATCGGATGATGAAGAAGAACTAGATACAGTTGATCCACGAGTTGAAAAATTATTATTAATCGGATCCATTACAGCAGGTGTAATAATAACTATACTTATTTTATTTTTTGTCGCAAAATTCTTTAAACTTTTCCCGAGTTCAGGGAATAATAAAGATAATACACCAATTGTAACAGTAACTCCAACTCCATCTACTGTGGTAGATGAAATAACTGGTACAATTACAATTCCATCAGTGGTTGGATTAATGTGGGAAGATGCGCAAGAAACTTTACTTGCTAAGTCTGATAAACTTAATGTGACAATTGCTAGGGAAGAATATTCTGACACATTTGAAAAAGGAATGGTAATTGATCAATATCCAAAGCAGGGAGCAGAAATTGAAGCGGATGCGGATGTTCAATTGGTTATTAGTAGTGGTCCTGAGTCATTTGAAGTTCCTAATGTATATAATTTAACGGATAGTCAAGCTGTTACGAAATTAGAAGAAGCGGGATTAGTCGTTGCTCATGATTTTGCATTTAGTGACGAAATAGAAAAGGATAGAGTTATCTCAACAAATCCAGAACGCGGTACTCAAGTTGTAAAAGGAGATACCATTACAGTGTTAGTAAGTAGTGGTCCAGAGAAGACGGATGTAATTGTACCAAATCTACTTGGATTATCCAAAAAGGATGCTATTAAGAAGTTAGAAGATGTAGGATTAAAACAAGGAAATATCACCAGTGATTATTCAGATACCTATGAAAAAGGTGAAGTAATGTATCAAAGCTATGCTGGAGGTGCTACTGTAGCTGCGAATACAGCAGTTGACATTACAGTTAGTTTAGGAACCAATGTAATAGATGAACCAGCAGATTCAACTAGTAATACGTATGTAAGTCAAATCGTGATATCAGATAATCCATTTGAATATCAAGGTGATAGTGCAAAAGTTATTGTAGAGCTTGAACAAGATGGAAAGCTTACTACGTTAAGAAAAGAAACCATGGATTACGATAGTTTTCCACTAACCATTTCCAATATTACCAGCAACAGTGGTTCTGATGGTACCATTCAAATGTATATTGGTAGGGAAGTAGAAGAATATGAAGATGGTGTTGTTACGGAAGATGGAGTATTGATAAAATATGAACCATATGAAACATCATGGGTAATTGAATTTACACCGGTTGAAGAATAATGGTGAATGTATAATGGAAGGAAAGATTATTAAGGGTATCGCTGGCTTTTATTATGTACATGTAAAATCACATGGAGTGTATGAATGTAAAGCAAAGGGCATATTTCGTAATCAAAAGATAAAACCTTTAGTTGGTGATAATGTAAGTATCGATATCATTGATGAGAAAGAAATGAAGGGTAATATTGTTGATGTACTGGAAAGAACGAATGAACTCATTCGTCCAGCTGTCGCTAATGTGGATCAGGCATTGGTAATATTTGCCGCTGCCGATCCAAACCCTAATTTTAATTTGTTAGATCGATTCTTAATTTTAATGTTGTCTCAAAATGTTGAAACAATTATCTGTTTTAATAAAAAAGATATTGTTACAGAAAATGAACTAAAGCTGCTAGAAGAAACTTATATCAAGTGTGGATATAAAGTTATATTTACCAGTACATTTACAGACGATGGCCTTACGACCCTGCATGAATTGTTAAAGGATAAAACCACGGTTCTTGCAGGGCCGTCCGGCGTAGGAAAATCATCTATAATTAATTCTGTTCAACCAGAAGCAAATATGGAAACTGGAAGTATAAGCGAGAAGATTAAAAGAGGTAAGCATACAACAAGACATTCTGAATTGTTTTATGTAGAAGGAAATACCTTTATCATGGATACACCAGGATTCAGCTCATTGTATATAACAGATATTGAAAAAGAAGAACTCAAAGATTATTTTATTGAGTTTCATGAGTATGAAGATCAATGTAGATTTAATGGATGTGCACATCTAAATGAACCTGGCTGCGGGGTGAAACAAGCCCTTGATGAAGGTAAAATTAGTAATATTCGTTATGAAAATTACAAATTATTATATGAAGAATTAAAGAACCAGAAGAAGTATTAAAGTGTATTTTTATATGATAAATAATTTATAAAGTAGAAATATCACTATCTTAAAAATGTTATTTAAGTAAATTGTGAAACATAATAGTTTAAAAATTGATTATACAATATAATACGAATTTTCTAGCTTCTGTTGCCTTAAGTGTTAAGAAGTAGCTAAAAACACGTATATATTGTATAATTATTAAGACATCTTTGAAGTTTTGCAATTGCCTAGTGAGATGAATTTAGATAAAAGGAGTTTAAGTATGTTAAAATTAGCACCGTCGATATTAGCTGCAGATTTTGCCCATTTAGGGGATCAGATTATGCAGGTTGAAAAAGCAGGAGCAGATTATCTTCATATTGATGTTATGGACGGGGCGTTTGTACCGAGTATATCATTTGGAGCACCGATTATTAGTTGCATAAGACCGATTTCAAAACTGGTTTTTGATGTTCATTTAATGATTGAAGAGCCTATACGGTTTCTAGATGATTTTAAAAAAGTTGGAGCAGATTTTATTACAGTACATGTAGAAGCGTGCAAGCATTTGAATCGAACTATAGCAAAAGTAAAAGAATTAGGGTTAAAAGTTGGAGTTTCATTAAATCCAGCAACACCATTGTCTGTACTAGAGTATGTAATAGAAGATGTGGATATGGTATTGCTAATGAGTGTTAATCCTGGCTTTGGTGGACAATCTTTCTTACCATTTACTTATGATAAGATAAAAGCTTTAAAGGCAATGATTGATGAAAAGAACTTAAATGTAGAAATCCAAGTAGATGGTGGTATTACAGCACTAAATGTAAACAAAGTAATTGAAGCTGGTGCGAATGTTTTTGTAGCTGGTACTGCTGTTTTTGGTGGAGATATTGAGAAAAACGTATCTGATTTTAAAGAGGTATTTAAATCATATGAAAAATAACCGTATTTTAATTATAACAGGCGGTAGTATTTCAATAGAATTTGTAAAGGATTATCTAAAAACACAAACATTCGATGTAATAATCGCAGTAGATAAAGGATTGGTTACTGCTGATAAATTAAACTTAAACCTTCAGTATATCGTAGGTGATTTTGATTCAGCACCATCTGAGTTAGTTCAAAAATATAAAAATAGTATTTCGAGTGGTTCAACTACCATTAAAGAATATAATCCGATGAAAGATGCAACGGATACCCAAATTGCAATCGAACTTGCTATCACGTTAAATGCAAGTGAAATAGTTATGTTAGGGGCAACCGGAACTCGTATGGATCATGCCCTTGCTAATATTTATCTGTTAACTTTACCACTTGTAAGAGATATTGCAGCATATATTATAGATGAGCATAATAAAATATATCTTTTGAATCAAAACGCTATCCTTTACAAAGACAAGTTGTTTGGAGGTTACGTATCTCTTCAACCTTTAACAGAAGTAGTATATGGAGTAACATTAGAAGGGTTCAAATACCCACTTATAAAAAGAGATATGAAAAGAGAAGATAGCTTAGGTATAAGTAATGAAGTAGTAGGAGAAAGTGCTAATATATTATTACAGTCAGGAATACTTGTAGTTATTGAATCAAAAGATTGAAAGGAAGACACATATGAAATTAGGCATAGTAGGTTTACCAAACGTAGGAAAGAGCACATTATTTAATTCTCTTACAAAAGCAGGAGCAGAGTCAGCTAATTATCCATTTTGTACTATTGATCCCAATGTAGGTATAGTTGCAGTTCCAGATGAAAGATTAAAAGTATTAGGAGATTTATATAATACAGAGAAAATCATACCAGCAGCAATTGAATTTGTTGATATCGCCGGATTAGTAAAAGGTGCTTCAAAAGGTGAAGGACTTGGAAATCAGTTTCTTTCTAATATAAGAGAAGTTGATGCAATTGTACATGTTGTACGTTGTTTTGAAGATAGTAATATTATACACGTAGATGGTTCTGTAAATCCATTAAGAGATATCGAAACAATAAATCTTGAATTAATATTTTCAGATTTAGAAATAATAGAAAGAAGAATAGCAAGAACTTCAAAAGGTGCTAAAAATGATAAGGCTTTAGCAAAAGAATTAGAAGTCTTAGAACGTCTTAAAGAGCATCTTGAAGCTGGTAATATGGCAAAAAGCTTTGATACTTCAGACGAAGAAGAGCTAACTTTATTAAAGAGCTATAATTTGTTAACATACAAACCAGTAATATATGCTGCTAATGTAAAGGAAGATGATTTGGCAGATGATGGTGCAAGCAATGAACAAGTAAAACAAGTTAGAGAGTTCGCAAAAGTTGAGAATTCTGAAGTATTTGTTATTTGTGCTCAAATTGAACAGGAAATAGCAGAACTTGATGATGATGAAAAGAAAATGTTCTTAGAAGATATGGGATTAACAGAATCAGGTTTAGAGAAATTAATCAGAGCTAGTTATCATATTTTAGGATTAATTAGTTATTTAACAGCTGGTCCGAAAGAAACAAGAGCTTGGACGATTACAAAAGGAACAAAAGCACCTGGGGCAGCCGGAAAGATTCATACTGACTTCGAAAGAGGATTTATACGTGCTGAGATTGTAAATTATAGCAATCTTGTTGAATGTGGTAGTTATAATGCAGCAAAAGATAAAGGATTAGTACGTTCAGAAGGTAAGGAATACGTAGTTCAAGACGGAGATGTAGTATTATTCCGTTTCAACGTATAAGAAAGTGGTGGATTACATGTTAGTAAGTGCAGCAACAAGTATTCGTTTTCCCAATATAGGTATTGAATTAAATAATATTGCATCCAGTATTAAAGTGTTTGGATTTGAAATTGCTTTTTATGGAATCGTGATTGCATTAGGTATGGCTATGGGTTATTTAGTAGCGGAATGGCAAGCAAAGAGAACAGGACAAAATAAAGATTTATATTTAGATTTTGCTTTATATGCTATTATATTATCAGTTATCGGTGCTAGACTATATTATGTTGTATTTGCATGGGATGAGTTTAAGAATAATCCATTAGAAATATTTAATATAAGAAATGGTGGATTAGCGATTTATGGTGGAGTAATTGCTGCAGTATTAACTGCATTTATTTATTCTAAGATTAAGAAAATTTCATTTTCATTATTAGCAGATACCGGTGTTTTAGGTCTAATTACTGGACAAATGATTGGAAGATGGGGTAATTTCTTTAATAGAGAAGCCTTTGGTAAATATACAGACGGTTTATTTGCAATGCAGGTTGATATTAGGGACGTAAGTAGTGATTATACCAGTTCAGTATCATATATCACTGAAAAATATGCTGATAAACCAGCTGCCTTAAAAAGTATATTAGAAATAAGAGATAATTCGGTATTAATTGATGGTGCAACTTACATTCAAGTACATCCAACTTTTCTTTATGAATCTGTATGGAATTTATGCTTATTAATAATTTTAATAATTTATTCAAAACATAAGAAATTTCATGGTGAAGTCTTTCTTATGTATTTAACGGGTTATGGTTTAGGTAGATTTTGGATTGAAGGACTAAGAACTGATCAATTATTTTTATGGGGTTCACCTTTTGCAGTATCTCAACTTTTATCCGCGCTATTATTTGTTATTTCAGGATGTATCATCGTTATAAAACGTAAATCTTTGAAAAAAACACGTAAAAGTATGTAATTAGTTCATTTCACAATAGAAGGTCATAGGACTAAATACCCATTTATTGTAAAATGACTAGATATTGACATAATTTGTTCGATTTTTAATATAGATACAATATATTGTGTAACTTATGAAAAAAGATACAAGTGCCTTACTATTTGTGGACGCACTTGTATTTTTTTTGTGTATAAATACTTGATATATTCAGAAAATTATTATAAAATAACAATAGAAGTGGAGCAAAGTGGTGGAAAGTGGTATTAAGTGGTAGTTAGGTGGTGAGATTCATGTTCATGGGTGAATACAATCATACAATTGATGATAAAGGAAGAATCATAGTACCATCTAAGTTCAGAGAATCTTTAGGTGAGGAATTTGTTGTAACCCAAGGATTAGATGGCTGCTTATTTGTATACCCTAATGAGGAATGGATGAATTTCGTCAACCAATTAAAAACACTTCCTGGTACAAAAGAAGCAAGACAATTACAACGTTATTTTATGGCTGGTGCTGCTAGCTGTGAAGTGGACAAGCAGGGAAGAATTTTAATTCCGAATAAATTAAGAGAATCAGCAGGTCTAGAGAAAGACATCGTATTTGTTGGAGTTCTAAGTAAAATAGAAATCTGGAGTAAAGAAAGATGGGCTAATAATAATAATTACGAAGATATGGATCAGATTGCAGAACATATGTCGGAGTTTGGACTTAGCTTTTAGGAGGAATTTAAGTGGATACGTTTAGAGAAAATATTAACTTTAACCACAAATCAGTACTATTAGATGAAACAATTGATATGTTAAATATAAAGCCAAATGGTATTTATGTAGATGGTACATTAGGCGGTGGAGGACATTCCTTCGAAATATGCAAACGATTGGGAGACAACGGTAGACTTATCGGAATTGATCAAGATGAAGCAGCTATTATAGCTGGTAATGAGAGACTAAAGGACTATAAAGATAAAGTTACTATAGTTAGAAGTAATTATTCTGATATGAAACAAGTAATAAAGAATTTGGGAATTGAGAAAGTAGATGGTATCTTATTAGATTTAGGAGTTTCTTCCTATCAATTAGATACACCGGAGAGAGGCTTTTCCTATAGAGAAAACGCTCCTCTGGATATGCGAATGGATACTAGAAATGATAAAACTGCAAAAGACATTGTCAATGGTTATAGTGAGTTTGATTTATACCGTATTATAAGAGATTACGGAGAAGACAAATTTGCAAAAAATATAGCCAAGCATATTGTAAGAGTTAGAGAAGAAAAACAAATCGAAACAACAGATGAATTAACAGAAGCCATTAAGGCGGCTATTCCAATGAAGATTCGTATGAATACTGGTCATCCAGCTAAAAAAACATTTCAAGCAATTCGTATAGAATTAAATAGAGAGTTAGAAGTACTAAGTAAATCATTAGATGATATGGTCGAAATGTTAAATGAAGATGGAAGAATATGTATTATTACATTCCATTCATTAGAAGATAGAATCGTAAAGAGCTGTTTTCGTAAAAATGAAGATCCTTGTACATGCCCACCAAATTTTCCAGTGTGTGTGTGTGGTAATAAGTCAAAGGGAAATGTTATAACAAGAAAGCCGTTAATACCAACGGAAGAGGAGATTATTAATAATAAAAGAGCAAAAAGTTCTAAATTAAGGGTGTTTGAAAGACATTTGTAGGAAGCTAGGGGGATTGCATGGAAGCTAAAAAACAACGTTATCAAAATACAAATTCATATTACATTGATGGTAATACAGCTAGAAAATTACAAGCTGTACCAAATCACAGAGAAGATACGGAAATTAACCGTAGACAACAACCGATAAGGGAAACTCGTAAGCAACCAAGGATGGGTGCGGGTATTGATTTGTTTTCAGCGTTCTTTTTAACTGTAGCTATTGTTGTAACGTTATATTCTTGTATCACATATTTAGGTGTACAAGCGAATAAAACACAAATGCAAAAAGAAATAACAAAGCTAGAACGTAATTTAACAAAATTACAAGATGAAAACCATGCAGAACTATCTAAATTAAACACATCACTTGATTTAAATTATATATATCAAGTAGCAACGACAGAACTTGGTATGGTTTATCCAAATGAAAACCAAGTAATCACATATAAAAGCAACTTAAGTGATTATGTAAGACAATATGAAGAAATACCTGAAGCAAATGGCACGTCATTACTAGACAAGATAACAAATTAAATTCAATTATAAATTTATATGGATGCTTAAATAACAGTATTTCGCCAGAATGAGGTTACTATATGCGTAAAGAAATGAAAGAAAAAAAATTAAAGAAGTTTACTACAAAAATGCAAGCAAAATTATTGCTTGTTTTTTGTATACTGCTAATTGCTATGATGGGACTAATAGGAAGACTAGTGTTTATCAATCGGACCGATGGTGAGAAATATGAAAAAAGAGTGTTGTCCCAACAAACATACACTAGTCAAATGATACCATATAAACGTGGTAATATAGTTGATACAAAGGGAACCGTATTAGCTACTAGTGAAAAAGTTTACAACCTCATATTAGATGTGAAAAGTCTATTAGTTGATGAAAAATATTTGAATCCAACTGTAAAAGCAATTACAGATTCTTTTAGTAGTATAAAAACAGAAACACTACAAGAAATAATAGCATCAAAACCACAAAGCCAGTATGTAATTGTACAAAAAGGTTTTAGTTATGATGAAATGATTGTATTTAAGGAAAAAGCAGAAAAAGATAGCAATATACAGGGTGTATGGTTTGAAGAAGAATATGTGAGAAAATACCCTTATAAAACATTGGCAAGTGATGTTCTTGGATTTACAACAAGTGGTAATGTAGGAAACTGGGGTATTGAACAATTTTACAATGATCAATTAAATGGAACCAATGGAATCGAATATGGTTATATTGATTCTGAACTAAAATTAGACCGTACGATTAAACCTGCAATTAATGGAAATACCATTGTTACAACTATAGATGCTAATGTGCAAGGGATTATCCAAAATCACATCAAACAATTCAACACAGAATTTGGAAGCAAAAATATAGGTGTATTAGTCATGAACCCAAACAACGGTGAAATCATTGCTATGGCATCCAACGAAGAGTATGATTTAAATAATCCTACTGATTTAACACCATTTTATACAGAACAAGAAATTAAGCAAATGGATGAGGCAGCAAAACTTGAAGCACTTAATCAAATTTGGAGAAATTTCGTGATAAGTGATACCTATGAACCAGGATCAACGTTTAAACCGTTTACAATCGCTGCTGCTTTAGAAGAAGCGAATATATCACCGAATGATACATATTATTGTGATGGTTATGAAGAAGTAGGTGGTTGGAAAATTAGATGTAGTAATAGACAAGGACATGGACAAATTACCTTAGAGCAAGCCTTAATGGTATCGTGTAATGATGCATTAATGCAAATTGTTGCAAAAGAAGGAAAAAATCAATTCTTTGATTATCAAAACTTTTTTGGATTTGGTAGTAAGACAGGAATAGATCTTCCGGGAGAAGCAAATGGTATATTAATACCAGAAGCAAATATAACTTCAACAGATCTTGCGACTAGTAGTTTTGGACAAACATTCACTACCACTATGGTTCAACTTGCAGCTGGTTTTTCATCTTTAGTGAACGGTGGATATTATTATCAACCACATATGGTAAAACAAATTGTAAATGACAAAGGTGCTATTGTAGAAAATATAGATAAAGTATTAATGAAAGAAACTGTATCAGAGCAAACATCTGCCTTTATTAGGGAAGCTATGTTTCAAACTGTCGAAGCTGGAACAGCGCATTATGCGCAAGTACCAGGCTATAAAATTGGTGGTAAAACTGGAACTGCTCAAAAATATCCTAGAGCTGCAAAAACATACCTTGTATCATTTGTAGGGGCTGTTCCTGCTGATAATCCAGAAATTGTTATCTATGTAGTAATAGATGAGCCACAAAATGTTGTAAAACAAGCAGATAGTTCAATTGCTACCAAATTCGCTAGTGGTGTATTAGCTGAAATTTTACCATTTTTAGAATTATATCCAACAGAGGAGATTGATGAATCGAGTAACACTGGGTCAACAACTCCAGTTCTGCCAAGTACCAACAATAATACGGATAATTCAAATTCTCAAAATACTTCCAATGAAAATACGACGGAAGATAATAATAACAATAATGATGATAATAATATAGAAAGCAATTCAGAAACCAATAATAACGCAGCGAACAATGCAGGAACGAATGAAGATGCAGCCAATAATACTGGCAGCGAAGAGAATGCTAATATCGATGATACATCCAATGAATCAGATGAATTTAATCCAGATTTCATTCCAGAAAATCAAGATGAAACAGAAGAAAATAATGTAACTAATTAGTTTGAACAAAGTTTAATCATAACCTTAAATTGTCTGTAATAGAATAAAACAATAAGATGTTTGAGGTTATCCTAATGGCTAGAAATAAAACCTTTAATCGACGAAATGTGTTAATAATCGTTATAGTTGTCCTTGTAATTGCAATTGGATTAGTAAGTAGATTAGGGTATTTAATGATTTTTAAATCAGCAGATTATGCAAAAAGAGCCCAGGAACTACATGAAAGGGAACGTGCGATTAAGGCAGAAAGAGGAACCATCTATGATAGAAATGGTATACCGATTGCTACCAATAAACCGGTTAGTACTGTTTCTGTCATACATAGTCAAATTAAAGATCCAGAAAGAGTAATTGATGTATTATGCGAAACACTGGGTCTTAGCGAAGAAACCGTTAGAAAAAGAGTAGAAAAAAATTCTTCCATTGAAAGAATAAAGTCCAATGTTGAGAAAGAAATTGCAGATAAAATTCGTGAATATGACCTTAAAGGTGTAATGGTGGATGAAGATTATAAAAGATACTATCCCTATGAAAGCTTAGCTTCCAAAGTAATTGGATTTACTGGAAGTGATAACCAAGGAATTATCGGGTTAGAGGTACAATATGAGAATTATTTGAAAGGTACAGATGGCACAATTCTTACTTTAACCACAGCTTACGGGGTTGAAATACCAAATGCTGCAGAAGATAGAGTTGAACCACAAGCTGGAAATGATTTGTATACAAGTTTAGATGTTAACATACAAAAGTTTGCCGAACAAGCAGCATTAAAAGTAAAAGAAGCAAAAAATGCGAATAATGTTAAGATAATTCTTATGAATCCACAGAACGGTGAAATCTATGCAATGGCAAATGTTCCTGAATTTAATCTAAATGATCCATATACTTTAACCGATAATATGTTAAAGGACATAGATGTTTCATCTTTAACTAGTAAGCAAAAAAATGATCTACTTAATAATATGTGGAGAAATGCATGTATTAGTGATACATATGAACCTGGTTCCACATTCAAAATTGTTACAGCAACAGCTGCTCTTGAAGAAGGTGTTGTAAAACTAGAAGACCGTTTTTTTTGTCCAGGTTATAAAATAGTAGAAGATCGTAAAATACGATGTCATAAAGTAACTGGTCATGGAAGTGAAAATTTTATTGATGGGATTAAGAATTCATGTAATCCAGTATTTATGGAACTTGGTGCTAGAGTAGGTGTTACAGGCATGTATAAATACTTTAAGCAACTTGGTTTATTCAATCGAACTGGTGTTGATTTACCTGGTGAAGCAAGATCAATTATGCATAAACCTGAAAATGTAGGTGCTGTAGAATTGGCTACCATGTCATTTGGTCAATCATTTCAAATTACTCCTCTACAACTACTTGTTGCAGCAAGTGCAATTGTGAACGGTGGAGACATAGTAACTCCCCATTTTGGAGTGTCGGTAAAAAGTCCAGAGGGAACTACTGTAAAAACGTTTGAATACGAAGGAGCAAAAAGTGTAATAACAAAAGAGACATCCGATACTATGAGAATGTTATTAGAAGCAGTTGTTTCAGAAGGAACAGGAAAAAGAGCTTATCTACCTGGATTTCGAATTGGTGGAAAAACAGCAACATCAGAAAAGCTTCCAAGAAGAAGTGGTCGTTACATATCATCCTTTATAGGATTTGCTCCAGCAGATGATCCAAAGGTTATGGCAATTGTGTTAATTGATGAGCCAACAGGCATTTATTATGGTGGAACTATAGCCGCACCAGTTATTTCAGAGGTATTTGATAATATATTGCCTTACTTAGGAATTGAAGCAGAATATAATGAGAAAGAAATTGAAGAATATAAAATCGGGACAATAGAGATGCCTAATTTTGTCGGCTTGTCTTTAAAAGAAGTGAAAGAACTGTTAAAAACCAACGAATTTGGTGAAGTTGACTACTTAGGAGAAGGAGATACAGTAATGGAACAATTTCCCTTAGCGGGTGAGATGATAAATCGAAATAGTGACTTGATTCTCTACTTAGAATAGAATATAATTAGGTCGGGTTTACAAAAGAATTACAAGAGGACCCACTTGGAGGAAAGAAAGATGGATTTTACAATATTAATGCCAGTAATAATATCATTTGTATTTAGCTTAGTACTTTGCCCTGTTTTAATACCTTTTCTAAAAAGATTAAAATTTGGTCAGTTCGTACGTGATGATGGTCCTGAAAGTCATCTTAAGAAATCAGGAACACCAACAATGGGTGGTATTATTATATTACTGAGTATTATACTTGCGTCTCTTTTTTACATCGGAAGATATCCTGACATGATACCAGTCTTGTTTGTTACGGCAGGTTTCGGATTAATTGGATTTTTAGATGATTATATTAAAGTAGTTATGAAAAGATCCATGGGATTACGTGCATGGCAGAAATTAATTGGTCAGATCTTAGTTACCGCAATTTTCGGGTACTATTTAGTTAATTATACAGATGTTGGCTCCACTATGCTTATACCGTTTACTGGTGGTTTTGCAGATGGAAAATACTTAGATACATCATACCTTTTTATCCCATTATTATTCTTAGTTGTACTAGGAACAGTAAATGGCGCAAATTTTACAGATGGATTGGACGGCTTAGCAAGTAGTGTCACATTGTTAATTGCTACTTTCTTCTCAGTCGTTGCAATTGGAATTAATAGTGGTATATCACCGATTACTTGTGCCGTTGCAGGCAGCTTATTAGGTTTCTTGGTGTTTAATGTGTATCCTGCGAGAGTATTTATGGGGGATACAGGTTCTTTAGCACTTGGGGGATTTGTAGCAGCCTCCGCATATATGTTACGTATGCCTTTGTTTATTTTAATCGTTGGATTAATTTATTTGTTTGAGGTATTATCGGTAATGTTGCAAGTAAGTTATTTTAAGTTAACAGGTGGTAAAAGAATCTTTAAGATGGCGCCTATTCACCATCATTTTGAATTATGTGGTTGGCCTGAAACAAGAGTTGTGGCAGTTTTTTCAATTATAACTGCTGTTCTTTGTCTTGTTGCATTAATGGGAATATAGTAGGAGGAAAATGATTAAGATGATTTTAGAGAATAAGAATGTTTTTGTTTTTGGTACAGGAATCAGTGGTATTGCAGCTGCAAAATTATTGCAGAGAGAAAATGCTAATATCATTTTGTATGATGGTAATGACAAAATTGATGAGAATGATATAAAAGCAAAATTACCATCTGATTTTACAGGAAAAATAGTATTAGGAGTAGTTTCTGATGATATGTTACATACGCTAGACTTAGTTATTTTAAGTCCTGGTGTACCAACTGATTTGGATATAGTAAATAAGATGCGAGATATTGGTATACCTATCTGGGGTGAAATTGAGCTAGCATATTATTTTTCGAAAGGAAAGATAGTAGCTATCACTGGAACGAATGGAAAGACTACAACAACTACTCTTGTTGGAGAGATTATGAAAACATACTATGAAAGTGTATTTGTTGTTGGAAATATTGGAATACCATACACTGAAATGGTGTTACAAACAACAGAGAATTCAGTTACTGTTGCTGAAATGAGTAGTTTTCAACTTGAAACAATAAGTGATTTTAAGCCAAATGTTAGCGCTATCTTAAACATTACACCAGATCATCTAAATCGTCATCATACTATGGAAAATTACATTGCTGCAAAAGTTAATATTACTTTAAATCAAGATCAAGAAGATGTATGTGTATTAAACTATGAAGACATGGAACTTAGAAAAGTAGGGGAAACTCTAAAAACAAAAGTATTCTACTTTAGTAGTTTGCATACCTTAGATAATGGTATCTATTTGGAGAATGATGAAATTATATATAGTGTAGAGAATCAAAAAACTTTAGTATGTAATATCAATGAATTAAATATTTTCGGCAGACATAGTTATGAAAATGTAATGGCAGCTGTTGCTATGAGTATATCACTTGGGGTACCAATGGATTTTATTCATAAAGCAATTACTAATTTCGTAGCAGTGGAGCATAGAATAGAATTTGTAACAACAAAAAATGGTGTTAAATATTATAATGATTCTAAAGGTACCAATCCGGATGCATCAATGAAAGCCATTGAATCTATGCAAACACCAACTCTATTAATAGCAGGTGGTTATGACAAAGGATCAGAATACGACGAATGGCTAGATGCGTTTGGAGAAAAAATAAGATATTTAATCTTACTTGGTCAAACAAGAGAAAAGATTGCTGAAACCGCCAGAAGACATGGCTTTATGGATATTATTATGGTAGATAGTTTAGAAGAAGCGGTAGAAGTATGTGCAAATAAAGCAAATCGCGGTGATTCCGTACTTCTTTCTCCAGCATGTGCTAGTTGGGGAATGTTTAAAAATTATGAGGAACGCGGTACATTATTTAAAGAATATGTTAAAAAATTAAGCGATGTGGAAGTTATACAACCGGTCGTGTAAGCTTTGATTATTATTGATAAACGTGCGCTTTGGCGTACAGATTGGAGAAATCAATGACGAGAGCAGATAGAGAACAGGGGAAATTGAAAAAATTTCATAGCTATTATGATTACAGTATGCTGTTCTTAACACTGTTTTTAATATGTTTTGGATTGGTCATGATTTATAGTACTAGTTCATACAACGCAATGAGAAATTATGGTAATCCTACCTTTTATCTGGAAAAACAAGGAGCATTTGCAGTACTTGGTATTGTAGTGATGATAATTGTTTCAAAATTAGATTATCGGATCTATATTAGGAAATTGCCTATAATTAAGATGAAACCTGTTACGTTATTGTTTATTCTTTGTATAATATTACAAATATATGTTTTAATATTTGGTAAAGAGATTAACGGTGCAAAAAGATGGATTGACTTAGGACCTCTTGGAAGTTTTCAACCATCCGAATTATCAAAAATAGCAGTTATTTTATTTACTTCGTACATAGTTAATTTAGCACCGAGACGCTTGGATAAGTTCAAAGGTTTTTTGCGAGTTGTAATTTTTGTTGCACCATTAATTGTATTGGTTTTAATTCCCAACTTTAGTACAGCATTAGTTATGGGATGTATTATGATTGCAATATGCTTTGTAGCAAGTAGAAAAAAGTTTTACTTCATTATAAGTGGAATTGCTGCAATCGGAATCGGTTCGATTTTCGTTTTTGGTGTTAGTTATCGAAGTACTCGTGTTGACGTTTGGAGAAATGTTGAAACTCATCCAAAAGGATATCAGATACTACAAGGATTGTATGCCATAGCTTCTGGCGGCATCTTTGGTAAAGGTCTTGGAGAAAGTATGCAGAAGTTGGGTTTTATACCAGAATCCCATAATGATATGATTTTCTCTGTAATTTGTGAAGAATTAGGTCTGTTTGGAGCTGTAGCAGTAATCATGTTATTCGTTTTACTAGTTTGGAGATTGTTTGTTATAGCAATCAATGCTCCAGATTTATATGGTGGTTTAATAGCAACCGGTGTATTAACGCATATTGCGGTTCAAGTATTATTAAATATTGCGGTTGTTACAAATACAATACCTTCAACAGGTATCCCATTACCATTCATCAGTTATGGTGGTAGTTCATTAGTCGTTTTATTAGTGGAGATGGGAATTGCACTAAGTGTTTCAAATCAAATTAAATATGAAAGATAGGTATTTACTATTACCATTCTAGCTACAGGCACAAACTTAAGAATATTTCATATAGTAATATTATATTCTAGTTTGTTGAGGTGCACCATGTCATATATTGAGATAAATGGAGGAAAGCAGCTGAATGGTGAAGTTAACATACAAGGTTCAAAAAATGCAGTGTTACCGATTTTGGCAGCTACTGTACTAGTAAATGGAATTACAAAGCTAAATCATTGTCCTAAAATATTAGATGTGTTTAATACGATAAGCATTTTGGAGGCAATTGGATGTATAGTATATTGGGAGAATTCTTCTCTCATTATAGATACAACCAAGCTTAATACATCAACTGTTCCTGATGAGTACGTTAAGCAGATGAGATCAAGTACTATTTTTATGGGTGCGTTACTAGGAAGAACGAATAGTGTAACTATATCGTATCCTGGTGGATGTACCATAGGAAAACGTCCTATTAATTTTCATCTGGAAGCTTTTCAGGAAATGAATGTGAGTGTTGAAGACGATGGCAATTTGATTCACTGCACTACAAAGAGAGTGAAAGGTAGCAACATCTTTTTTAAAATGCCAAGTGTGGGAGCAACAGAAAATGTAATTCTAGCTGCAGTATTAGCAGAAGGAAAAACACATATTTATAATGCAGCGAGAGAACCTGAAATTACAGAATTATGCAAATATCTGAATGCAGCGGGAGCTAAAATAACAGGTGCAGGAAAAGATGAAATTGTTATCGATGGAGTAGATTATTTACATGCTGTAGAGTATACGAATCCATCCGATCGAATCGTAGCAGGCACTTATTTAACAGCAGTTGCAGGAACCGGTGGTGAGGCTGTTTTAAACGGCATTGGTTGTTCAAGTTTACAAACTGTTATTTCTCTTCTAAAAGAAATGGGCAATACCATATTATGTGGAGAAGATTATATTATGATCTCTTCATCCGGTAAAACAAAACCAATACCATTTATCTATACTGCACCTTATCCAGGTTTTCCAACTGATATGCAATCACAAATGATGTCTGTTCTTATTAAGGCTTCTGGAACAAGCAATATTTATGAAGAAGTATTTGAAAACAGATATCAAAATGTACCGGAATTGATTAAATTTGGGGCTGACATTGTTATTAATGATAAAGAAGCCACGATTAATGGAGTATCTTTGTTAAAGGGAAGTGACGTATTTGCTAGTGATTTAAGGGGCGGTGCCGGTTTGGTGATAGCAGGTCTTATGGCAACTGGCAAAACTACTATTCATAATCCTGATTTTATTAAAAGGGGTTATGAAGATATCTGTAAGGATTTAAGAAATTTAGGTGCAGACATAAGATATATGTCATAATTTACAAAAGTAAAGAAGTAGGAGATTGTAACATATGGGACAAAAAGCAGATAAAAATAATGGGAATCGATTTTTATTAAGAATTATGAAATTACTTTTAATCTGCCTGATTGTTATTATACCTACGTTCGTACTATTTGTAACCTGCAGGCTTAAAACAGTTATTGTTGATGGTAGCAGTCACTATACGAATGAAGAATTACAACAAAAAGTGATAACAAAAAAGACAGATGGGAATACATTACTACTTTATTTTCGCTTAAAATATGGTAAAGTAGAAAGTATCCCGTTTGTCGAAGACATTGATATTGAATTAGTCAATAAAAATACAATTAAAATACATGTTTATGAAAAAGTAATTACCGGCTGTATAGAATATATGGGGGGATACATGTATTTTGATAAAGATGGAATTATTGTTGAGAGTTCTAGCGAAAAGCTTAATAACGTTCCTTTTGTGACCGGACTAAAGTTTAACAGCATTGTATTATATGAAAAACTTGAAGTTCAGAAAGAATCGCTATTTAATGTAATCCTAAATCTTACACAACTGATTCAAAAGTATGAGTTAGATGTAGAAACAATTCGGTTTAATTCTGATTTAGAAGTAACGTTGAAATGTGGTGATGTCAAAGTTTTATTAGGAAAAAGAGATACATACGATGAACAAATTGCTGAACTTAAAGATCTCTTGCCAAGTGCTAGGGGTAAAAAATTAATCATAGATATGGTTGATTTTAAAGAAGGACAAGATAAGATAATCGCAAAACCAGAAGAATAAAAAAAAATAAATTTAGGGTTGATTATTTTAGCAATAAAAGATATTATATACTATAGGATTACAATAATAGACTAGCCTTTTTATGTATTCATCTAAAATTTGTCGTAATATGGGTTATTAAAGATGATAAAGAGGTTATATTGAATTAAACTAAGGTTGAAAAATATTAAATTTAAATATTAAAAAGATGATGAGTATAGTGAAGGAGGAAGTACCTTGCTTGAGATAAGAACGAATGAAGCTGATTCAACTGCAAACATACTTGTAATAGGAGTAGGAGGTGCAGGGAATAACGCTGTTAATAGAATGATTGAAGAAAATATCGTTGGTGTAGAATTTGTATGTGTTAATACAGATAAACAACATTTAAAAAATTGTAAAGCACCACAGTGTGTTCAAATTGGCGAAAAGTTAACAAAGGGCCTTGGAGCAGGTGCTCAACCAGAAATCGGAGCACAAGCTGCTGAAGAAAGTAGAGAAGAGTTAACTGATATTATCAAAGGCGCTGACATGGTATTTGTAACATGCGGTATGGGCGGTGGAACTGGTACAGGTGCTGCTCCGGTAGTTGCACAGATAGCAAAAGATTTAGGAATACTAACAGTTGGTATCGTTACGAAACCTTTTAAATTTGAAGCAAAAGCACGTATGAATAATGCGCTTAGCGGAATTGAAAAACTCAAAGAACACGTTGATACATTAATCGTTATTCCAAACGATAAGTTACTAGAGATAGTTGATAGAAGAACTACTATGCCGGATGCTTTGAGAAAAGCAGATGAAGTATTACAACAAGGTGTACAAGGTATCACAGACTTAATTAATGTACCTGGTTTAATTAACTTAGACTTTGCCGATGTACAAACAGTAATGAAAGATAAAGGCGTTGCACATATTGGTATTGGTGTAGGTAAAGGGGATGACAAGTGTGTAGCGGCTGTAAATCAAGCAATTACAAGCCCATTATTAGAAACTACCATTCAAGGTGCTTCACATGTAATAATTAATATTTCAGGTGACATTAGCTTAATTGAAGCAAATGAAGCTGCAACTCTTGTACAAGAATTAGCTGGAGAATCTGCTAATATTATATTTGGTGCGATGTATGATGAATCTACTCCAGATGAAGCATCGATTACAGTTATTGCTACTGGTTTGGACAAGTCTATGGTTTCTAGAGAACAAGTGAAGGGACCAAGCTTCTTAAAACAGCCTACCGTTGCTACTAGACCAGAATATAAATATAATAGTGGTGTGAATCCATCATCATCCTTTGCAAAAGCTCAATCTCAAGTAGCTGCAACAAATAATCAAATGAATACAACCAGACCAGCCGCTTTTGGATCTACGAATAATAATCCAATAAATACAGGAAGTAACCCTGGAACTGGAAATGTTGAATCAGGAATTAAAATACCTGAATTTTTACAAAAAAATCGAAATCATAAATAAGTAATCGTAAAAATTAATTGTAAATAAGTAATCGTAAAAAAGTAATTGTAAATAAATAATTGTTAATAAGTAATCGTATATAAATAAACGTAAATAAATTGAAAAGGCGTCCTTATGGACGCCTTTTCGTAAATAATTATTTCAGTCCTTATAGAAACTGTTTTGAATAGATTAATCAAAACAATTAGCTTAAGGACTTTTTATTTTGCCATTTTTTAATGAACAATTGATCAGGTTGAGTTTTAAATCGTATGAAAACAGTATTTCTTATTATCTAAAATAAAATGACAAAATAATTTATAAAAGTAATAAAATTAAGAGATATGCGGTTTAATTTACACTTATTTTGTAAGTATGAGTAAATGAAAAAGAGAAAATAATTACCAGAAAATGACAAATTATATAATTTAAAGAAGCTATAATAATGGAAGAAAAACAAGTTATGGAAGCGGGGGTGGACTTGTACCTTGAGGTTTATATTGACATAATTTTTATCCTAAATTTTCTTATGGATATGGTGTTACTCGTGATAGTAAAGAAATTACTTAAGTGCCAAAGCTCTAGAATCCGCTTAATTGGTGGAGCTGCAATCGGTGCAGTTGGTGCTTGCATTTTATCGATTTTCCCAAATCTCAATGGTTTCATACAATTTTTTTTAGCCTATGTATTTATTTGTTTCGCTATGATAGAGATAACCTTTCGTCCTAAGAGTTTAAAGGCAAAAGGGAAAGCGGTAATAATTCTCTATATTACTACATATTTTTTAGGTGGTTTTTTAAACTCTCTTTATTATCATACAAAACTCGGTTTTTATTTTCATGAGTTAATTCAAGGAAAATTATTCGATAATCAAAATACGACATATTTTATACTTGCTGTTATAACTGGATTTTTAGCAATTTGTATCTTTATTTCGGCATTACGTAATCTTAGAAAAGGTAATTTAGATACATATGAAGTTGATCTTTTCTTCGGCGACAAAAGTGTACGGTTAACTGGTCTATTAGATACTGGCAATAGCTTATATGATCCTATCTATAAAAAACCTGTACTAATTGTGGAAGAAGATGCAATTAAGTCTCTATTAACAATAAAACAAGCAAGTCTTCTTCGGATTATGTTAGATACTGTAGAAGGAAGTAAATCAGAGAAACAAGAAGTTTCTATGGATGATAACATGTGCGATGACTATGATACTATAAATATTATGATGATACCTTATCATTCAATTGGTAGAAAAAGAGGTATGTTGCCGGCAATTGTAATGAAACGGATTGACATATGGAATGGTGAAGAAAAAACTAGTAGTGAAAAAGTATATACTGCCATTAGTAGAGATAAATTATCAAGTAAGAATGATTACCAAGTAATATTACATAAGGATATCATATAATCGAAAGCCAAGAGAGTGTGTGAGAATTCTCACATCTTTAATAGGTTATATCCGAGCGTTGTTCGGATATGCGGTGGTGTAAGTGTAGAGGGAGGAAAAGTAAGAGATGCTGTTAAAAATAACAATACCAAATAAAATTCAATTTCGCGTTATTCCGGACTTTAGAAGTATATTATTTAACGGTCATGGGGATATACATTATATTGGTGGAGCAGAAGTACTTCCCGCACCATTGGATGCAGTAAGGGAAGCTGAAGAAATTGCAA
This sequence comes from Anaerocolumna sp., assembly GCA_029239975.1. Taxonomy (GTDB): domain Bacteria; phylum Bacillota; class Clostridia; order Lachnospirales; family Lachnospiraceae; genus Anaerocolumna. The sequence continues at coordinate 51,682 of JARBTX010000018.1, forward strand.
AGCTTGGTACTGAATATGATACGGAAGCAAAATCTATTCTAGTTGAACACAATTTAAGGCTTGTAGTTTATATAGCTAAAAAATTTGATAACACTGGTGTTGGTGTTGAAGATCTTATATCAATTGGAACAATCGGATTAATAAAAGCGATTAATACATATAATCCTGATAAAAACATAAAACTCGCTACATACGCATCAAGATGTATTGAGAATGAAATTTTGATGTACCTTCGAAGAAATAATAAAACAAAATTAGAAGTATCCATTGATGAACCACTAAATGTTGATTGGGATGGAAATGAACTTCTTCTTTCAGATATTCTTGGAACAGAAGAAGATGTTATTTATAAAAACATTGAAGAGGAAGTAGATCGCAAGCTACTTGGTAAAGCTTTATCTAAATTAAGTGAACGAGAAAGAATTATTGTTCAATTACGTTTTGGTTTAAATACGGAAGATGGTAATGAACGAACACAAAAAGAAGTAGCAGATTTGCTTGGTATTTCACAATCCTACATCTCCCGTTTAGAAAAGAAAATAATAAAAAGATTAAAGAAAGAAATGCTTCGTTTAGAATAAAATTTAACCTCTTAACTCATTAGGCTTCCTTTCATGTAATTTATGAAAGATTTTATAATAATTCTTAATTCTTAACAAAAAAGGAAATTATTACATCTTCATTTATCGTATAAAGAGCACCCAAAAAGTTAATCATTTAATTATGTAAATTATGATTTGGGAGGTTTCGATATGGCTCTTTATAAGGTAGAAATATGTGGTGTAAATACATCGAAATTACCGTTACTGAACAATAGTGAAAAAGAAGAATTATTCAGACGCATATTGAAGGGGGACAAAGAGGCAAGGGAATTATATATTAAGGGTAACCTTCGTTTGGTATTAAGTATTATTCAACGTTTTTCCAATAGCAATGAAAATGTAGATGATTTATTTCAGATTGGATGTATTGGATTAATGAAAGCGATTGATAACTTTGATATAAACCAAAATGTTAAGTTTTCGACTTATGCTGTACCAATGATTATTGGTGAAATTAGACGTTACTTAAGAGATAATAATAGTATTCGTGTTAGTAGATCATTGCGAGATACAGCATATAAAGCAATTTATGCTAAGGAGGCATTATTAAAGAAAAACGATAAAGAACCTACAGTTTGCGAAATTGCAAATGAGATTGGAATGAGTAAAGAAGATATTGTATTTGCATTAGATGCAATACAAAGTCCTGTATCATTGTATGAGCCAGTATATTCTGAGGGTGGGGACACCTTATATATAATGGATCAAGTAAGTGATAAGAAAAACAAAGAAGAAAACTGGGTAGAAGAAATCTCTTTAAAAGAAGCTTTATCTAAATTATCAGAACGTGAGAGAAATATTATTGAATTAAGGTTCTATGAAGGTAAGACTCAAATGGAAGTAGCAAAAGAGATATGTATTTCTCAGGCTCAGGTTTCAAGACTTGAGAAATCAGCATTAAAAAGTATGAAAAACTATCTAAGTCAATAATATTTATATAAATAATAAGACTAATAAGACTGTTGCAAATAAATAATTGTATTATTTATTTGGATAGTCTTTTCTTTTTAATCAGTCTGGTATTGATTTTACGCTGTAATTCATGTACATTAATAATTAGGATATATTACCAAGTTTTTCTAGGAATGGAGAAGTATATGAAAAAACATAATGTAATGTCTATCATATTTATCGCTTTGGGTTCTTGTATATTATCATACCCTTTTATAGCATCAGGGTATTCAAAATATCAACAAAAAGAACTACAAAAGGAATATGAAAAAGTATTAGAAGAGGCTATAGAAAATCAAAAGAAGAACGCCCTTAACCAGAATATAGATGCAGAAGCACAAATGAATGATATAGTTTCGAAAGAAGTAGTAAAAAGTGATATGGATTCATCTGATGTTTTAAATGGTAATTTAGATTCTACCAACTCAAATTTTGATAGTTCTCAAAATTCTGATGTGAATAGTTCGTTAAATATAAGTAATGATTTAGATTCTGATGTAATAGATGATGTAGAAGAGAATACGGAGTTAAAGGTCGATATGAATGCCATTCTTCCACAACTAGAACAAGCTAGTAAAGATTCTCAAGGGAGTTTAGAAAAGTCAAAGGATGTAGATGATTTTTTAAGTCGTCAGCAAATACTTGGGATGATAGAAATTGAAAAAATAGATTTAAAAATGATTATTGTTGAAGGAACGGATTGGGACAATATAAGAGTTACCATTGGTCATATGACACAAACAGCAGCAATTGGTGATGATGGAAATTGTGCCTTAGCTGGTCATAGAGGTGGCACTTATGGTACATTTTTTAAGCATATTGATCAACTTGAGAATGATGATGAAATAAAGCTAACAGATTTAAATGGAAAGGTATTCACCTATATAGTATACGATAAATTTATTACAGAACCTACGGATATGAGTGTAATTGAGCCTATTCAAGGGGAAAAAACTCTAACATTAATATCCTGCGAAAATAGTGGTAAGACTAGAATCATCGTACATGCAAGATTACTATAAAAAAGATGTACAATTATTTTTACAATTATTAAGCATTTTGCGCATGTACAGATTACCTACTTTATTATATAATTAAATGGTAAAAAAAGGAAATACTATATAATATTGGGAGGTATTTATGAGATTATTTAAAAAGGTATTTACAAGTTTTACGGCTGTTGCACTAACGTTATTATTATCTGTAACAGCAAATGCTGCTATTACCATGCCACATGTTTTTCCGGAAGATGCGGCGAACGATTATGGTGAAGCTACAGCATTGATTATTAAGTTGCAAGATGAAGGTA
>JARBTX010000019.1 GCA_029239975.1 Anaerocolumna sp.
ATAACATTTTTCATTATTCTTTAACCTCCGTAAATTATCCTGATATCTTAAGCACCAATTTATAGTTTGCGTATCCATTATTCAATAAGAAATATATAAATTACCTTAACAAAAAAAATGTCTATTTTCATCATTTCATCTCATACATAATCTAAACATAACGTTTGCATTATATCATAACACATTTTAATTTTCTACTTATTCCTTAAAAGAAATGTTATTATTTTAGAATATTTTCACTTGACTTCTTTGTTGTGATATTTATAATTAACATAATTGCTTTTTGCTATTTATTTACTTAAATGCTTTGTAGTTGTTTTTATAACTTTAATGCCAAAGTACTTTAATAATGCTTTTATAATAAACTAAAAATGGATTGGAGAATAATAATGAGACAATATTTAAATCGTTTAATTCGGCTACTCATAGGGCTTTTTCTATATGCACTTGGTATTGTTTTTACCATAAATGCCAATATCGGTTATGCTCCTTGGGATGCTTTTCATGTAGGTCTTGCTAAGATAATTGGTTCTAGTATAGGCACTATATCAATTCTAGTAGGCTTAATTATTGTAGTAATCACATTTTTGCTAGGAGAAAAACTTGGCCTTGGTACTATTTTAAATATGGTTTTAATTGGAGTATTCCTAGACTTCTTACTGAAACTTCACCTAATTCCAATTTCTAATAATCTGTTTATAGGCATTATTATGGTTATTATAGGGTTATTTATTATTGCCATTGGATCTTATTTTTACATTGGTTCTGCTTTTGGAGCAGGTCCAAGAGATAGCCTAATGATAGCCCTTACAAGAATAACTGGACTCCCAGTAGGGGTTTGCCGTGGAACCATCGAACTATTCGTTGTAATCATTGGATGGAGACTTGGTGGAATGATTGGTATAGGTACCGTTATTTCTGCATTTGTCATCGGATTTTGTGTTCAGACGATTTTTAAATTATTTCACTTTGAACCAACAAAAGTAACACATGAGACCCTAGATCAAACCTTTAAGATATTATTTCGTAGAAAAAATACACCTAATAAAGATAATAAGTAATAAATTACATAATTGTTAAAAAGCCTGTCATAGCGGATCTATCCTTCCAAAATAGTTTAGTTTATCACAATATCTATTTTAGAGAGATTCCTTCACTTGGACAGGCCTTTTTTTACTTTAATTTTTTCAAGATCATTACTTCATATTTAGAGATTTCTGTTTTTCCGCTATATACTTTTTCTGTTATCAGATCAAGAAGTGGTAACTTTATATCGACTTCTATACTATGTGACATATAATTAAGTATAAATAAATAATCAGCTTCTTCACTACTTCTTACTGCAAGTTCTGCTGTTTCTGGTAATTCCAATAAATCATGATAAGGTGTGGAATTACCCAGCTTTTTCAGAAAGTACTTAGCAGTTTCAGTACTAAAACCGGCACCATAATAATAAGCTCTTCCTTTACCAGACTTTTTACAAGTAAGTGCTGGCTCTCCATCATAATAATTTCCCTTAAAATATGCTAGTACTTCTGTATTATCATCAGCTTTTAAAATATCATTAAACACTGGGGCTGGAATCATTTCACCATCCCAAATTGCATATTCTTCATCATCTCCGGGGCCTAGATGAGTATAGTCTGTAACTTTTACTCCACAGATATCAGCTGCAAAGCCTGGCATTATACGCATAGGGCATCGTCCATATTCGTCTTTATAACCCGTACGTGAACCCATAATAAGCGTTCCACCATTCTCTACATATGCTTTCAATAAATCTGCTGTCTCTTTCGTAAGAATCGTTGCGTGTGGATAGATTAGAAGCTTATATTGCTGTATTTCATCTAGTGATGTACTTTTCTGTAGGTAGTAAAAATCCATAGGGGTATGAGTCAACTGAGCAGCTGTAAACCAACCATTGTCACTATATTCATCCAATGGTCCGTGCCATTTATCCTGTTCTCCATCCCATACGTTGTCATAATCTTTTAAAAAAGCGACCTGTGCATTATATTTTGCTCCTACAATATTATGAAGTTTTTTAAAATCATCTCTTATTTGCTTCAGTTCATTTAATCGCCTATTTGGCCCATTGGAATAATCATTTAGTCCATGCCAGTATATTTCCGTACCAATCCAACAGGTTCTCCATCTAAAATAACTAATAAAATCTGCACCATGAGCAAGTGACTGATAGGTCCACAATCTCATCTGACCAGGCTTTGGAGCAGGTTGCTTCATACGAGAATCCCATCCTCCTGGACCGGACTGTTGTTCCATAATACCAAAAATTGGGGATATGGAGCGAGTCCTAGCTAAAGACCATGAAGATCTTCTATCATTTAGGTTACCTGGTTTTTTAGGCTCCGTCCATGTATCATAAGCAAAGTTAGGGTATGAGTCATAAGTTATAAAATCAAGGCAGGAATCAGTCATTTCATGACTATCAAGATGGCCAAAAATTCCATTGGTTGTAATAAACTGGTCTTCTCTTCTGTATTTTTTTATGATATCAGCTTGTAGTCTGCAGAACTCTATAGTGCTGTATGATATGAATCTCTTTTCTTCCAAAGACAGATGTGGATTATTGGAATTATTAACTGTAGGTCTCGTAAGAAATATTTGATCCCAGGACGAATATGTTTGATTCCAAAACGTAGTTCCCATACACTCATTTAAATTATCTAATGTCTTATATTTATTTTTTAAGTATTCACGAAATGAATTATGATCAGAATCGGAATAAAACAAATCGGTTTCACAATTTAATTCATTATCTATCTGCCATCCAATAACAGCAGGACTAGGACAATAATGAGAAGCCAATTCTTCCACAATCTTTCTAGTGGATTCTTTATATATTGGGGAGTTATAATTATAGTGTCTTCTCATGCCATGACGATACAAAGTACCATCCTGTTTTGCATTAAGTACCTCAGGATAGGTATGAGTAAGCCAAGCTGGTGGTGTTGCAGTTGGTGTGCAAAAAATAACTTTCATACCTTTTTTATTAACAAGTTCCATGAAATCATCAAAGAATGTAAAGTCAAACATTCCTTCTTGGGGTTCAAACATACTCCAGGCAAATTCAGCTATTCTGATTACTTCAATGCCATGTTCCAACATTCTGTCAAGATCATCTTCCCACAGATTTTTTGGCCAATGTTCCGGGTAATAACATACCCCTATCGTTGGCTTCTGGAGATCCAAAAATTTTTTATTCAGACAGTTACGATCCTTGTCCATGTTTTTTCCTCCTATTATATAACTTGATAAATTATACGTATATTAAAAATAACAAAATTAATTAGATTTAAGTTGCATAGGTGAAATTAAAAATTCAAAATCAAAGGCTTTTTCATTAAGCTGGTATTTCTCCTGTAAGTAAGGCCCACAACTTGCTGATCCGATTCCGGATTGCTTATAATCAATACAAAGAATGGAATATCCCGACTTTACAAGTTCGTAATTATGAGCTTTTTCTGCTAATTCTTCTTGTGAAAATTCGGATGCATTAAAAGAAAAATCCTGTTCTGATTGAATTTTTAAGCAAATCTTTTCATTGGCTATCTCAACAAATTCACATCCAAAATGAGATGAATTTTCTTGTGGTTTAATATAATCTTCATGCATATCGCTTATTCGCTCCGTAAAAAGACCTTTATATGATGCTCTATGTTTATCTATATAGCTTTCCGTATTTCCATATCCATAATAACGAATCTTTGAAAAATTATGATTCATAAATAAACGGAAGCCAAAACGTGGTAAATAAGGTCTTTTATCTGCAACGGAAACATTACATTGCATTCTTATTTCACCGCTATTATAGATGTAAAATTTATTATGAATCTCAAAGGTATTATGATATGCATACCATCCTAATGATAGATGTGATGTAATCTCAATGCAATTCTCATGTTTCGTAACGTTTATAGAATATATTTTTGTGATTAACTCATTTAAATGGAATTTAAACCAATTGTTCTTAACAGAACTGTCATTATCGGTAGGTGCTCGAAATGCATTGAATTCCATGGCTTTTTCAATAATAGATGTCCCGTCGTACTCCATTTGATAAAATAATCCCGTTCGCTTATCCAATTTATAAGTAAAATTTGATCCATAAATTGCAACTGATCTTCCATCTTCTTTGATCTCTAATAAATTATTTGATATAGTAGGAATTAGTTTACGTTGTTTTTTTGCTATTAGAAATTGATCAAATCCTATTTCATAACCAGCATCAGCCCAAGGTGCTTTCTCTTTTTGTATAAATACAAATCTAACATACCTACTTTCACCTGTCTGTCCAGCTAATTCAGGAATTGTTATGGTTTTTTTGGATTTTTCTGGTAAAGAAATATCCACTTCACCAGAACATACAACTAAACCACCTTCAGTCACTTCATATCGACAGATAAGCTTCTTAGACAATTCAGAAAAATCATACGTATTAATAAACTCATATACACCTTTTTCTATATTAATAGGATTCATTCTAATAGGACGATATACATTCTTGGCCTCTAATAGTCCAGTATGGGGGGTCCTATCCGGGTAAACTAAACCATCAATACAAAAGTTACCATCGTGTAGTGGTTCTTTATGATCTCCACCGTAAGCATATTTCTTATTTTTGTATTGATCTGTTCCTAAGTCGATACCATGATCACACCACTCCCAGATAAAACCACCACAAAGTCTGTCATTGGAGTAAAATAAATTCCAGTAGTCCTCTAAATCACCTGGTCCATTTCCCATGGCATGTGAATATTCACATAGCACAAGAGGTCTTTTTTCATTTTTATCTGTAAGAAAATTGTTTTCGATCCAATCCACCGAAGAATACATGGTAGAAACAACATCAAGTGTTTCTTCACTATATACTGCTTTTTCCGCACTTTCTAATTCATGTATACTTTGATAATGAACAAGTCTTGTAGAATCCAGTGATTTTATATACTTGGCCGCCTTTTCAAACGCTTTGCTATACCCACTTTCATTACCCATTGACCAAAAAAGTACAGATGGACGGTTGATATCTCTAGTAACCATCATTTCAATTCGGTCCATAATTGCTTTTTCATATTCCTTAACATTTGCAAGTAACGCTATTCCCGAGTAATCTCCATTGTTTTCATCTGTTTGAGAAGCAACTACACTTCCATGAGCTTCAATATCAGCCTCGTCTATAATATAAAAGCCTAATTCATCACATAATTGTAAAAAGAATGGTGCATTGGGATAATGACTGGTTCTGATTGCATTTATGTTATGTAGTTTCATTAAATACAAATCCTTAAGCATCTGTTCTTTTGAAATGCAACTTCCTGTTACTGGATCACTATCATGACGATTGACACCCTTAAACTTAACTGCCGTATTATTTACAAGAACTACTCCATTATCTACTTTTATATCACGAATTCCAATTGTATCACCAATTGATTCATATTGGGTTTCTATAACTAGCTTATATAAATATGGATTTTCTGCATTCCATAGCTTTGGATTCTTTAATTCAAACATTGCTATTTCATCTTGAATAACTACCTCTGATAGAATTTGATCCGAATCATCTAACAGCTTTGCCGTAACGAAAGTATTTGCTTTTACATTTAACTCAATCTGAGCCAAATCGTAACTGTTATTAAGCTTCGTTGTAATACGATATTGCTGCACTTTTTCTTTTGGTCTTGTTAATATGTATACATCTCGGATAATTCCAGATAATCTCCATTTATCCTGACACTCTAAATAAGTTCCATCACACCACTTAAGCACCATAACGACAATACTGTTTTCACCATCTTTTAGATATTTCGTTATATTAAATTCGCTTGTCATGTGCGTAACTTGACTGTATCCAACAAACTGATGATTCATATATAAATAAAAGCAGCTGTCTACACCTTCAAAATTTATAAATTGTTCTAAACCATCCGATAAATTCACATGAAACGTTCTCCTATAGATACCAACTGGGTTTTCATCTGGAACATAGGGTGGATTATAGGGTATTGGATAGCGTACATTTAAATACATAGGCTTATCATATCCTTTTAGTTGCCAGTTTGATGGTACTTGGATTGATTCTGAAAAATTACGGTCTAAAAAGTCATCTTCTACATCTAAAAAACTAGAATAAAATTTAAATTCCCATTCACCATTCAATAGAATAAATCGGTTCGAACTTTCTCTTTCATCAAAAGGGTTGGTGTTTGTGGGAAAAGGTATGTAATAATTACGGTTAGGTTCGGTGTTTACATGTAACTCATTAGGATTTTCATGATATGCAGTAAAATGAGTCATATTTTATTCTCCTTGATATAATAATTTTAATATTTCTTATTATTCAGTATATCAATGATTGTATCTTAGTCAATTATATGATATTCTCCTGTATAAGAATATGAACATAGGTAATTGCGAAACACCAAAGATATCCTTATTGATTATACTATATATACTTTTTTTATAGCTGAATCTTACCCCTTACGACAACTGAAGCTAGAAAATTCGTATATATTGTATAAGCAATTAGGTAAACTATATAGTTTCGCAATTGCCTAAAGAATATGAACATTTAAGGAGACCCTAGATGACTGATTCCATTTATACGATCAATTACCCCCCATATCAACTTCCATTTATCGTCATTGGTATCGGATTTGAGGAGAATCAACCACATATCTATAGAAAAGATGGTCATAATACTCATCAAATCTTTTTATGTAAAAGTGGTGAAGGCACGTTAAAAGTGAATGATAAAACTTATATCATTACTAAAAACACGTACTTTTATTTAGAACCAAATGTTTTTCATGAGTATTATGGAAACACTGAGTTCTGGGAACTTGTTTGGATTTCCTTTTCTGGTAATCACATAGTGGATACACTAAATGAACTTAAATTTAATTCTTCCATGGTTGGTTCCTGCGACAATTCTAATCGATTACAAGCTTTATTCCATAAAATTTATATTACACTAAAAACAGATGAAAGTTCTGGGAAAACTATCTGTTCTAATTTGTTATATGAAATTTTAATTGATTTATCCATAAATTCACAAATAAGATTAACCAATAAAAATTCAAACAGTTACTCCATTACCGATCGCGTCAAAAGTTATATTGATGACCACTATGCACAAGAATTAACAATAGACGAATTGGCAGAACTTGTAAACATCACACCACAGCACTTATGTAGACTATTTAAACATTCCTTAAACATGCGTCCCTTCGAATATTTGGCAATGAAGAGAATGCAACAAGCAAAAAACTTATTATCTAATACTAAGTTACACGTTAATGAAATTTCACAAATGGTGGGTTATCATGATTGTAGTTATTTTTGTTACTTATTTAAAAAGTATGAGATGATTTCTGCTTCTGAATTTCGTGGACTTAAATTTATAAAAACTATAGAATAGAATCTAGAAACAAAAAAGGCTCTTTGTACTGATTGAAGAAAGATTCTTAGAATCTAAAATCGATACAAAAAGCCAATTTTTATTACGCTTTCTTTTATAAGCTCTATCACAACTTACCTTTAGATTAATATTTATTTTAAGATGCCCCAAATCAATACAATTAAAAGCCCTATGATGCCGGAACTAAAATCATTAAAACAGCAGTTATATATAACATCAAATTCAATTTATTGTTTTTTATATTCCTAGAATCTCTTTCATATAAATTGTCAATTCCTTTGCAGCTTTTTGATGGGCTAATATACCTGGATGAAATCTTGAACCTACTGTTTCATCGGTAGTATTTGGTAGCTGGAACACGGATACTAACTTATCATCCGAAGTCTTTTTATAGGAATCTATTGCACGATAAATAGATGGCATCATTGGTAGTCCTAACATTCCGTATACCCAAACAATATGTGCCTTTTTATTATATGTTCTTAATTTTACAAGAAAGTTCTCTACTGCATTCTCGAATGCCTTTAGATCTTCTTCATTAAAAGTTCCATCTTCATTTTTACGTTGTTTATGAGTTTCTCCAGTAACTTCATCCTTCCACTCTGGTGAATTAAAAGCGCCACCATCGTTTGTACCAAGATTTACAACAACTACATCTGGCTGCCAGGTATCAAAATTATTATCTTTAAATGCACCTAACATTTCATTTTTTTCTCCAGTAAGGATTCCACATACCTTTTCATAATAGTCTGGTATGTTCGCATGAGGATTGTTATCCCAACTAGTAAGAACTCCCCAACCACTTTGAGATATTACTCTACACTCCGCGTTTAACGCATTTGCAGTCATAGTAGTATAATTATCCACGGCACTAAACCACATAGATATCCAATCTTCTTCTGGTTTTGCACCAATAATCCCTTCACCCGACGTAATACTATCTCCAATAAATTCAATTTTGTATGGTTTCTCTTCTATTGGCATAAATTCACCATCGAATTTAACAGAATGAATCTGTAAAGAATGAGCCGAGTCACCACTCATTGCTTGTACGTCTTTTATAATACGAACATTTTTTATAGCATTTTCATTCATACCACGGAATACACATATCCAGTATCTACCCGCAGTAAGCATTAACCTACTTACTGGTTCCTGATTCACTAGTATGCTAATCCAAGGTTCATAATTATCATAATCAGATTCTACTTCAATCCAAAGTTCAGTCCCTTTTGCATTTAACTCAATTCCACTTCCCGTCCAAAATAATGCAAGTGGATTCAGGTTCTCGTTTGTTCTTCCGTGAACCCTAAGGTGTTTTATCTCAGATAAAAACTGAATCTTTAAATTTTTATTCTCTTTCATGTCCCATTCCTCCTGTTAATTATATAAATTTTTAATTTATTAGTACTTAGAATTCAGGTGTCAAAAGCCCTTCAGTAATCTTTATTTTGTCTATTTGCACAAACACATACTTGCATCACGCATCGTTATGCTAATAAAAGTGCAAATTGACTATATTAATTTTAAAATGGGCTTTTGATACTCGAATCGTACTTAGTCATTGGGAAATATTAAATATGTTATCATTTATAAGTATTTTATAGTAGGAGTATGTGGATTACAATGGAATTAATTATACTGTTTTTCTCTTTCTAGTAGCAATAAAAAAATTCTATGATATAATAATTTCATATCAAAGTAATATTTTCCATAAGTTGTATGGAATTGTAAAAAATAATAGTCAATGTCATTTTGAAAGTTACCAATTGCCTATTTTAATAACTTAAGTAATGTGGGAGATTTAGTATGATTCTAGTGAATGCTAATACTGTGAAAGAAATCTATTTAAAGGCATTAAAGGACATGTGGAATAAGACCTGTTATCAGTTTCCTAATTTTTTATCTGAAACTTCAAATAATAATAAAGCTGATAATGAAGTATATATTCTGGCGATGTTTGATAACTTCCAAAAACAATTTAATCGCTTTCCACGTTTACCTTTAAGGAGAAAAAAGTGGGTACATAAAACAAAGCTTATGTTTCATGACTTTTTTTGTAATGAAACATTTATCGGAATTCATCAAACTATGGATGATGAATCCATTAACAATCTACAAGAAGAACTAACTTTATTTTTAAAGCAAGTACGAGTATTTGCACCAGAATTATCCTTTTATGATATCGGTCAGGCCATTCGTAATTATATTGTATATATAATGTTTAAGGAAATGAATGGAATAAAAACAGGCTTTAGCATGTCAGGCTTTTCCTATAGTATGCTTTACCCTGTGACAGACAATTATATTGATAATAAAGATTATACTGCTACTGATAAAAAAGAATATAATCAGATCATTCGTGATAAAATTGCCGGAAATAAAGTTTACCCTAAGAGTATTCATCATAAAAAGACATGTGAATTACTTCAAGCAATTGAAGATGATTACCCTAGGGAAAAAGACTTAACTATATTTCATCTTCTTCAGATGATGTTAGAAGCACAAGTTGATAGTTTAAAACAACAAGAAAAAGAAATAGTATTAACTGAAACGGAACGATTAGATATATCCCTTTATAAAGGCGGCGTCTCTGTATTAATTGACCGGTACTTAATAAATAAAGAATTGACACCAGATGATATGATGTTTTATTTAGGTTTTGGATTTTTCCTTCAATTAGTGGATGACTTACAGGACATAAAAGAAGATAGTTTACATGGCAATCAGACTTTATTTACGTTAGATACATCCATTAATCATGTTGAAGAAATGGTTAATAGGTTATTACATTTTGTTTTTGATCTAACAGAATGTTATCAAGCGGAGAATACTTTCTTTAAACATTTTATTCTTCCTAATTGTTATCAATTAATCTATTCCTCAGTTAATAGAAGCAAAGAATTTTTTTCACCAGAGTACCTTAGGAATATAGAAACCTTTCTTCCAGTTACATACTCTTATTATAGTACGATAAAGTTAAACAAACTTGAGAACATAGATACGAAGTCACAAAAAAAATATATGACAATTCTAGATGAATTATTGAAATAATAAAAAGATAATGAATTATTAAGGTAATGAATTGAACTCCAAATGTTAGTATTATACGATTAACATTTGGAGTTCTCTGTTGATAAGTTTCTTTTAATATAAGATCACTTTAATTAGATTTTCTAATACTCAACCATGAGTTTATACACTCAAATTTATCTTAATGTCATAATAAAACTATGCTGAAATTTTCGCGTATCTTTCAGTTTCAATGATTTCAATCATAAGCTTCATCGGATTAATATCACCTGATTTTACCATATCAAATATTCTAGGAGATGATCCAGAAACTAGTGCTACTCCACTATCATGCATTGTTACGGGAACCTGTTCATTACGACTTGCTACATTCCAAAACACAACTTTTGGAAGTTCATATCCTTCTTTTTGAAATAACATTTTAGCATTTTCAAAATTAGAAAGGTTTGCATTATTTGTACAGCTATCAAATTCCATGTCTGATATAATATAAATAGTTTTTGGCATCTCTGATTTTAATATTTTATATTTTATCGCTGTGCGAATCAATAACTGAAACACTGCTTCTAAATTCGTATTCGCTACTTCATTAAAACTAGCCGTATACTGTACTTTTTCAACAATATCTCTGCCTATTATTTCAACAAGACATGGATTTTCTGAAAATGTAATAAAATGATTGGCAAACAAACCAGTATTATGTTCAGCAAAATATATTCCCAGTGATAATGCTGCTTCATATGGTTTTGGTGAACCACTTCCACCATACATTGAACCTGAACCATCCACTACAGCAATCGCGTTATCATGATTTTCATATGAAACCAAACCTTTCCAGCTTGTATCTAAAGCTATACGTTCTTCCTCTGAGATACCACTCTTTAAGGCTTCTCTTATGATATCATAAGGATATAACGAATTTGTTTTTAGTTTTACTTCTCCATTTTGTACCTTTGAAAGAAAATTCATATAGCGTTCTTTATCATTTCTTATAAATGCTTTTTTGTACTTAAACATTGCTTTCGATGGTTGTGCTTCATATGGAAATATATAATCCTTCTCTCGTAGATGATTTTCTATAATATCAATATACTTACGAAGTTTCGATAACGTCTTACGGTATTCTGCATCTGTAAGCTTTAATGCTCGTGCAATCTTTTTTCCATTTTTTATTGCTTGTTCATTAGATGTATTTACAGATGGAATCCATTTTGCTATTAATGATATATTTTCTTCTCCTGTTTTCATTGCTATATTATCAGAGTTTAATTGTATGGAAATAAGATTAATTGCTGCTTTTTCACATGGTGTATCAAAAAGAGCTAGTAAGTCATCATATCTACCATATTCTGATACATAATTCATATTCTTTAATATTGTTTCTGGATAATGAAATGCAAGCCATTTTAAACAGGTACGGAAAATTTTTCTCTCACCAAGTCCACCTCTAACATCTCTTGCAAAAAATAGTATCTTCATAGCAAGACTTGGGTCTTCTGTATAAGCTTTTATAAATATGGCTATGATTCTTTCTTCCTTTTCATTTCTAAGAGCACCTACTTGATAGAAGAAATCGAGGCAATGGTTATTTGTAGAACGGTTTGTCACTGCACCGTTTTCTGTCAATGTAATATTGGTTTCTCTTTTTAAAAAATTAAGCATAGATATGACTCCTTTCATTGTTTGTTTACACGATACGCTCGGGTTTCTCTTTGTTCCCGATAAATGGGAGATATTATTGCTGTTCGTATCGTTATGATTCACGACATATTTTTTCATTGCTCTACCAATTAAGCTATAGAATATTACTATTCTAGCTGGTCTCGAACCAGCAACACATGCACCCAAGAAGATTGCTGTTAATGTCGTTCTAATCATTTATCAAGACACTGTTTTTCACTTAACAGGTGAGTTTTTGATTGCTGTAAGTGTCTTTCTTTTATCCTTTTACAACTCCTATGGTGAAGAGCCTTTTTACTGGTTCAACAAGATCTGTCTGATTGGACATAACAATATCTATGTCCTTATAAGCAAAACGTGCTTCCTCTGCTACGTCTTGTTTATTGTGTTTTCCTAATACTACTTGATTCATTTTTAAATCTAACATAACTTGCTCCACACTAAAATTCTCTTTCGCTCCAGTTCTTGAATATCTTCTACCTGCACCATGGGAAGAACTACAGAAACTTTCTTCATTGCCCTTTCCTTTCACGATGTAACTATAAGAACCCATTGCACCTGGTATGATTGCTAGTTCACCATCTCGTACTCTCGTTGCACCTTTTCGATGCACCCAGACATCTTTATTATAATGATTTTCATAAGAAGCATAATTATGATGACAGTTAATTTCATTTTCATAATTTGGATGAAGATTCGTGTATTTCTCTAAATAATGCGTAAATATTTCTTTTACCCTTTCAAGCATTCTAGTTCTATTTTCATAAGCAAAATCAAGTGATAAATTCATCCAGTTTATATATCTTTGCCCTTCTGGTGTATCTACTGGAAGAAATGGTAGACTGTATTCAGCAGGCACCATAGAATACCATTTTTCATTTAATTCTCGCGCCATTTTGTTAAAATGTTGACCCACAATATTACCAAAATGACGGCTTCCTGAATGAAGCATAATACCAACTAAACCATTCTCATCTTGTTGTAATTCAATAAAATGATTACCACCACCTAGTGTACCAATTTGATAATATCCATCTTCTATCTGAGGTATAAGTTCACTATCAGCCATATATTTATCTATTTCATTTTTTGCTTGATTAAGAACCTTACTCTCTTGTGGCTTTTTGTGGTGGTTATAACCTGTTGGTATATTTCTCAATATGTCGCTTATGATTGTTTGTAGTAATGTTCCATTTCCCGTCATAGTTTCACGAAGCACCGATACTGGTATGTCCGTCTGCACAAATCCCATGCCACAGCCAATGTCTACTCCAACGGCATTAGGAATCACTACACCGTCTGTTGCAATTACTCCACCAATTGGCATTCCTTTTCCTGTGTGAGTATCTGGCATTAAATTAACCCATTTATGTATGAAAGGTAGATTCGAAAGATTTATCCCTTGAAGAAGGCAGGATCCTTCAATATCCTGGATATTTTGTAACCATATCTTTATTGGATTTATTGTTTTTCCTTTTTCAAAATAAACAAACATTTTATTTCTCTCCTTTGTTGTTATGAATTGATTATATCAAGGTAACTTTTCATTATCATATAAAAAAAGGTGCGAAAACTTACTTCTGGTTGTTCCAATATTATATTTTTGATATAATTTTATTTAAAGGGGGGCATGTATGAGTGAATTTTCTGAATTAATAAAGAATTTTGATAAAGTTAGGGATTATATGCGTGATTTTTTTATATATGGCTTTAAAACACGTTCCGATTTTCAATATAAAAGTTTGCGAACATATGATAATGAAAAACGTCGTATTGAAAGTTGGCTTGGTAATCTAATTCGGTTTGATTCATCCAAAAAGGGTAAACAGATAGCAATTTCACTTGATAGTGGGCAACTAAATTCTAATCCACTCTACAAAGCTCACAAATCGAAAAGCTTCACCGATAATGATATTCGGTTACACTATTTTATTTTGGATTTATTAAAGAATAAAACCGATTTATCCGTTGAAGAAATTACAGATGGTATCTATGACTGCTATGGCGTATATTTTGAACCTCAGATTATACGCCTTAAATTAAAAGAATATGTTTCAGAAGGTATTCTATTGCAAAGAAAATCAAAAAAAGCGTTACTTTATAGTCTATCCAAGGATTATCCTGAAACATTCTCTTCTGACAAAAACGGATTTATAGACGCTATCACTTATTTTTCTGAAACTGCACCATTTGGAGTAGTTGGAAGTTACCTTTTAGATCAGTTAAATGCTAAAAATGATTTATTTCTTTATAAACATAATTTTATCGTACATACACTAGAAGATCACATACTCCTAAGTTTATTGAATGCAATGGATGAAAAGTGTTTGGTCGAAATTAAAAATTATGGTAAAAAGAAAAATGAAGTTCTTATAAAAGGTATTCCTTTAAATGTATTTGTTTCGTCTCAAACTGGTCGTCGTTATATTGCAATGTATCTCCCTTCTGTAAAGCGATTTAATTCCTTTCGTTTGGATTATATTAAATCAGTGGAAAAACTTGAAGTACATGAGAAATATGATTATTTTAAAGATAAATTTGAAGTTAACATTGCTAAATGCTGGGGAGTTTCCTTTGGAAGTATAAACCGTACAGCGCAATATGAAGAGTTCAAAATGATTATATATATAGATGAAGATAAAGAACAATTCATACTTAATCGCCTGAAACGTGAGGGAAGAAATGGTGTAATTGAGCGCGTCTGTGATAATACATATTCCTATACCGTTCAAGTTTTTGATATCAATGAAATGATGCATTGGGTAAAAACATTTATAGGAAGAATTATATCCATTGAGGGTTCAAATGAACACATTACCCGTAACTTTTATCATGATATAAATCGTATGAAGAAACTATATAATAAGGAGAATTAGTATGGAACTTTTTTCAGAAATATATAGCTGTTACTATTCTGTAACAACAAAAATATTACAATCGTCGCCGCTTACTGATAAGCAAATTAACTCCATTATACATACAAATGCCTTTTCTGAATCCGCACTTTTCCTACATCCAAAGTTATGTAAAAGTGATGGGTGGGGATTAATTTCGAAACAAAATAATAACTACCAAACTAATTTAACCAACTCTCCCAAACTACCGATTACATTATTAGAAAAACGCTGGTTAAAATCTCTTATTCATGACCCTCGCATTCGATTATTTATGGATGAAGATGCTTTATTAGAACTTAGTAATAAACTTTCAGAGATAAAACCACTATATCGTAACGAACAATTTAAATGGTTTGATATATTCTCTGACGGTGACAATTATTCGAATAAAACATATATAAAAATTTTTAAACTAATTCTATCTGCTATAAAGAATAAAGACATTATTAAAATTGAATTTACTTCTGGTAAAGGTAGAACAGTCTCTCATGATTATTTTCCATACCGTCTGGAATACTCACAAAAAAATGATAAATTTCGTGTTTTTGTAGCTAAAATGAAGGGATTACAATCGTTATCCCTTGGCACTATTAATCTTTCAAGAATTAAAAATATTCAGACTACTGAAAGACATTATTCTATCAACGTAGATATGGATAAAGTTTTTAAGTGGAAACGCTGTCATGAACCAGTTCATCTTGAAATCAGTAATGAAAGAAATGGTTTAGAAAGATTTATGATGGAGTTTGCAGCATATGAAAAACACACTGAACTTGATGAAATTAGCGGTAATTGTATTGCTAAGCTTTGGTATGATTCACAAGATGAAACTGAAGTTTTAATTAGACTATTAGGTTTTGGCCCTGTTATAAAAATACTTGGTCCAGAACGAATGTTAAAACAAGTTCACGAACGAGTTAATAAACAATATAATCTTTTATTTCAAAATAACATATTTCCCAATGATATACTAAGTAACAGCATTACATAGCTATCATACTATTAAGAAACCATCATTCATTATCTGAATGAAGAATTGGGGTTTATTGCGCTATTGAATTTGTTTATTGTTTCATATCATTTTCTTCACGATTATTTATGTCATATAACATCTATAGTAAGGTGACATGGTATCACCTCAATGAAATTAAAAAAGGATGACATCAAGTCATCCTTTTTTATACAATTAATTTTCTAGTTAACGTTTCTAATCCTTTTTTATAAGTACCAGTTATTTTTTCTTTTAATACTTTTATCTTTCTTATAGAAATTTCAGTCAATCTTTTTATTTCAGTCTCTACTTACAAACACTTACAAGTATTTTGCAGTAATAGATTCCTTACAGTTTTTCAAGTCACCAGGAGTACCTTCAAAAAGTATTTCTCCGCCTTTGCTGCCACCCTCTACACCTACATCAATAATCCAATCCGCATTACGAATTACATCAAGGTTGTGTTCTATCACAATCACGGTATTACCCTTGTCAACAAGTCGGTTAATAATGGTTAAAATACCTGTGATATCGGACATATGAAGTCCAGTAGTAGGCTCATCCATGATATAGATATTTCCTTTTTTACTAAGCTCTTTTGCAAGTTTTAGACGTTGACATTCACCACCAGAAAGGGTATCTAATGGTTGCCCTAATGTCATATAATGTAGGCCAACATCAACAATAAGCTTTAACTTATTTTTTATTTCTTTTTGCTCAAAGAATTCCACCGCATCTGCAATAGTCATGTCCAGTACATCAACAATGGATTTTACATTGTATTTATACTCTAAAACCTCTTGCTTAAACCGTTTACCATCACATTCTTCACAAAGGGTTTGGGTTGAATCCATAAAAGAAAGGTCAGTCTCTATATATCCACGACCTTTGCATGCTTCACATGCACCTTCTGAATTATAACTAAATAATCCTGCACTTACTTTATTTTCATCCGCAAATAATTTACGAATTTGATCCATGATTCCAGTAAAAGTAGCTGGAATTGAACGCAGATTAGCACTTACCGCAGATTGATCTATTATAATAGCATCTTTATATTCCTTTGCAAAAACTCCGTTAACCAAGGTAGATTTACCTGAACCAGCTACACCTGTCACAACGGTTAATATCCCTTTTGGTATTCTTAACCTAACATTTTTCAAATTGTGTAAACTACTCTTTTTCGTTTCAAAGAACTCATTACTTGACCTTGGGTTGCTCTTAATCGGTAAACTCCTGCCAATATATTCACCAGTTAGTGTGTTGGCTTTTAGAAGATCATCAAAACTTCCTTCATACATGATCTTTCCACCATTTGTACCTGCATGTGGACCAACATCAACAATGTAATCGGCAACCTTTATCACATCAGGGTCGTGTTCTACTACAATTACTGTATTACCTTTATCCCGTAATTTTACCAGTAATTCGTTTAATCTGTGAACATCTCTTGGGTGTAACCCAATACTTGGTTCATCGAAAATATACATTGCATCCGTTAAACTACTGGTAAGGTGTTTCACCATTTTTACACGTTGTGATTCACCACCGGATAATGTAGATGTTTCTCTATCCAAGCTTACATAATCAAGACCTATATGAATTAGATCATTCAGTCTCTCCGTTAGATTTTTAATAATTGGTTTTACGTTATTATCAGTAATCTTTTGTACTAGTTCTAAAAGTTCATCCACCTGCAGGGCAGTAAAATCTGCGATGGAATATTCCATTATTTTAGATGATAATATAGTATCATTATATCGCCTTCCACCACAATCAGGACAACATTCTTCTGTTGTAAATGGGGATATTTTCTTAATGGATGCTTCAGATTTCTCATACTCCGTTTTAATGAATTGCATGATGAATTTCTCTACGAGACCTGCATAGGTAGTATTCATTCCGTCCATTATGGTTGAACTTACTTTTACTGGTTTACAATACACTAATTTATCATATTCTTCTTTGGTATAATCTTTTATTTTTTTATCACAATCAAAATAACCACTTGTAGCATACATTTTCCACTGCCAGGTTCCAGGTTTATAACCTGGTAACAAAATAGCCCCTTCATTTAAAGACTTTTCTTTATCCAATGCTTTATCAATATCTAGGGTAACAATCTTACCAATGCCTTCACAAGTCTTGCACATTCCATTAGGGTCATTGAATGAAAAAAAGGAAGATGGCCCTACATGTGGTTGTCCAATACGTGAAAATAACAATCGGATTAATGGATTAATATCAGTGATAGTACCTAGAGTAGAACGTGAATTACCACCGATTCGTTTTTGGTCAACTATGATTGCTAATGAAAGATTTTCAATCGAGTCAACGTCTGGGTGACCATACTTCGGTAAATAGATTTGAACAAATTTACTAAAGGTTTCATTTAACTGTCTACCAGCTTCCTGAGCAATGGTATCAAATACAATAGAAGATTTACCAGAGCCTGATACACCAGTAAAAATAGTTATTTTCTTTTTTGGTATTTTTAAATTGATATTCTTTAAATTATTTGCACGTGCACCAACAATTTTAATATACTCTTGTGACATATTGTGTCTCCTTATATAGAATACTAAAGTTCTAGGAAATCAACCTAGAACTTTTTATAGTTTAAAAATCTTTACATCTATTATAAATTTATATCATCTCTACTGCTCTTTGATTACTCTTTGTGTAACCTTATGCTTACATCCTTTGCTATCGTACGTAATCCATTCCCCTACAGGCTCACCCTTTTGAAAATATCCAGAGCGTTTCAAAGTACCATCTGGTCGATACCACTCCCAATAACCTTCAGGTTGATCATTAACCATCTTACCTTTAGACCACATGGTAGTTCCATTAGCATGATATTTTATAGTATAACCATCAATTACTTCTAATTTCTTTTCTTTCACTCCGTTTGGATGAATCAGATCACATTTTTCGTTGTTCATTCTTTTCATTCTCCTTAGTTGTAATTATTATACTAAGTAATTGTGAAACCGCAAAGATGCCTCTATCAATTATGTATCATATACAATTTTATAGCTGAATCTTACCTTTTAATCAATTGAATCTAGATGATTCGTATATAATGTATAATCATATTGATAAACTATATAGTTTCGCAATTGCTTAATGCGGTTATTGTTCACGACTTAATCTTTTGGTATGTATTGTTTCATAACCTACCACTATCTAAAGATTACTATCTTTGAAATCTGTGTTAAACTATGGCTATATTATTTGAAAAAAATTCTTACTTATGTAATATTATAATAACATATTTTCATCTGGCGAACAAGTGTTTGTTTTAAAAAAACCGAATACTATCTACTCGGTTTTTATACTTTCTTTTATTAAAAAACATACCTAGTGAATGCTTCATATACATCTGCATTCTATTTCTATTTTAATATAATATTGTAAGTAAATCTGATAATTTACTAATTTTATAATCTTCCTTATATATTATGGAACTTGGTAAACTTATATTATCAGGTGCTATCCATGCACAATCCATACCAGCTCGCTTAGAACAAAGTACGTCAAAAGGTTGATCCCCTACATATAGACATTTTTTAGCATCTATTGAGAGTTCTTTAAGCGCAATTTGCATTATTTTTATACTTGGTTTAGCAACACCAACATTTTCAGAGATAATGATGGATTCAAAATATTGAGACAATCCAATTGAATTTAAATAATCATTTAACCAAGCATAATGATTAGAAACTATAGCTAATCTATACTTCTTTTTTAAAATATCTAGTACCTCAAATACTCCTTGTATTACATTCATTTCTTGCTTTGGTAATTTCATACTTTCTAATTTTTTAACACAGTTACTAATATCTATATCATTATTCATAATACAAGATAAAGCAGAAGTATCAAGAAGTTTATTTAGCTCCTCTTCCGATATATGCGGTTCGCCTTCTTGCTCTTTCTGAGACTGAACACATATTGTCATGTTAACCGCTTTTGAAACTTCTCTAGCCTTTTCTTCGGATATAGTAAATCCTAAACTACGTAGTCGATCTCCAAATATTTGAGCATAGTTTGGACTATATTCAATCAGCGTATCACTTACATCAAATATAATGGCTTCATATCTCAATTTAGTGCATCCTTTCTTCACATTTGACTCTGATGTTGTTATAACGTCAATCTATGGTATAGTCTACAGTAACATTATGAAAAATGCTTTTCAGTTTATTACAGAGTTCTTCTCCAGTAGTTATAATGTTAATGCTTTTACTAAAACCAATATATTCACTCCATATACTTTCATATCTATAGTAACACTCTCTATGTTCATCACGATTTTTCTCATCTGTACCATTTTTGAATTCTTCAAAATCAACAATATAATTTTTTTCATCAATAGTTATTTCAATAATTGGTTGGTTCTGTTTCGATATTGCTAAATGTATATGACTCAGATTTCCTTTAACATGATTTAACAAGAAAAGTTGTATTGTCTCTTTCATATATTCACTAATTTCATCAATCCAATCTATTTCATTTAACTGATTATTAGAAGTACTTTCTTTTTCATCGGAAAACTGTTCAGATAACGTTTTAATCTGTGGTAAATACTCTAAAATCAAGTTTTTAGCCATCTCTTCGGAATCAATTTTATCAAATCTATCTCTTAACATATTGCTCATCTTAGTTAACTTATTCATATGTAAAAACCTCCTGATATAATGTACACTCATCTAGAATTAATAAAGGTCAAAATCATTAATTATCACCTTTACAGCCTAGTACTTTTATTATATATTATTTGGATTAATTATACAATTATTTTGCATTTTATGGATTGAGCCATAAAGATTAGAGATACTACCAATTATAGGATTAAGTAATATTTCTATAAATTATTGTAATTATATAAAATAAGCAAGGCATACTACTAAATTAGGACGTAGGATGCCTTACTTATTTTACTCGTTACATTCTGATTGTTGCTATATGGTTTATGATTTCTTGTGATAATACCAATGATTGTTTTACATGTTTTACTTATTATAAACACATTTGAAATTATTTTTTCTGCACAGGAATCCATATCTCGCCGAAACTATTATTATGTTTCGCCAAACCATAATACATTTCAAATTGAATACCATCAATCGCTTCAAACTCTGATGTAGGAAACCACTCCGACCATATACGTTTCCACATGCTTTGCATCTGGCAGTCGTTCACATCAAATATTGCCCATGTTGATGAAGGTACAGAAAGTTTATTAAAATTTGATGGGATTGATATGCCCTTTGGCAAATAATTACATAACATATATTTAAATGTTGTTTCTCCGTAGTCATACAATGCAGAAATTGTATAATTGTCATGGAAGCGGCCTAAAAGATCATTGATAGTATCTGTTGTACCGTCTTCATCACATCTTTTTAAAAATAATGGAACTTGATGAAACGCTTTTTCTTGGTCAGTGCTAATTTCCGTATATACACCAAATACTTCAAAAGCCTCTCTTTGTTCAATACGATAATTCATCTCAGTATCTCCTTTAATTGATATAGAAAAGGTCATTCTGGGATAGGCTTTGAGTGCAACACCAATATCGCGCGCTGATACTGGTATGATTCCATGCAGATTTTTAAATGCTCTGCTAAATGCTTCTGGTGATTCATATCCATATTTAAGAGCTACATCAATAACTTTAATATCACTTGTCTGCAATTCAAAGGCAGCTAATGTTAAACGCCTACGCCTTATATACTCTGATAGTGGAACATCAGTAATAAATGAGAACATTCTTTGAAAATGATATGTTGAACAATAAGCAATTTGTGCAGCTTTATCGTATGATATTTCATCAGCCAGATTTGATTCAATATAGTCCATAACATGATTCATCCTGCTTAGCCAATCCATTCATTCCCCTCCCTTCGAGATTCATAATAACATATTGAAGTGCATAAAGCCTTGCATTTGATGCACGAAAAAGTCATATACTTATGTGAATTCACTTTAATCCCACTGACATAATCTACTCACATCAAGATTTGGTAAAGGTTAAAATCATTCCGTTACAGTTTAATAATTTTATTATATATTATTTGAATTAATTATACAATTATATTGCATTTTGTGGAAAGGTCGATAAAAAATAAAAACACTACCAATTATAAGAATCAATAGTATTTCTATATATAATACCTTTATACCCACCTACTATCTGAAAATCAATTGCTTTAGTTTACTTTCTAAAAGATACAGAAAACAAGAACATGTTTTTCTGAGATTATACTCTCTTCTGCATTATTATACATCAGCCACTTCAATATTCAATGTTTTAATTTTCCCGTTATTAATAGTGAAGTTAAAATATAGCGAAATTGGACTACCAACGAAATCACCAGAAATCGTGGCAGTAACGATTATCGTTTTATCGCTTAACTCTACACAATTGGAAATTTCAGTCCTAACCTTAGCATTCCGATTTGCCTCTAGAATATGCCCACTTACGTTTTCGGGTCCATAATACTCTTGTCCCTCGTCTAACAATATGGCATTATCCGCGAAGCAACTGGCTAGCAGGTCATCATCATAAACATCTTGGGCATGAAAAAAGGTAGCAATTGTCTCTGGTAAAGGAATAGCTCTGCTGTTAGAGGATAGAACATTACGCAAGAGTGTGATTTTATCACCATCCAAAGTGAAATGAAAATCAATATATAGAGGGTCTGGCAACCCGGTTTTATCGTAATTTCCATCTGTCTTTGCAGTAACAACGAATTCTTTGGCATTATGAATGGCATTTATGACTTCCAGTCTTAGGCGTACTCCAAAATACTCTCGGTCGCTCCACTCTTTGATTGCGTCTTTACCATGATATACTTTACCGGCGTCAAAGACATCAGCATTTTCGGTAAAGACCGAAAGAAAAGACGTAGAGTCATCTGTATTTGTTGCATAAAAATGTGTCTCAATGGGTTTGGGTAATTGATATTTATTATTCATCATAATTTTCATTCTCCTTTATTATGTGCTGACAATGCCGCCGTCTTTTGGTTTCTCAACACCACCAATCATTCAAGAAAATGCTCCACAATCTTTGTAGTTCCATCAGGTGTGCTGATATCAGCTTGGATAAAGAAATCTGATTCCTTAAATATGATAGGGGTAGTTCGAGCTGTTGTTATTTATAAATTGGAAGATGCTATGATTATAACAAAGATAACCTGACAACATCGTGTCAGGTTATTATCTTAATTTATTCTATTTTATTAATAAAAAACTCATTTCTTTAAAATTTGAAATCATCAGGATTAGGACCTACTCTTTTAAATTCATTCAGTTCATTAATTCTCATCATATCCTCGTCAGTAAGATTAAAATCAAATACTTCTATATTAGACTTAATACGATTCTTATTTACTGATTTCGGTAATGGAATGACGTTTCTTTGTAAATTCCAACGAATTATTACTTGTGCACTACTTTTATTGTATTTTTTCCCAATCTCATTTAAGATTTCATTTGATATAATATTTGTTCCATTTCCACCTAATGGACTCCAAGCTTGAACCGTTATTTTTTGCTCTTGGCAGTAATCAATTAACTCTTGGTTATTAAACATCGGATGGGATTCTATTTGATTTATCATTGGCTTTACCGTAGCTGCTTTATCTAACTCACTTAAATGATTTTGATGAAAATTACTAACACCAATTACTTTTATTTTTTTACTAAAATATAATTCTTCTAATACCTTCCAGGCTTCTGTGAATCCTTGTACAGGCCAATGAATTAAATATAAATCTACATAATCCGTCTGCAGTTTTTCTAAGCTTTCATTAAATGCTTCTTTCATTTTTCCAGATCGTATATCATTATTCCATAATTTTGTGGTCAAAAAAATATCTTTTCTTGATATATTACTTTTTAATATTGCACTTCCAACACTTTGTTCATTTCCATAAATCTTCGCTGTGTCTATATGTCTATATCCACTTTCAAGTGCCCATTCCACAGCATTTTCTGTCTGTTCTCCAAATTCTGATTGATATACCCCTAACCCTATAACAGGTATCTCTATACCATTACTCAGTTTCATTTTATGCATGTTTCATCCTCCACTCATATCATATTTGTCAAGACAACATGTGCAATAAAGCATATTGGATAAATTCCAATATGCTTTATTCATACAAACTTATTCATTTTTTCTCTAACTTAACCACAGTCTCCACATGTACTGAATGCCCAAATTGATCCACAACTTGAACCTTTTTCAGTTCATATCCATTATTACTAAGATACTTTAAGTCCCTTGCTAATGTTGCTGGGTCACAAGACACATATACCACCCTTTTAGGGGCCATTGATATGATAGTCTCTAAAAGACTTTCATCACAGCCTTTTCTAGGTGGATCTACTACGATAACATCAGCATAGATACTCTCTTCCTTATACTTCACCAGCAACACGTCTTCTGCTGCCCCAACAAAGAATTCCGCGTTGGTTATATTATTGATAAGAGCATTTTGTTTCGCATCCTGTATCGCTTGTGGAACAATCTCAACACCATAAACTTGCTTTGCTTTTTGTGCTAAGAATAGTGATATGGTACCAATACCGCAATAAAGGTCCCATACTACTTCATCTCCATGTAAATCAGCGAAAGACAACGCTGTTTCGTATAGTTTTCTTGTTTGCACTGGGTTTACCTGATAAAAGGATAGTGGTGATATCTGATATTTTATATCACCAATGTAATCTGTAATATATGGTTGCCCCCACAAAGGAGTTACCCTATCTCCAAGAATTACGTTGGTTTTTTCTTTATTAACATTTAAACTAATGCTAGTCATATTTGGTATTTCACATAAACTCTGAATAAGTTTTTCTTTTTTCGGAAGGTCATTCCCATTGATTATAAGGCAAACCATGATCTCACCGGTTGTAAATCCAACTCGAGTTAAGATATGTCGAACAAGCCCTTCATGCGTTTCCTCATTATAGATGCTAATATTATGTTGAACCAGAAACTCACGAATCTTTTGTATAATCGGCTCATTTACTTCTGCTTGTATATAACAATGACTTGTATCAATAATAGAGTGGGTTCCACCTGCATAAAAACCAATTACAACGTTACCATCTTTATCTTTGCTTACCGGAAATTGTGCTTTATTGCGATAATAGAAGGGATTTTCCATACCAATGATTGGCTCTAGGTTTATTTCATCACGAAATCCACCGATTCTTACCAAACAATTTTTCACCTTATTTTGTTTATACTCTAATTGTTTTTGGTAATCCAAATGTTGAATGCTACAGCCACCACATTTTCCAGCTAATTCGCACTTTGGTTTCACTCGGTCTTTGGATGGCTCTAAGATCTCCATTAATCTAGCATAACCATAGTTTTTCTTCATCTTCATTACTTTCACTTTGACTTTATCACCAACCAAAGCATTTTTAACGAATAAGGTAAAACCTTCGTGTCGACCAATACCTTCACCTTCGGAACCGATATCAAATATATCTATTATAAATTCATCATTTTTATTAATTGTCATAATTTTCTCCATTCCACTGGAACATTATAAAATTGTGCAAGGCACAAATAAGAAAAGCGAACTACTTAGTAATTCACTTCTCCCCATGTTAACAACCAATGAATCAATATAACTTATTGGTTATATTGTTGTTCTTCTTACATTTGTTTCAAATAAACGGCTTAATCCAAGCCATACTGTTTTATCATCTACACTATTTAATAATTCAGTCATGGTCTGTAATTTCGCATCGGTATTATCTGCAAAATTAAGTGCCAACGCTTCTATCATCGCTGGTTTTTTAGGTGAGCCATATTCCAACTCTCCATGATGAGCTAAGATACAATGCTTTAACTGAGCTCCTAAACTTACTGGGAAGTTTGGAATCGTACGCATTCTAGCTCCAATCATTTCTGTACCGATATAAATATGTCCTAATAATTGACCATCATCGGTATAATCATTTTCTGGAAAACAAGATAATTCTTCTAATTTACCAATATCATGAAAGATTGCTGCGGTTATAAGTAAGTCACTATTAATCATTGGATAATTAAGCGAATAATATTCGCAAAGTTTTACTACACCTAAAGTATGTTCTAATAAACCACCAACAAATCCATGATGTACACTTTTAGCAGCTGAATGTTTTTTGAAACGAAGTGCAAATTCTTTGTCTTCTACAAAAAAGCTTTCTGCTAATTTTCTTAAATGTGGTTGTTGTATTTTACTGATGCACTTTAACAATTCACCATACATCTCATCCACATTTTTATTGGTTGTTGGAACAAAGTCAGATGGATCATATTCCCCTTCTTGACTTCTTCTAATACGTTTAATATTTAACTGCAGTGTTCCTTGGAAACTAACTACCTGTCCGTCTACTCGGATATATTCCATAGCTTCAAAATGGTCAATGCCACCGGTGAGTTCCCATACTTTTGCATCTAATATACCTGTTTTGTCTTGTAATATCAGCGAGTAATAACTTTTACCTGCTTTTGTTTTTAATGATTGTTTTGTTTTACAAAGATAGGTTTCTGAAACCATTTCTCCGTCTCTTAATTCTCCGATATATCGCATCCTTACCTGGCCTTTCTAAACTTCCTATTATTTTAATGAATGATTACTTTCACTGAAATGTTAATAACTATATCATTTTGTTGTATTATTTAGGTGTAAAAGCACTTTTAGAAAATTATACTTTTTATTACCTTAATCAATCGTAATTCATCAATTGTAATTCATATCTCACATCATTATACCTTAGCATTAGATTGTTTTCAACCTATTTACAAAATAGGAAATGAAAAAGAGTCTGCCACTCAGATAAGTATATCTTATGTGAGTGACAAACTCTTAGATTAATTTTTCTTACCCAAAGTTACTTCAACTTCCATGTCTTTGGTTTCATTTTTTACGGTTCTTTTCAGTGTAATCTTTAATGTTGTCTTTGGTTCATATGCATTTATAAGATTATAGAATGTATTTACTGATAATATAGGTGTTTCATTTATAGTTAATATAATATCTCCACTTTGTAATCCACCTTCAAGAGCTGGAGAATCTGCCTCAACTTCAGTGACACATATACCACTCGTAGCTTCCACTTTGTTAAGTGCTGATTGAGTCATATCTGCACCTTTGATTCCAAAGTATACTTGATCACTATTATTGACTAATCGTTCAATAATATTTTTAATTTTTGAAACACCGATTACGGTATTTACGTCTGGATTTAATTCATCTTTTAATTTTTGAGTAATAATCCCTATTACTTCACCACGTAGATTAACAATAACACCTTCACTGTTGGAATTCGTATTAATGTCAGTGGTAAAGGTATCTATCTTATTATCTGTAACATAGATGCTAGTTCCTTTACTAGATATTATTCCAAGTTCCATAGAACCAACATAACCATTTGGACTTCCTAATGCTAAAATTGGAGTTCCAACAATAAGAGAATAGGATTCTCCTAGTATAGCTGGTTTAATCTTTTTCAAATTACTAGCTGGAATATCATCTAATGAAACTGCTATAGCTGCTAAGTTTAAATCTGTATCATAGGATTGTAATTTAGCTTGTACTTGTAAAGTTTCTGTAAATGAAACTAAGATATCATTAGAATCTTTTACTTTATCTAAACTCACTAATATGATTAAATCCACATCATTATCGGCTACTACTATACCACTCGTAGTTTTTACTAATTCATATTCGTCATTAAAAATGTCTACTTCATTACTAACACTAGTAATGGTAACAATTGAGTTACTTATATCATTAGAAATACTTCGTAACTCCATATATATATTAGTTAAATCCTTTAAATCTGCTTCAATTACCTTTTCGATAATCACAGTATCATGTTTTAGTTCATCATCATCTGATTCACTATTCTCACTGCCTTGTCCATCATCATTTTCACTTACAACTGGTGTAATTTGGGGGTCTAATGTAGGGCTTGGTGTAATTTCTGTATTTTGAGTTCCAGCTTGATTACTGCCATCATCCGGTACTGTAGTTGGAAACTCAACCGTCTTCTTATCTTGCGACCCACCAAAAAATCGACTAACTGTAGGTTCTGATACACAAAATGCCATTCTTGCTACAACGCCAAAAACACAAGCTAGAGCAGTAGTCCACGCTACAGAATATAACATTCGTTTCATTCTACTTTTCTTTTTGGATGTTATCTGTTCTTGAATAAAAGAAAATCCTTTTTCCTTATTATTGTTATCTTCTGACATTTCTTTTCTCCTTTAGGACAATCCGTATGATTATTTTATCATGTACTTATGAACATTTCATGAATGATTTGTAAACAAAAGGATGATTTCCAATCATTTTTTAAATAATTGTTTTATTTTACTTGAAAATAAGGTAAAATAAAGAATTGAAGAACCCCTGAATATACTATTAAATACAACATTATAGCTTATTAATAGCTTATATTTTTCATTAACCCGGTCTGATTAACATTCCATGACTTATCATAGTAGATTTATTTATACAAGGGAAATACTTTTGAATCAAAAATCATGGACTGAATCATAGAAAATATCTATTGATAAACTATAACCCTTATGGAGGAAGCTTATGAACGAGAAAGCTTTAAAAACACTGGAATACGTTAAAATCATAGAGAAATTAACGATCTTAGCAGGTTCTGGACTTGGAAAAGAATTATGTGCTACTCTTCTACCCATAGACGATTATGACGAAATCACAAGAAGACAAAAAGAAACTACAGATGCTCTTTCTAGAATCTATCGAAAAGGCAGCTTAGGTTTCTATGGGATACATGATATTAGACCATCACTAAAAAGATTGCAAATTGGCTCTACTTTAGGTGCAGGTGAATTGTTACACGTTAGTTCTGTTTTAGATGCAACCTTACGTGTGAAATCATATGGTAATAAAGATTCTGAAGAAGCCAAAACCGATTCTTTAGATGAAATGTTCTCGATATTAGAACCTTTAAGTCTACTGAATAATGAAATTAAACGTTGCATTATCAGTGAAGAAGAAATAGCGGATGATGCAAGTCCATCTCTTAAGAATATCAGACGTTCTATGAAGGTAACCAACGATAAGATTAGAGAACAGCTTAATTCCATTGTTAATTCATCTAATTCCAAAACTATGCTTCAAGAAAACATAATCACAATGCGAAACGGAAGATACTGTTTGCCTGTGAAACAAGAATACCGTGGACAATTCCCAGGTATGATTCATGATCAATCATCTTCTGGTTCCACCTTATTCGTTGAACCTATGTCAGTTGTTAAATTAAATAATGACATGAAAGAATTAGAAATTAAAGAACAAGAAGAAATTGAGAAAATCTTGGCTGATTTAAGTAATCGTGCTGGAGTAGAAATTGAAAAATTAGAAACCAATATTAAAGTAATAACAGAACTTGATTTTATCTTTGCCAGAGCTAACCTTTCCAAGCAAATGAAAGGTAGTGAACCTATATTTAACACGAATGGTATTATAAATATCAAAAAAGGTAGACATCCTTTAATTGATTCTAAAAAAGTAGTTCCTATCGATATAAACTTAGGAAAAGATTTTCATTTATTAGTCATTACTGGACCAAATACTGGTGGTAAAACTGTTTCATTAAAAACCGTAGGTTTATTTACTTTAATGGGTCAAGCAGGATTACACATTCCAGCTTTTGATGGCTCTGAATTATCTGTTTTTGAAGAAGTATATGCTGATATCGGTGATGAACAAAGTATTGAACAAAGCCTTAGTACATTTTCATCTCATATGACCAATACTGTATCTATATTAGAGAAAGCAAATTACAAATCTCTTGTATTATTTGATGAATTAGGTGCTGGTACAGACCCTACAGAAGGTGCTGCTTTAGCTATGGCTATCCTTTCTGATCTTCACAAAAGAAAAGTTTGTACTATGGCAACAACTCACTACAGCGAACTAAAGATATATGCGTTGTCAACAGAAGGTGTATGTAATGCATCCTGTGAGTTTGATGTTGAATCCTTACGACCAACTTATCGTCTGCTTATAGGCATTCCTGGCAAGAGTAATGCCTTTGCGATATCTTCAAAATTAGGATTACCAAATTATATTATAGAAGACGCAAAAGCTTTAATCGGAAAACAAGATGAAAGTTTTGAAGATGTAATTTCAGATCTTGAAAAAAACCGTATTGCCATGGAAAATGAACGCGATGAAATAAGTAAAGCAAAAAAAGAAATAGAAGAATTAAGAAAAAGATTACAGCAAAAGAATGAAAAAATGGATCAAGCAAAAGAACGCATGTTAGCAGAAGCCAATGAACAGGCAAGAAAAGTGCTTCAAGAAGCAAAAGACTTTGCAGATCGAACCATTAAGAATTTCAACAAATGGAATGAAGAAGGCGGATTTAGCAAGGACATGGAGAATGAACGTGCTGCGTTAAGAGAACGTCTATCAAGTGCTGAATCATCTCTTTCTATTAAAAATACTAAAAAAACAAAGAAAGCCCAAAAACCAAAAGACTTTAAAATAGGTGATGCAGTTAATGTCTTAAGTTTAGGTTTAAAAGGTACTATAAGTAGCCTTCCAAATGCAAAAGGCGATTTGTTTGTACAGATGGGTATTTTACGTTCTCAAGTTAATATTAGTGACTTAGAATTAATTGATGAACCTGTTATAACAGGTCCTAATCTAAACCGTACAGGAGCAGGTAAGATTAAAATGTCAAAAACAGCTACTATAAGCCCTGAGGTTAATCTAATAGGTAAAACAGTAGATGAAGCAATGCCTGCTTTAGATAAATATTTAGATGATGCATATCTATCTCACCTACCACAGGTAAGAGTAATCCATGGAGTTGGTACAGGGGCTCTTAAGAATGCAGTTCACTCCCATCTAAAGAAAACGAAGTACGTAAAATCATATCGCCTAGGTGAGTTTGGAGAAGGTGGTCACGGTGTTACCATCGTTGAGTTTAAACAGTAGAATTGATTTTTATGATATTTAATTTTTATAATAGTTGCCTAAACAGGCAACTATTATAGAAGTTCGTCTCAATTATGACATATCTGATAAACTATAATTTACAAAAAAATTATGCAGGAAAGGAGTCATTATGGCAACAAAACAAAAAATTCTAATAGTAGACGATGATGCAAATATAGCAGAATTAATTTCTCTTTATTTGACGAAAGAATGTTTTGACACCTTAATGGTTCAAGATGGAGAAGAAGCAATACAAAAGTTTGGAACTTATCAACCTAATTTAATATTGCTTGATTTAATGTTACCTGGAATTGATGGTTATGAAGTTTGTCGTGAAATTAGAAAAACATCATCTGTTCCTATCATTATGTTATCAGCAAAAGGAGAAATATTTGATAAAGTGTTAGGCTTGGAACTTGGTGCTGATGACTATATTATCAAACCATTTGATTCCAAGGAATTAGTTGCCAGAGTGAAAGCTGTTCTTCGTAGATTTCATCCTGCTACCACAGCTAGTGTCGATACTGTTGTTTCAGAACAAACTGGTGATTATGTTTCTTATCCTGATCTTATTATTAACCAGTCTAATTACTCCGTCATTTACTATGGTAATACCATTGAAATGCCACCAAAAGAATTAGAATTATTTTATTTTCTAGCATCACATCCAAATCAAGTATTTACTAGAGAGCAACTTTTAGATCATATTTGGGGTTATGAATATATTGGTGATACTAGAACGGTAGATGTTCATATAAAACGTCTCCGTGAGAAAATAAAAGATCACTCTTCCTGGAGTCTATCAACAGTGTGGGGTATAGGCTATAAATTTGAAGTAAAAAAATAAAGACTTAAGGAGGAAAAGAGTTTTATGAAGCGTTCTTTATGGCTAAAATTAATGTTTTGCTATTTTGCAGGAGCTGTCATAATGTTTGTATTACTAAATACATATGGTGCGAAACGAATCGAGCAAAAATTAATTGATGAAAAAAAATCATTATTGTATAACGAAGCCACCTCCATTTCCTCCGACTATATGACAATTTATTATAGAGAACAACTTTCTCTTAATTATTTAACAACACAAATCAAAACAATAGGTAGTAAGCTAAACGCAAGAATTTGGATTGTAAGCAAAGAAGGCGATGTTATAACAGACACAAAGCCTCCAAAAAATACGGATGTGACAATTAATGTTCTAGATATTAACCCAGACTTTTTAGATTCAACCTTCTCAGATTATACTTATATGCGTGGTATATTACCAGAACCAATGATTAGTGTAGTATATCGTGTAGTATATAAATATCAGTTAAAAGGTTATATCGTAATGTTATCACCAATCAGTGCTATCAAGGAAAGCAGTCTTTACTTTATTGATACAATAAACATCTGTTTTTTAATCTTCTTGGCATTTTTGTTCCTGATGTTTTGCTATATTTATTATTTAACTATTATTCCAATTAAAACAATGAACAAAGCTGCAGCCGAATATATTAAGGGTAATTATTCTCATCCTTTGAAAATGAAACGGAAAGATGAATATGGTGAACTTGCTAATTCATTATCCTATATGGCAGGTGAAATGAATAATCTAGATGATTATCAAAAGAAATTTGTTGCAAATATCTCACATGATTTTCGGTCACCTTTAACATCAATAAAAGGATACGCTGAAGCCCTTCAAGATGGTACCATTCCTTATGAGATGAAAGATAAATACCTTGGAATTATATTATTTGAAACGGAACGATTAAATAAATTAACAACTAGCTTACTTGCTTTAAATAGTTTCGAAAACCATGGAACCATCCTAGATATCGTATCTTTTGATATCAATCATATTATTAAAAAAACGGCGGAAAGTTTTGAAGGTGCCTGCACAGGAAAAAAGATTACTTTAAATTTAATCTTTTCATCCAAAGAAACTTACGTTGATGCAGATGAAGGAAAAATACAACAAGTATTGTATAATCTTTTGGATAATGCGATTAAGTTTAGCCATCATAATTCAACTATAAAAGTTAGTACCACGGAAAAAGGTGACAAAGTATTTGTATCTGTAAAAGACCATGGTATTGGAATACCAAAAGAAAGTATAAAGAAAATTTGGGAACGATTTTATAAAACAGATACTTCAAGAGGTAAGGATAAAAAAGGGACTGGCCTTGGATTATCCATAACAAAAGAGATTATTACTGCACATAACGAGAATATTAATGTTATTAGCACCGAAGGAGTAGGAACAGAGTTTATCTTTAGCCTACCTAGATCTGAAAGCTTTTAAATATTAGAAAAGCTTTTAAATATTAGAAAACATTTAAAAATTAGAAAAGCAGTTAAAAATCAGAAAAGGATTGTGGTAGTTTTAAATACCATAATCCTTTTATTTATTAATTAAGTTTATTATATTATTAACAGTATACTTACTAGCGTTAAATGCTTTCTTCCCATGTATGGCGATGAAGATGACCGATACGATTCATACCTTCAAAATTATTCTGACGTAATGCTTCATATAAAACTATGGCTACCGAATTCGATAGATTTAAGGAACGAATTTCACCAATCATTGGGATTCGAATTGAATTCTCTTTATTATTAAGTAAAATTTCTTCAGGTATACCTGCACTTTCTTTACCAAACATAATATAACAATCTGGTTCAAAATTTGCCTCTGTATATACATTAACAGCTTTCGTTGTTGCCATGTATATCTTTGCACCTGGGTTTTTCGCTAGAAAATCATCATAATTTTCATATATTGTAACATCCAAGTCTTTCCAATAATCGAGTCCAGCTCTTTTTATTTCTTTTTCATCTAAATTAAATCCTAATGGCTTAATTAAATGTAATCTTGAACCTGTTGCAACACAAGTTCTACCTATATTACCTGTATTAGCTGGAATCTCAGGTTCTAATAATACAATATTCATATCAAAAACTCCAGTTCTCTTATTTAAACATATCTAGATTTTATTAATCTTTTATTGCAACATTGATTTCGATTGCTCTTGTTTCATCATATTGCAATGGTATA
This sequence comes from Anaerocolumna sp., assembly GCA_029239975.1. GTDB lineage: Bacteria > Bacillota > Clostridia > Lachnospirales > Lachnospiraceae > Anaerocolumna. Next base: position 34,097 of record JARBTX010000019.1, read on the forward strand.
CATATGTTTTGCGTATAATTATTTGTAAATGAAACATTACCTGTACATAGGGTCGGAGGAGTGATATCTATACCAATTCCTTTTGTTGAAAATATAGTCGCTGTATTGCCCATTATCATATTACCTAATTCGCATACTGCACTTGTGGATAACTCATCCAACTGAGTCACTGGCATCATAATCATTTTTGACGCAATATCACATGCTACATTATTTGGAATTGCAATCATTGCTTGACCACGAATTTCTCCTGTTATTCCGATCATAATCACTAATGTATCCGCTGTAAAATCCGTACTTTTCACATATGGTTTACCGATTTTTACATCTACAAAGCACATATCCTTCAAAATTTTGGTAGAAGCTATTAAAAAAGGGTTTATGTGCTCTGCATTCAATCCTGCCATAGTATATCCTCCTAAGTAAGTCATAATAAGATTTTATCACATTTACTGTCAATATATCAATATAATTTGATTAATTAATAAATTAACAATCTATATTTCTTTGTATTTCGACACAAAACGTCCCATACGCTCTATTGCTATTTTAAGATTTTCAATGGAATATGCATAAGAAATACGTAAAAATCCTTCACCACAGTCACCAAAGGCAGTACCTGGTACTACAGCAACTTTCTCTTCTTTTAATAACCTGGTTGCAAATTCATCTGAGGACATTCCTAAGGACTTAATACTAGGAAATACATAGAAGGCACCAAATGGCTCAAAACATTCTAATCCCATTTCTTTAAAAGCATGAATTAAATATTTTCTTCTTTGGTCATATGCTTCTCGCATCATTTCTACATCCGGATCACCATTTCTTAAAGCTTCAACTGCAGCATATTGGCTTGTAGTTGGTGCACACATAATAGCAAATTGATGAATTTTAACCATCTGTTCAATAATATTACTTGGTCCTACTGCATATCCAAGACGCCATCCTGTCATTGCATAGGATTTTGAAAAACCATTGATTAAGATAGTTCTTTCTTTCATACCTGGAAGTTCTGCTATAGAAACATGCTTTCTTCCATAGGTAAGTTCAGAATATATCTCATCTGATAAAACAAAGATATCTTTCTCTTCTACTATCTTTGCAATCTCTACTAACTCATCGTATTCCATAATAGCTCCCGTTGGATTATTAGGAAATGGTAATATTAATACTTTCGTTTTATCTGTAATTGCATTTAATAAATCTTCTTTTGTTAATTTAAATTGATTTTCTACCTTTAATTCAATAATAACAGGTTTTCCACCAGCTAACCTAACACAAGGCAAATAAGACACATAACTTGGTTGTGGAATTAAAACTTCATCTCCTGGATCTAACATTGCTCTTAAAGAAATATCGATAGCTTCACTGCCACCTATGGTTACAATGGTTTCATTATTCGGATTATATTGTAATTGATGTTTACGGTATAGATAATTACATATCTCAACTTTTAATTCTTTTAAACCTGCATTGGAAGTATAAAAAGTTCTTCCTTTTTCTAAGGAATATATACCCTCTTCACGTATATGCCAAGGTGTATCAAAGTCTGGTTCACCAACACCTAAGGAAATAGCATCTTTCATCTCACTTACGATATCAAAAAATTTTCTAATACCAGATGGTTGAATATCTACAACTAGTTTGGATAATGGGTTTCTCAAGGTGTAATCAACATCCTTTCATCATTATTTTCATGTACAAGAGGCAACCCATGTTCCTTATATTTCTTTAATACAAAATGAGTTGCTGTACTTAATACAGCTTCCATAGGAGCTAATTTACTTGAAACAAAAGTAGCTACTTCTTTCATACTTTTACCTTCAATAATTACTGTTAAATCAAATCCACCTGACATTAAGTAAACTGATTCAACTTCATCAAATTTATAAATTCTTTCTGCGATTTTATCAAATCCTTGCCCTCTTTGTGGAGTAACCTTAACTTCAATTAGAGCAGTCACTTTTTCACTTTCAGTTTTATCCCAATTAATAAGAGTTGGATATCCGCAAATAATTGTTTCTTCTTCTAACTGTTTTAATGTAGCACTTACTTCCTCTTCTGTACTGCCTAACATGGCGGCTAGGTCCTTGGCTGTTAGTTTACTATTCTTATCAATGGCGGCTAATATTTTCTCTCTCATTATGATTATTTCCTTTCAATTTTTATTGTATAGTAGACAATTATGAATTTGTAGTATATCGAATTTATCACATAGTTTATATGAATTTTATAGCTTCGGTTACTTAAGAGTAAGTTTCCGCTAACTGTAAATATAAACTAGTGATAATTAAGCAGATTTTGTTATTTCGTAACTGTCTATTATTATCTACTCATAACTTCTTTAATTAAGATTTACTTTATATAATTCATCACTTTTTGGTGGAGCTAAAAAGCGTTTTTCATCCTCGTTCAAAACAATACGTTCATTATTATCAGTAATACGGCCTATTACAGCAGCGTGAATTCCAACTTTTTTTAGTTCGTCGACTAAAGCATTGGCTCGGTCTGTTACCATAAGCATAACACCGCTTGATATTAATTGATATGGATTCAAATCGTAAAACTCACAAATTTCAACTGTCTCTTGTTTAATAGGAATTTTTTTTAGGTCTACTTCTATACCTACATTGGAGGCTGCACCTAGCTCCCACAAGGCTCCATATATACCGCCTTCTGTAACGTCATGCATGGATGTTACTCCTAGACGTCTGGCTACCTTAGACTCTACTACAACTGATATATATTCAATAAAATCTTTCGCACCATTAATAAAATCAGTGGTATATATAGTTAATAATTCTTTTTCTTTTGCTTTCGCTATAATTGCAGTTCCTTCAATACCTGCCCATTTTGACATTACAATTTCTTGACCAGGTTTTACACCAGCTGTTTTAATCATCGCGTCTTTTGGCATTTTACCAACACCTGTTACCGTAATAATAGGTTGATTAACGGCAGCTGTTATTTCTGTATGCCCACCCATAATCTCAATGTTTAAACTTGAACAAACACTCTCTATTTCTTTCATTATTTCTTTGAGTTCGGATTCCTTCGTTCCCTCTGGCAAAATAATAGTTAGCATTACACCAATAATTTCAGCTCCACTGGATGATATATCATTGGCTGTGATATGTACCGCAAGTTTACCAATGTCTTCTTTTGTGCCAGTAATAGGATCTGTTGATATTACAAATACTTCGTTTGGTTCTAGTTCAACTACACTACAGTCTTCTCCTACACCAGGTCCAACAAGCACTTCTTTTCTTCTATGTTTAATTTGTTTAAGTATGGATCTTTTTAATATTGATTCGGATACTTTCCCTATCTCCATATTGAACTCCTTCTTCACTTACGTTCTGCTTCACTTATGTGATGTATTTTTGAAATTCTAATCTTTTTAAAATTGATTAAAGTGTTAAAAGTCTTAAAAAATCATACAGTAAGGCTTTTAACATTCCAATCAATATTTATAATATTCCAATGAAACGTATTTTTACACAGTATATTATACTTTTTATTGTAATAGAAAGAATATGAGAATGAATGATTATTAATTCAATCTCATATTCTTTCTAATTGTTATATTTCTATGTCTACATTAGAATCTGTATTATTCTCATCATTAGTAATATCGTAATCTTCTGAATTATTATTTATATCATTATTATCTCCAGTTGTAGTATCATTTAAATCATCTGGATTGTCACCTTCTGGTGTAGGTTTATTTGGATTCTTCGTAGAATCATCCTTTGAATCATCCTTTGGATCTTCCTTTGGTGGTTCTTCTACTTTCGTACCTACTGTGATGTAACGTGGTGAAGGATTATAGATACTTTTATTCACTCTAGTTCTACTTACTTCCACACCATCTTCATATACAATTTTATATAATTCAGCTGTATAACCGATATGCGCAGCTTGTGTTGTCACAACATAAGATGTCGGTTTTGTTTTATCTTCTGTTATTACATCTTTTCCTGGTTGCTTTTCATCTAATATAACAGTTTCAAATTTAATTTTACGTGATTTTGTATCTCTCGTTTCATTTCCCCATACATTAAAAGTAATAGTTCTATCATAAGTGTATGCTTCAATTAATATAGGCGAATCAGAATTGTTTTTAAACTTTAAATCCTTCCATGTTCCTGCGATTGCCGCATCTCTTGATAAATCAACATAACCAATTGTCATGGAATGAGCAGAACGTTCTACGATTTCTAATTCAGATAATAACACTGAATTATAAAGTGTAGTAGTTACTTGACAAGCACCACCACCAATACTATCAACTACTTTACCATTCGCATAAGCTCCAGCTTCAAAGTAACCATTTTCTGTAGTAAATGGTGTTAACTTTTCATATGCTGAAAACACATCACCAGGATAAAGTACTGTATTGTTAATTAATCTTGCACCATTTGCTAAATTACCAGCTCTATCTGCTGATGAAGTAGTATAAGTGGTTGAGAAAGTTCCTAATACTGTGTTACATTTCTCTACCATTTCTTTCGTGTACTTTGGGTTATCATCAACAACAACTGCAGATAATTCTAAATCCTGTTGATTCCAATTGTTAAATATAGCATTTTTTATTGTTTCAACCGTTTGATCTACTTCAACTTTTCTTCCGATTTTATGATCTGTGTATTGAAATTCACCATTCACTCTTTTAACAGTGGCATTTTCAGCTTTTATATCATAATCGCTTAATTTCTTTTTTACAAATTTCTTGATTTTATCATCATTTACACTAAACTCTAATTTATAAACTAGATTGGATTCTTCTGTATCTTTTAATTCTTTATACCTTTTTATTAAATTTCCAGACTTCCCTATTACCAAAGCCTCTTCAATATAATTGTTATCTTTATAATTATATTCAAGATCATCTAGTGTAATCGTTTCTTTATCCGCATCAACAGATACCACAACTTTTTTGCTTTTAAGATTATCTACATAATCCTTAACAGCTTGTTCTGCTTCATCTGCTGTCATACCACCAATGTCAATGGAATCTATAAAAACACCTTTTGTAATTACATTATCTTCCGATTCTGCAAAAACTTTGGTATTCATAGTTGTAGAAAATAAACAAAACGCAAATAGTATCATTGTAAGTACCATGAATTTCTTCTTTGTCATTGTCATTTCCTCCTTTTCACATTAAAATTTATTGTAACATAATACTTTAGATTATCAAGATAATACTTTTAGTAGTTTCAAATTTACCTTTACTTTATGTATATTCATAGTATACAATTGTACTAAACCTAAAGTATAGCGCTTAATACCATAGGAATAACCATTGATAATACAAGTATTAATATTATTATTGTAGAAATTATTTTTTTTGTTTTTCTGTTAAAATTCATGTGTTTCACCTCTTTGTTTTTTATTTAAAATTGGTCATAATGTAAATTATTTTCACATTACATTTAATATAAATATAATTCAATTATAAATTTAGCGCCAACGCCCAAATACGTGGTGTTTTGGCAGATCGGAGAATAACCATATGCCTATCGCATTTACTTTATTTTTGATTGTAGTAATTTTTCTTCATCTTAGTATCTCTAAATCAAATCGTAAAATGCAACAAGACAAAGAAATATTCTGGAGTAATGAACATGCTTCTAATTCCATTCGTAAGACAGATATCACAGGACTTGATTATATCAAGATACCACTTGAAATTCTACCCATTGTTGAGACAACCAATGAAGAATTATCAAATATGCAAAACTTGATCAAAACGTTATCTGGGAAATCAATATTAAATCTTACTGGGTTATCAAATACCGATTTAAAACTCCAATATGGAACTGCTAACATTACATTTCTTTCTGAGTGTGATAGTAATTATACCCTACTAGTTCAAACTTTAATTAAGTGGGGTTCTTATCTATACGATAATGGTTTGATTCTAGAAGCAATAACGGTTCTTGAGTATGGTATTGAATGTAAAACTGATATTAGTAAAAATTATATCTTGTTAGCAACTATTTACAAAGAAGTAAATACTACAGAAAAAATTAGGGACTTAATTCAAGTTGCAGAATCACTTAATTCTTTAACTAAGGAATCTATTTTAAGATCATTAAATGAACTTATTTATTAGTATAAATATTTTCTATTTAGTTTATTCTTCCATATTCAAGAATTATACGATCAATCCACTTTGATGCTTCACTTTGCGTCAAAGTATCAATTGGTTGTACATCTTCTATATTATGATATTTTAGCAAATCTATCAAGTAATTTTTTTGTTTATTTGTTATGGCTTGTATTTTCTTTGCCTTATATATCAAAGGTTTTGGTGTAAATACATCGGGATTGTCTAAGTAGAACTGGTTACATAAATTAACATATAAAAGTGTAGTAGCTTTTGCATCATCGTAAGCACGATGAGCATGATTGTTTGTAATTTGGTAATACTTGCATAAGCTTTCTAAACTTCTACTTTCTAAATCCCGAAGCATTTTTCTACTAATATCTAATGTGTCAATACCAAGCCTTTCAAAATTAATTTTATAACGTTTTGCTGCTGTTTTTATAAAACTATAGTCAAACTTTATATTATGTCCCATTACTATATAATCACCTGCAAAATCTAAAAATCTTTTTATGACATTCTCTTCTGTATCTGCATCTTTCACCATGTCATCACTAATACCAGTTAAGTTAGTAATCATTTTTGATAATGGTACCTGTGGGTTTATGAGTTCAGAAAAATTTCCGACTATTTTACCATCTATAACTTTTAATGCCCCTATTTCTATTATTTTTTCATTCTGTGGATTTAATCCAGTCGTTTCTATATCAAAACATACGAATGTTGTGGTTTTTGTTAAATTTTTTTTATCTTTCTTATTGTCCATATTAATCCTCCGTGCTGCTTAACATCGTGAATTTGAGTACCAGCACAAATTTACGGTTGGAAAATATTTTTCACTACTTTCCTGCTGATTTACACAAGGAACTTAAAAAACATTCACTGCATTTTGGATTCCTTGCTGTACAAATTGATCTTCCATGTGAAATAATCTGGATATTATAAAGAATCCAGTGTTCTTTTGGGATTTTCTCCATTAACTCAAACTCTATTTTTACTGGATCATCTTCTTTTGTAAAGCCTAATTTATTGGATATTCTTTTTACATGAGTATCTACTACAATGCTAGGCTCATGATATATATTACCACGTATTACATTGGCTGTTTTTCTTCCAACACCAGCTAATTTTGTTAATTCATCAATATCTCTTGGTACTTCACCACCATGGTCAACACACAATGCCCTTGCACATAAAATAATGTTCTTGGCTTTATTGTGATAAAATCCAGTAGAATGAATATCCTTTTCTAATTCCTTTAAGTCAGCATTGGCGAAATCTTCAATGGATTTATACTTTTGAAATAAATCTTTTGTTACCAGATTGACTCTCTCGTCAGTACATTGAGCACTTAAAATAGTAGCAATTAATAGTTGCCAAGGGGTTTCGTAATTCAAAAAACATTTATACTCCGTAGAATAATGTTGATTCAATAATTCTAAGATTTTATTAATTCTTTCTCTCTCTACTTTTGATATTCTTTTTGCCATGTTTTCTCCTTATAACCTTCCCCTTTCCTTTACGCTTTAAACCGCAACAACGACAATAGGAATAAATCATTTAAAGTTCTACTAGAATCGCCCTCGCTTCGTAATTTAAAGGGTTGCGGTGCATATAATCGTACAACATAAACTGGTCAGCATCTACCACCAAACCGGTATCTACAGTCTGTTTAATATCTATGTTATAGTGTTCTAAATGAAGGTATTGTTTGTATTTGCCCTTACTATCGTTTTCGCCTGTTTTATCTTTTGATACATTTAGTAAATTTAACATTTTTTCTTCATCATAATAAAAATCACGATAACGTTTCTTATATTCTTCTTGATCTTCTGCAAAGATAGGTCGATTCTTTAAATTTTCTCTTAAATACAAGTCATGTACTAAGATGGACTTAAATGCCAAAAGATTAATATGTTTACCAAGACTCTCTTGTTCTTTCATAAAATCGATTAGTATTTCATATCTTCGCATTCTATTGTGATTCATCTTAAATAAGTTGTTATTTTCGTAAAAATCACCTAAACATTGATATAAATCAAATGGTGTTTCAAAAAAATGTTCCATATACTTTATAGCATAAACAAACTGTCCACTGTTATAGTAGGTTTCTACCATATCTTCCAAGGATTTTAATTTAAGTACATCGTCATAGCTTAACCAGTTGGTAAAAAGCACTTCATATGGAGCTGTACTTTTATATACAATTCCATAATTGCTACTTTCATCATGCATTCTAGAACCTTTTAACACCTTTAGAAATCCAAGCTGTAATTGATCTGGTTTTAGAGCATATACGTCATTAAAGGACTGTCTAAAAGATGCTAGATCTTCATAGGGAAGTCCAGCAATTAGATCTAAATGTTGATGCACATTTTCCCCTTCTTTTATGCGATTTACAGCATTCTTGAGTTTGTCCATATTCATACTTCTATGAATTGCTTTAATGGTGTCCTTATTGGTTGATTGAACTCCTATTTCTAATTGTACTAACCCCTCTCGCATGGAGTTAATTAGATTTAATTCTTCATCATTTAAGATATCAGCTGATACTTCAAAATGAAAATTTGTAATGCCATTATCATTTTCTTTAATAAAACTCCATATTTCCATTGCATGTTTGTGATTGCAGTTAAAGGTACGATCAACGAATTTAACTTGTGGAACTTTATTATCAAGAAAGATTCCTAATTCTCGCTTTACTAAGTTGGTGTCTCTTAATCTAACTGAATTTTCAATTGACGATAAACAATAACTACAAGAATAAGGACATCCCCTGCTGGTTTCGTAATAAATAATCTTATTCTCAAAATCAGCCATGTCTTCATATGCAAATGGTATCGTACTAAAATTAAGTGCTGGTCTAAACGCTGTAGTAATAAGGGTTTCATTTAAAGAATTATCCTTGCAATCTTCGGAATAACTTAAGGCACTATTACGATATACAATTCCCCTAACTTCGTTTAATGGCAATGCATTTTCTATATAATAATCCAATATCTCTTTAAAGGTTTCTTCTCCTTCACCAATCATAATTCCGTCTATATTTAAATTGGTTTTAAGATACTTTTCACCGTCGTATGATACTTCTGGTCCACCAAGCCATATTTTTGTATTTGGTAAAACCTTCTTTAGTTCAACGCATAACTCTTCAACCATGGAAATATTCCATATATAACAGGATAAACCGATAAAATCAGGTTTTTCTTTGTATATGCTTTGTAGAATATCATCAAGATAATGATTAATTGTAAATTCAGCTAATTTTATGTGGTCTTTATATTTATGTGAATACGCTGCTAAACTATGAATAGCTAGATTAGAATGTATATATTTCGCATTGATTGCTGTTAATAAGATTTTCATAAGCATTCCTCCATTTTACCGGATTTAAGAAATTCGGCGATTGTTATAAACTTAAAAACATTAAAGTTTAAACAATTTTTATCTATTCTAACATAAATGAAACAAAAATGAAACACATAGGAGTTTTCCAAAATAAGAAAGGACTTTTGTAAACTACAAAAGTCCTTTGACTAAAAAATTTTATAATGTGGTTTTTCATCACCTAATAAAAAATATTTTAAATAATCATCCATTAATATGGCTAATAAAGATAATAAAAACCAAATGTTAGTAAACAACAAGCAAATCTGACCTAAAAAATTATATGGTAAATCTGAATAATCCCATACATTAAGTCCCAACCACACATTTACAATCATTCCTACAATGAATTCAACAACTGTGATAATAACAGCTGATATGACCATCTGACTTACTAGTGAAATCTTTGTGGGAAACGATTCATTTAATAATCCAATTAGAATAAAACATATACCACCTGCTATAAGCATCGAAATATGTGAATACCCACGGAATAGTGTTTCAACGCCTACATACGAATAACCACCTACAAAGAAAAGAAGAATATATTTTAATGTGTTATTGTATAATTTGAGCATATCTACCAATCCTTTCCAGGCTAATCCTTAATTACCTTTAAGACGATTATAATATAGTATACTCAAACAACCGTTAAAATATTAAATTTAAACAACAAAAAAGCGGGTGATGGGAATCGAACCCACGTATCTAGCTTGGAAGGCTAGTGTTCTACCATTGAACTACACCCGCATGTTTTATTATATTCGTACCACTTATAAAATATGATTTGTTTGAAAGAGTGCCGGCGACCGGAATCGAACCGGTACGGGCGATTAGGCCCGCAGGATTTTAAGTCCTGTGCGTCTGCCAGTTCCGCCACGCCGGCATTTATGGTTTTATAAACCATATTCTTTCTGACAAGGAATGATTATAGCACAATGTTTTATTGATTTCAAGTACCCAAATGAAATTTTTTCAAATTTTTTATTTTTTATCAATGTTTGTTACTATTCTATAACGCTAAAATCAATGTTTGAAACTTTTCTATCATGCTAAAATCAATGTTTGTTACTATTCTTTAAAATAATTGCTGATGTAGGAGATAACGTTATATTTAACCTTCCTGATTCAACCTGATAAGAATCTCTCTCTAAATCATATCCATCAAAATAAGAATTCATCAAGCTTACTAACCACTCATCATCTGTAATTCCAATTTCCCATACAGGAATGCTTACTGTAATGTCATAATTGTTTCGATTCAAAGCCACCACGAATTTATCCATATCATCAAAACGGCCATAACTAATAAACCCAGGTTCTCCTAATAAAAATAGGATAGATCCGGTTTGTAGAGCTTCAAAACTTTTATGAATACTAATAATATCTTTATGAAACTTAATTAATTCAAGATCCTCATTTCCCCAAGGATATGTCCTTCTATTATCCGGATCCGTCCATCCACATACTCCTGCTTCATCCCCATAATAAATCGTTGGTGCACCTGGCCATGTCATTTGAACCATAACTGCGGCTCGCATAATTCCTTTATTAATATCTTCTTCTGCTGCAATCGGTCCTAATGTATTTGTTCTTCCCACTCTACTATTCGTCCTTGTTAGGAATCTTGAATGGTCATGATTTGATAGCTCATTCATTGCAACTAGAAGTGATGGTGTTTGATATTTTGACATATGATATTTCATAGATTCAAAGAAAGCAACAGATTGCCCTAATAATTCTCCTCTAAACTCATCACTATGCTTTTCGACTCCTGTTAAAAACCATGTTAAAGGTTCCATAAATGCATCATAATTCATAACAGAATCCCATTCATCCCCTTGTAACCAGGAACCGGGATCACCATAATGTTCTGCAAGAATAAGTGCGTCTGGATTTGCATCCTTTACCGCTTTTCTAAAATCCTTCCAAAACATATGATTAAATTCATCCGATAAACCTAAATCTGCAGCAACGTCAAGTCTCCAACCATCACAATTAAAAGGTTCTGATACCCATTTCGCAGCAATATCTAGAATATAATTATATAATTTTTTTGAACCTTCATAATTTAACTTAGGTAAGGTGTCATGACCCCACCAGCCACTATAACTACCATTATTAGGCCAAGCATCTTCTGAAAAGTCAAAGAACGATTGATATGGGCTATTTTTATCGGAATATGCACCACTTTCATAATCTCCGGATTCTTCATATATCCCTTCACGATCCAACCATTTATTGAAGGAGCCACAGTGATTAAAAACACCATCTAAAATCACCTTCATACCTCTTTCGTGAATCTCTTCCACTAATTTAATAAAGAGTTCATTACTTGCTTCTAAATTATTCTTATCCGTAACTCTTTTAATATATTTGGTTGCCTCACGGTTTGATCTTGCATCATCACGTAATACATCTCCACCAGCTTCTACAATTACTCCAAAATGGGGATCAACATAATCATAATCTTGTGTATCATATTTATGATTGGACGGTGATACAAAGATAGGATTTAAATAGATTACCTCTACACCTAGTTCCTCTAAGTAATCTAACTTTTGACGTACTCCTTCTAAATCACCACCATAAAATTCTCTATAGCCTATTGCATCCGGATACTTATCCCAATCTGTTACCTGACTAGTACCATCTCCAATATAAAAATATTCCATATCTAATACGTCATTGGATTTGTCACCATTATAAAAACGGTCTACGTATATTTGATAAAAAATAGCACCTTTTGCCCAATCAGGTGTTTTAAACCCAGGAGTAATCAAAAAGTTATAGTTAGGATTAATCTCTTCTACAACACCTTCTCTGTTATAAAATAATATTTCTGTACCATCACTAATTTCAAAGTAATAATCAACTTGTTCATTAGCTAATGATAAGGTAGTGTCATAATAGCTAAAGAGCTCATCATTTCCTGATAGATGCATCTTAAAACTTTCATTCCCTGTATTAAGATATATGTTATCTGCATTATTTAAACCAGTTCTTAATCGTACCGTTACTTCTTCATGTTCCATTGGTTCACATGGCATTAAATAATTACTCGTACCATCACTGAATATTGCCTTTTTATTTAACATCGGTTTTGTCCTTTCATACTATAGATTACCTTAGTCAATTGAAATTTATATTATTTTTTGGAAACGTTACCAATAATTTTTCTGTTATTATATTATAACAATATTTAGTGAATTACAACCAAGAAATAACGAAAAGAATTCATATGTTGAATCTTTTAAGAATAGAGATGCTTATATCTTTTCAAAGGATAAAAAAAAGAACAGCTTTCCGTTAGCTGTCCTTTTTTTGGAGAAGGTATTTTTGTTACTTATGGGGTGTAGCAAAAACTATATAATGTATTGGGGTTTACGTTTATTAGTATATCATCTTGTCCGTCAAAAGTGTGCACAAACATTCAAAATTTTTAAATCTTTTTTTGTCTGTTTTTACACTTGTTTTTGGGTTACATAATATACCAACATAAAAAACCTATAAAAATGTTTTTATATTTCATTCATTTTTTGTATCTGTATTCTTAAATATCTAATACCACGCTATCTAAATCATCGTCATCATTGGTTGGTTTATCAAATAATGCTTCGAATTCTTCTCTATTAATTCTTTCTTTTTCGATTAATAGTTTAGCACAACCATGAAGTACATCGTTATACTCTATAAGAATACGTTTTGCTTCGCTATAGCAATGATCAATCATTCCTTTTACTTCATCATCAATGGTTCTAGCAACATTTTCACTATAACTTCTTGTATGTGCAAGATCACGACCTATGAAAACTTCATCATCATCACTATCGTAATTTACCATACCAACCGTACTAGAGAAACCATACTTTGTAACCATCGCTCTTGCGGTTTTTGTTGCCATCTTAATATCTTGAGAAGCACCAGTAGTAATATCATCAAAGATTAGTTCTTCTGCAGCTCTACCACCTAATCCAACAATAATATCTTGTTCCATTCTTCCCTTTGTATTAAACATTTCATCTTTTTCAGGTAATGGCATAGTATAACCCGCAGCTCCATTACCAGTTGGTATAATAGATACTGTGTATACTGGCCCTACATCTGGGAGAACATGGAATAAGATAGCGTGACCTGCTTCATGGTAAGCAGTAATACGTTTTTCTTTATCAGAAATAACACGACTCTTCTTTTCTGTTCCAATACCAACTTTTATAAATGATTTGTTTATATCTTCATGGACAATAAAAGATCTATTATCTTTTGCTGCACTAATAGCAGCTTCATTTAATAAGTTCTCAAGATCTGCACCAGTAAAGCCTGCGGTTGTTTGAGCAATTCTCTTTAAATCAACATCTTCACCAAGTGGCTTTCCTTTTGCATGTACTTGTAAAATTTCTTCTCTACCCTTTACATCAGGACGACCTACCATAACCTTACGATCGAAACGACCTGGACGTAAAATAGCAGGATCTAAGATATCTACACGGTTGGTTGCTGCCATTACAATAATTCCTTCATTGGCACCAAAACCATCCATTTCAACTAATAATTGATTTAAGGTTTGTTCTCTTTCATCGTGTCCACCACCCATGCCGGTACCTCTTCTTCTTGCAACGGCATCGATTTCATCAATAAATACGATACAAGGCGAATGTTTTTTTGCATCTTCAAATAAATCTCTTACTCTGGATGCACCAACACCAACAAACATTTCAACAAAGTCTGAACCTGATATACTAAAGAACGGAACGCCAGCTTCTCCAGCAACTGCTTTTGCAAGCAACGTTTTACCTGTTCCTGGCGGTCCTTCTAGAAGAACACCTTTTGGAATTCTTGCACCTACCTGCATGTATTTTTTAGGTGCCCGAAGGAAATCAACAATTTCTCTTAATTCTTCTTTTTCTTCTTCCAAGCCTGCCACATTTTTAAAAGTTGTTTTCTTATTCTCATCTGTGGTCATTTTAGCTCTGCTCTTACCAAAATTCATCACCTTGCTATTACCGCCACCACCACCTGCAGCTTGGTTGGATAAAAATGAGAATAGTATTATAATAACTACAAACCCTAATAAATATGGTAATACACTAGTCAAGAACCAGTTAGGTTTTGAAATATTATGCACAATCGGTGTCATTTCATGGTTTAAAGTTTGTTCCATAATCTGATTTACATTAGGTACAAAGAATTGTTCTTTGCTCTTGTCTTTTAATGTGACACGTATTTCACCGGTAGGCACTTCTACATTTTGGTATACATCAACTCTTTCTAATTTTCCACTTTCTAGGTCATTAAGGAAATGTGTGATTCCATAGTTCTCTTTACCACTATTACTATAGCTATCTGATAATAACATAGCAACTAAGATAATAGCCAAGATAATGAGATAGAACCCATAACCTTTTAGCTGTCTTCTCACTGAATGACCTCCTTTCACTTTATTCTATTACACCAATATATGGTAAGTTTCTATATTTTTGTGCGTAGTCAAGTCCATATCCGATAACAAACTTATCTGGAATTTGGAATCCTACATAATCCACTTCAACATCTGTAACTCTTCTTTCTGGTTTATCAAGTAACGTACATAATTTCAAACTGTTTGGTTTTCTGCTGTTTAACATATCTAATAAATATCTTAATGTATTACCTGAATCAATGATATCTTCTACAATTAATACATCCTTTCCTTCAATGGAATCATCTAAATCTTTAATAATTTTTACTCTACCGGAACTTACCGTTTCATCTCCATAACTGGAAACAGCCATAAAATCAAAGGATACAGGAACAGTTAATCTCTTAGCTAGTTCTGTAGTAACAAATACACCACCCTTTAATACACAGATTAAGTGAATTTCTTTTCCAGCATAATCTTTGCTGATTTGTTCACCTAATTCTTGGATTTTTTTGTTTACTTCTTCCTCTGATATAAGTACCTTTAGTCTGTCTTCCATCTTAATGTCTGTCATTTTGTTTTCCTCCATCTAGACTTATCTCAAGTATTATTTTTGTCTCTTGACTTACCTTATATGCCTCACTCATCCTGCCACCGATAATCCACATAATATGTGAACCATCTGTTACTAAAGGATACGAATCTCTTTTTTCTTTCGGCACTTTTTCGTCAATAAAAAGGGACTTTAATTTCTTATTGCTTCCTTTTGAATCGATTTGTAAAAAATCGCCCTCTTTTCTTGTTCGAATTAAAACAGTATTTTTTATTTTATCATAGTCAAACCATTTCGTACACCCATTTTTAGGAATTATCATATTTTTTTTATAATTAAATATTTTTACTGTCAAAAACCCATTTAACTTAGGAATATAGTATTCCCCTGGTTCTGATATTTGTATTTCATCGATTGCATTTGTTAATTCACTACAATAATTTGGATTTCTTTTACGATATTCAGAACCTAACATTACAGTAATGTCATCATATCCCTTTATGGCTATTAATCCATAGGGTAAATTAAGAGATTTACCTACTTCCTTTTCCATTAAACTTAAAACAAGATCAATATGCAATGCATCCACATCTTTTAACTGCTGTGCTATATGCTCAAACATGGATCGTATTATCCCTTTTTGTATCACAATATTTTCATTTTTTAGATCCTTCACTAAGATAATACAGGAATTCATTTCTTCACTGTAGATAACATACCTTTCATAAGCAGACTTAATGTTATTTTGCAAATACTCATTAATCTCTTTTAATTGATTTGCCGCACTAACAATATGCTCTACTACTTTAGAATTTATTTCTTCTTGTGCAAATTTTATGATTCTATGCCTTATTTTATTACGGCTATAATCTAGTGTAAAATTGGTATGGTCATCATGGTAAACCAAGTTATTTTCTTTTAAATATGTTTCAATATCCACCCTTGTTATTCCAAGTAGCGGCCTTATTATGTTGTCTCTGGTTTCTCTAATTCCTGTTAAACCTTTGATGCCACTTCCACGAAACAGATGAAAAAGAATTGTTTCTGCATTATCATTTTTATTATGCGCAATTGCAATTTTATTACACTTATTTTTTTGTAAACATTCATAAAAAGCATGATACCTTATTATTCTTCCAGCTTCTTCTTCTGATAATCCTTCTGTTTTAGCCATAGTCCTAACATCTGCTTTTACTAATGTAAATGATACCCCACTGCGTTCACATAATTTGCGAACGTAATTTTCATCATCATCTGCGGCGTTACCCCTAATCATATGATTTACATGCACTACAAAAAGACTTAAGTTGTATTTTGTAGTTAAGGAAAGCAAAACATGGAAAAGGCAGACCGAATCGGCTCCACCTGAAACACCAATGACGATTCTGTCTCCCTTTGTTATCATATTGTGTTCGAGCATATATGTCTCTACGGTTTTTAGCATTATTTACTCCTATGTGTAAAATGGTTCACTTTTTCTCATTTTACAACTAAAAAAATGAAATTTCAAGAGTACCAGATATTACTTCTTCCAAAAGCTTGTTACTAACACTGTCATATCGTCTTTTGGTACCCACCCATTTAATTCTAACGCTTGATTTAATACACAATTTGCAATCTCCTGAGCATTATTCGAACTTAAATCCTGAATAAATTCTTCCAGGAATTTTTCTTTTTCATCCCCAGGAATACAATCAATAACACCATCGGTTACCATTACGATAAAATCTCCATCATATAGATTTTTCGTAATAACATCATAATCCACTTGATTTAAAATACCAACTGGAAGAGAAGTTGATGAAATGGTTTCTACCCAGGTATCTCTTTTAATAAAAGTTGTACTTGCTCCTATTTTGATAATATCACATACACCAGTATATAAATTTACCACACTCATATCAATAGAGGAAAAGGTCTGTTCTTCTGATTTTAAAACAAGGATAGAATTAATTAATTTAATTGCAGATTCTTTTCGAAATCCTGCTTCAATAAATTGTTCCAATAATTCAACAACTGATTCACTTTCTTCACAAGCAGCTTCTCCAGTACCCATACCATCGGATAAGGTCATTACCAAAGTCCCTGGATCTGGATATATAAAAGAATAATTATCTCCTGAGATGCGACCACCTTCTTTTGTCATTTTGCTCATACCGGTATATACCGTATAATTAGCATCTTCAACAAATACATAAGTGTCATACTCTTTTGCCATTACTTTTTTACAGGTATCTGATGGACGCATACGTTTTCCAAAAGCATCACTGACTAATGAAGCTGCTTCTTTTGTTGTAATGCACCTTCCACGCTCCGTACGGGCAGTAAGGTAAATTTCTTGTTTATCATTTCTTTTTTCAAAGATTGCGATTCTTTTTACTATAATATGGTTCGCTTTTAATTTATATATCATTTGTTTTTTATCAATTTCTTTTGTTTCTACCGTTTTATATAAATCCAAGGAAAAATCATCAATAATATTTGCTACTTCACTTAATTGATCTGCTATAGCTTCTCTACTTTCCGCCATTCGATTGTGCCAAGTTAAATTTAACTTTGCAATTTCTAAAATTCGTTTGGTTTCTGATAGGAAATGATCCAAACAAATACATCTATCAGCAAACTCCATTGGAACTTCACTAATTGATATCGCACCATTCTTATCCACCATATCCATTATATAATATGCACCTTGATACGTATCATAAAAGTAACTCTTCCAGCAAATATTGCAATTAGAACAATCCTTACATAATTGCTCTGATAATTCATCAAAGATTTCACCTTTATCTTTTTTGGTTAATGCTTCTTTTTTATCAGATATAGCATTAAAGGTACTAGATAAGCTATGAAAACTTTCTGAAAAGTCCCTTAATTTCCCTCTGGCTACATTTTGAATACTTTGTCTTACAAATACATCCTCTTCTTCCGCAGCTGCTTCTATATTGACCTTAAAAATAAAAGATTTCGGTAATAATATAAATAATACTCCACAAGAAATTAATGCACCTATTGATGATGTATTTAATTGACTGTTTTGATACATTTCCCCGAGTATAATCACTCCTGCAGAATACATTAACATGGTCACAATACGCCCCATTTCACGAAATGTACCCGCTATAATACCTAACATACACATTAACCCTATTTGATTAATTTGACCGCTTTTAATGGCCAATATGACCCCACAGGCAGCTCCTGCTATTGCTCCATACCCTGCACCATATTTATATCCAATTAAGAGCACGCTAAACAAGGAAATAGTTAATGTAAGAGACAATTGTATTGCCGGAAAGTTTGGAACACCGTATATAAATACAGCTAAAATAACTGCAATGCTGATAATTTGTTCATTATCAAGGGCTTGTCCCTTTATTCCATGCATAATAGGTTCTAATCCTTTTCTAAAAATAAAGCAGAAAGCAAATACAGCTATTCCTTCTGCTACAGCTAACATAAGACTATAAATTGCATGTTGACTTAATACCCCATTCGTTATAGTCATTGCTGCCGTAATGCCCCCTGAAACTGCTCCCATCACACCAACGGATACTCTTTTATTATTATATTCTATCAGTGCTGTTATAACGGACACTACAATCATAACAATTAAATATTTTGCTACATCTATTATTGGAAGTACGGTTAACATACCTAAAAGCACGGAAAACATAATAGTAATTCGTCCTTTTTTTTCTAAGTAAACTGCTGCAAAATAACCAATTGCTATAGGATTCATACCTACGAAGATAGCCCTTGCCATAACCACTCCCATTATATTAACGATTATCTTTTTCAAATTTAATTCTTTCATTCTAATCCTCCATTCTGCCTTATCACCATAAAGTTGGGCGTGGCCAAATTCACAAAGCAAATGATACAACGTTCACTTTGTGATAAACCTTGTTTTTTCATTACTCCCATCTGCATATTCAAATGCTTTTTTGACTCGTTAGACCTGTATTATAGGTTGTGGATTTTAAAATGTTTGTCAAAAATCAGAGTGATATTTATAAAACTTTTTGACAAGAAATTCATAGAATGCCAAGTAGTATCGAATCAAGAGAGTTAAGGTTACTTAAGAAATTAAACAGATTATGATTAGTAGATTAGAACTAAATTTTTTAAGATTAAGACCCTTTATTTTAGGGGTTATTAAGATTGCTCATGGTAATTTATACTAGTTAATTCAATTTTTATATGAAGTCTTAGTTGGATTTTATAATAGATAATAAACCGGAATTATTAGACTAATAATAACATGATAAAATTTGAATGAACGTATATGGACAAATAATTTTTGTCACATATAGTAATATTTAAGATAACAAAAAAGGTGGTTGCAATTTCTGCAACCACCTTTTACATGTAATAGCGAAGGACGGATTTGAACCGCCGACACCGCGGGTATGAACCGCGTGCTCTAGCCAACTGAGCTACTTCGCCGAAGTGACGAACTACATTATAA
>JARBTX010000020.1 GCA_029239975.1 Anaerocolumna sp.
CACAATGAATCCTAATATGACCATGAATATATTGACATACTCCCATTGAATCTTATAGAACATAAAGTTAGTAAATTGCATCTCCCATATTGTAGTTAGGAGAACCAATAAAACAATAACGTTTGCTGCCCCAACAGAGCCTCGCCTTTCATGTGTTAAATCCCAAAATCCATCAAAAGGGTGTAAGATTACATAAAAGGAATACTTTAAAGTCTTTAATAAATGCTCGAAACGGCTTCGATTGAACACATTTGCTAAACTCATTCCTTTTCCACCTCCCTTTTGATTTTCTTAAAAATCTTAATTACTTTTGGTATTAAAATAAAGGCTGCCAATACTATAAGAGCATAGCCTATATTATCTTCCACCAATTCTTTTCGATATAATTTAAATGCTTTGGAATAATTCTCATCATCCATCTTAAGTTCAAAATACTCCATTGCCTTTTTATACTCGCCTTTTCTTAAGAAAGAACGTCCAATGCCAATATAAGCCAAATCATAATTTCCGTTAAATTTTAAAACTTCTTCCCATTTTTTAGCTGACAAATCATAATTTCCTTTTTTATATTGCATTAAGCCTTCATTAATCAATCTTCCATACTGGGTTAACGATAATTCAGTTAAAGTAGCAGAACGTGAATCCAATACCAATAATTGATCACCAATGTCTTCAATTGCGGAAGGATACTGAAAGAATCCAGCTTTATTACCCTGTCCTCCAAATGCATATAAAAGATTTCCTTGAAAGTCATATGAAAAAATACGTCCACGAACACGGTCAACTGCACAATAAGTATCATTTTCAAGAGCTACTACATCTATTAACTTTGATGATCCGCTAATACCACCTGCATTGCCCCAATAAATATCACCGATTGGTGGATAGAAACCGTTACGAACTAAGATATCAGTACCCATGGAATTTAACTTTCTAATTGGATTGGCTCCACCACTTATTAAATCTCTTCCATTAAACGTACTTGTGGTGGTATAAATAAATCCGTCTAAATCTAATGCTAGATTGTTATATTCCGTTGGAACAAATAACTCCATCTGCGCTCTTTGTGCTTTTGTTGATATCATCTTCCAAAAATAATCTACTAAATTAACAGTAACTTTATTTGCACCAATGTAACCTGTAAAGGTTCCTTCTGGAGCAAATTCCATTAAACCCTTATTTACATTCATGGCCTGAACGTAAATTCTTCCAGCACTATCAACTACTAATTTGATAGGTAAAAAATCAGAAGTACTATCTATGGTCTCATCTTCCGGTTTCGTTATAATTTTGATTACGTCTAAATCATTATTTAAAATTAATATTCTCTGATTATTCGTGTCGCAGATGTAGAGATCACCTGTTTCTGTCACAAAAATATCCTGTGGATATGCTAAGGTACTCTCTTCCCCATTCATTACTATTTTATCTATTACACGAACTAGGGAATAATTTGTATCGTTTTTTATTAATTCCACAATACGATTATTAAAGGAATCACAGATATATACATTTTTATCCCTAACAAACAATCCTTGTGGTTCTTTAAAACTACCTATTCCAAAATCATTTCCCATCAGTACTGTACTTGGTACATATGCATCTGGTGATTCTCTTTCATCTCCCCAAAAGTCATATGTATATGTATAAAAACTAGGCTCAGCATAGACAGGTACAGTAGTAAAAAGTGTTAACAAAAGTATAATAAGGCAGATGATTCGTTTTTTTAGTTTTTTCATATTAAACCTCCATGCTGCCGAAGCACCGCGAATTTGGGCGCCAGCACAAATTTGCCGTGTGTAAAATCTTGATTTTTCACACTTCCACCTCAATCCTTAATACCAGATGTTGCCATGGTCTCGATAATATTACTTTGTGCAAATATGAATATTCCTACCGGTACAATCATCATAAAAAGAGAGACAGCCGCACCTACGCCAGCTCTTGCTACACCGCCATTTATAATTTGTTGTAAGGCATATGGCAAAGTTTTTAGTTCTTCCGAGTAAATAAAATTTGATGCTTTATTGTTCCAAAGGTTTTGTATGGAGAATATAATTAATGTTAACCAAGCTGGTTTTACCATTGGCATTACTACTCTCATAAATACAGCACCTTCTTTTGCACCATCGATCTTAGCAGCTTCGATTAACGAATCAGGAATACCTTCCATAAATTGTTTCATTAAGAACAATCCCATAGGAGATGCAAACGCAGGTATAATAACTGCCAAATAAGTATCCACCCAATGAAGCTTTGTCATAATTAAATAATTTGGTATGGCTGTAACATAAGTCGAAAACATTAATGCTAAAATAACCAATTGAAAGAACAATTTACTTCCTGGAAATTTATACTTTGCCAAAACAAAAGCGCCCATGGAAGCAATGATTAAATGTCCAACTGTTCCAGCTGCTGTTATAAATACGGTGTTAAATATGTATCTTGAAAATGGAACCCAGGATTTTCCCATAATTACAAACAAATCTTGGAAATTATCTAAGGTTGGTTTTTGCACAAATAACTTTGGGGGAAATAAGAAAATCTCATCTAAAGGTTTGAATGCATTATTGATTGCAAAAATAAGTGGATATGCAAAAAATGCACCAAACAAAATCAGAATAAGGTAGATTCCAACATCTCCACCTCGTGACCTATTCGGTTTTCTTCT
The DNA here is from genome assembly GCA_029239975.1 of Anaerocolumna sp. Lineage (GTDB taxonomy): Bacteria > Bacillota > Clostridia > Lachnospirales > Lachnospiraceae > Anaerocolumna. The sequence goes on from JARBTX010000020.1 coordinate 2,672, forward strand.
TTTTAATCTCTTCATAATGAGTCTCCCTTTTAAGTTCCTACTTTACGCAATAAAGATTGTATTAGTTTATTACATAGTAGCATGGTTAAGAAAAGAATCGTAGCTATAGCAGATGCATAACCCATTTCAAATCGTATGGAACCATAGTCGATTAGATGATTTACTACCGTTTGTGCTGCATAATCAGTACTTGGAAAACCTGCAAGTGCCATGGTAACATCCGCAACACCAAAGGATTGTGTAATTGCCATAACAGCGCCAAACATAAGCATTGGTTTCATATTTGGCAAGGTAATATACCAAAGTTCCTGCCATCTATTTTTAATACCATCCACTAATCCTGCTTCATATTGCTCTTCTCCAATGGTTTGTAATCCTGCTATAAAGGATAAGAAACCAGTACCTAAACTCATCCATAACACTACGATGATAATAACGTTCATTATGTAATCTGGATTACTAAGCCATAATATTGGTTGTGAAATGATGCCTAGATTTAATAACAAACCATTAATATACCCGTAGGCATCCCCACTAAATATAATTCCCCAAAGTAAATACAACTGCCCAGCTATGGTTGGAGCATAAAATATTAATACAGCTACTGCTCTTAGATACCTTGGTAACTCATGGATAAACCAAGCAAATAGAAATGCTGCTAAGTAACCAATGGGGCCTGTTATTGCTGCTAGCAGAAATGTATTTTTTACTGCAATTAAAAATACGTCATCTGCTAACAACAGATTAATATAATTTCTAAGCCCAATAAATCTAGCGGGTTCTAAGATGTTATAGTAAGTAAAACTATAAAAAATCGAAATAATTACCGGTGCGATTACAAATGTGGTAAACAAGATTGCATAAGGAGCCAAAAATAAATAACAAGTCTTATGGGCCTTCATGTCTTTTAGCATGAATTTGGCTTCTCTTTTTTTTCTATCTGCTAAACTTTTAAGACTCATACCGTTTCTCTCCTTTATTCATCTTCTAAACCAAACTCTAAGCGTTTTTTCTCAAGCTCATCGTTAATTGTTCTAGCATAATCAAGTAAAGTTTCTCTCGCATCTTCATTCTTATTAATTACCTTACGAACTGCATTTATAATATGTCTATGTGTGTAGTATCCACCTGGAACTTCAGGTGTTCCAACCACCCATTCCCACTGTTCTTTTAAGGTTTCTGAATTACTTCTGCTCCATGCTAATTGATCAAATGCAACCTTGTTGGCTGTTGCATATCTAGCTGATGCTCCCATAACACTTTCTAATTCACGCCCGAATCGCACCTGTGTATCTGAACTAGCCCACCACTTTAAGAATTCCCAGGCATTCTCTTTATTCTTAGCGTTAGAGAGCATCATAGAACAATTGCCCCAGAAGTTAACAGAACGATTAACAGTTCCGTCTTCTTCCTTTGTACCAGGTAATACTGCAAAACTCCATAAACCTCTTATCTCTGGTGCAAATACTGACAACGTATTAAAGGTGTTATAATCTGCAAGACCCAATGGCATCTCACCTGTTCTGAAACGATTTACAAAATCATAAACAGTTGGAACTTTGTAATGAGTAAAAAACTTTGTATATGATTCAAATGCTTCCACACCAAGATCCGTATCAATCACGGCTCTTGACCCATCACTATTATAAAGAGAGCCACCTCTTTGATATAATTGAGCAAAGAAGTTGGATAAATCTGGGCTAGCTATATTATTAATTTTCCTTTCGGTAGAAGGAATACCTACATTCATATTATTTTTTTGAATGGTTGGTAAAATCTTAATTAAATCATCCCATGTATCAGGTACATCAAGCCCTAATTCATCTAATATATCCTTCCGATAAAATAACACATTAAAATACTGAGTCTCTGGTAATGCATAGGTACCTCCATTGAATTGATATGGCACCAAGGACTGCTCGTAATATTCTTGTGTTACATCACTAAAATCCTGGAACTTAGATAAATCTTCTACCGCACCACGAATTGCAAAGTTCACAGGTTCTCCTTGCCCTACCGTCAATGCAATATCTGGTCCAGTGCCAGCTACTACAGCTGGTAATAATACTTCTGGAGATATTAATCTAACATTGATACTGATTCCTGTATTTGGTGTAAAGGTATCATCAATCATGGTTTTTAAAATAGTACTTTGATCACGACCAGAAAGCATCCATACTGTTACTGCATCTTCTTTCGCATAGACATTTCCAATGGAATTATAATCTTCAAAGAAGGACGCTGCAAAAGATCTGAACTCATGTGCTACTTTTGTAAAGAAAGTTTCCTTTACTTCTGGTAATTTTGCATCTACGGCACTAACAACAATACTATCAACATCTAATGGAGCTTCACTCATAGTTAATATGGAAGTACCTAATGCAGAGATATTCAATTTAAAATTCTCTAAGGATTTTGGTATCTTATCTGGTCGATTCACGAAACGCTCTAACTGAGCTGCAAGGGTTTGTGCCGTAGCAATTTGCGAACCTCTTTGACCAGAATAACCTGCTAAATCATCTACTAATTTATATAAAATCTTGCTTTCTAAATCCATGGCTTCTATTACTTCTGGATAAACTTTATCCACCCTATAATCTCTATATTTATCCGGTGTTGTTCCTGTAAGAATTAAAATCTTACGATACATTTCATTTAAACGGAAAACACTCTCTTCTAGGGTATTTAGAATATTACCTAAATCTCCTAGTGTTACTTCTAAGCGGATAGTATGTTTTCCTTTTGTGAGTGGGAATTGGTAAGGCTCTCCGTTATCAGCGGATAGGGTTTTTAACTCCCATGTATTGCTATAATGAAAAGGTATAATAGAAACTTCTTTAAATGGCGTCTTACCATCAATGGTTAAAGATCTGTTTGATACAAATCCACGGTTATAATTTTGTCTTCCTTTTATAGATATATTGTAAAGCCCGTCTTCTGGAACTTCTATCTCCCACTCTATCCATTGTCCTGGTACTCTCCACTGGTAACCCCCAGTCATATTAAGACGTATCTTGGCTGAACTATATGGTTCTGTATTAGAGGATGCACGGTCAAATGATGCATAAAGAGATGGAGATGAACGAAATAGAGATTCTTCTCCTTGAATTACATTCACAAAATTTTGATCTGTATTTTTATATGTTTCTATATTAATTGTTTTCTTAAACTCATCATAGGAAAGGGTTTCATCCGCATTTTTAATGACCAATTTGCGTATTACAAGTGGTTCATTCACAGATTCTAATTTCAATGTGTTTGTACCTTGTTTAAAATAAAATTGGTATGGTTCCGTGAAATACCCCATGTAATCTTTAAAATAAGCACTTTCCCATCTTGGTTCTTCAATTTGACTTGGTCTGATATCATTTCCTCTATTATCTTGTTTCACTGCTGACTTGTCTGTCCAAACTCTGCTAAGTGCTATGGTATCTGCACCAAGGAAAGGCATCTCGCCATTGATATAAATACATCGTTCAATATCAATTCCCCTAGATTCTTCCGGAAAATATTCTATGTATATGTTGTACAAACCTTCCTTTGCCACATTAATGTTCCACTCTACATAGCCATCATCTTTTGAAACTAAGACTTGCCCTTCGCCTTCATAATTATCAATGACTTCTACTTCTTTTCCATCGGAATAACCAAAAAGATCAACTTCTATCTCAACATCTGGAGAAGGAACTAAACCTAGATGATCTAAATAATTCGTATATGTATTTTCTCTTCCTAACCCTTCTATACTTGAAGTCAAATCATACCCTTCATATTTTTCTGCATAACTTTCATCGTTTCGAAATACTTGTAAGAGAATAACAACCAATATGATAACTACTATGAAAATTAAGGTGATAATGAAACTTTTCTTTTTTGAATTCGCCATACTGGAATTTCTCCTTTACTTTGTATATATTGTACATTTTTTAGTAAAAAATGTGATTTATTTTGAATTTTACCTCTTTAGAATATAATAATTTTTCCAATTTTACTTCTCAATAATTGCTATAAAATTATCATGTCTTGCTATAATAATTTTAAATATTTATAAATTATTTTATTTTTATCCAAACTACTTTATCTAGTTTACAATTAGGATAAGATATATTACAATGTTAATGTATGGATATTACATTTTTATATAAAATTGTATAGCAATTTTTAATATTATTTGCTTTTGTTACTATATTATATAAATCAACATTTTTTTTATAATTTTTCAACAAATTATACAATTATTATTTTATGTCTACCTATATATCAAGAAAGGATTGGTGTAGTAATGATTAAATCACTTGATGGGATATTTGAGAAAGTTGATTACGAAAAAAATTCATCTGTTTTACTATATGTCAATAAAGAATATGAAAATTACCCAATTCATTGGCATACGGCTATGGAGATTATAATGCCTTTAGAGAATGATTATAAAGTCGTTATCAGTAAAAATGCTTACCATTTAAATCCGAATGATATCTTAATTATTCCACCAGGAGAATTGCATGAATTATTCGCACCACGTACTGGTAGACGAATCATCTTTCAATTCGATTTTGCAATCATAAGTAATCTTAAAGGATTTACAGGTATTTTCCCAATTCTTTTACAACCTCGCCTACTTACTCCTGAAAACTCAGAGGATATTCACACAGAACTTATGAATCTTTTACTTAGAATAAAGGAAGAATATATCCAGAACGATAATCTTAGTGAAGCAGCTATTTACTCAAAAATTATTCAAATTTTTGTATATACAGCTAGAAAATACATGAATACAGGCAATTTATTTCCTGATGTAAAACTAAGTAAGCAAAAAGAATACATAGAGAAGTTTAATATTATATTTGATTATATTAATGAGAATCTTACAGAAGATATTACACTAGATAAAATTGCGGATGTAGCAGGGTTTAGTAAATTTCATTTTTCCAGACTATTTAAGCAATTTACAAATATGTCATTTTATGATTACTTAAATCAAAAAAGAGTAAAATCCGCAGAGAGTTTGCTATTAAATCCTAATAATTCCATTACTGATGTTGCCATGAAATCAGGCTTTAGCAGTATATCAACCTTTAACCGTGTATTTAAAACAGTGAAGGAATGCACCCCAACCGAATTTAAAAACCTATATTTTTATAAAGGTGTTGTTTGAACCAGTTATTATTAATAATAAAAAGTCCAGTTAAATAAAAAATATGAGTACTATCTATTCAAGATTTTCTATATCTGAATAGAATGTACTCATATTTTTTTGTACCTCTAAATGAAACGAGAATTAAAAGCAAATTTTAACTACTATAGGCTATTTGTTCAAACAAAAAGTACGAATATGTCTGCAGAAAGCATTTATATGGTTAAACAAATAAAACCAATACTGTTAAAATAGAACAAAGTATGATATAAGATAATATACCATTATTTCCGTAGATTAATTTTCTTCTTAACGATGATTCCAATGGATAAATCGGCGGTTCGAAGGTTATATTCTTCTTCTCTTTGATAAAAAGTCCAATTCCAGTTACCAATAGTAAAATTATTATTACACCAGCTAGCGAAATAAGTAATCTGTTACCGGATAAAGCTAAATTAGGCATAATAATGGACCCCATGGTATTAATACATATATGTAAGATAATTGTATATTTAATTCGATTTGTCTTTATGGCAACATATGCAAAAATAATCCCTAGCACGGTAGCATAAAAAAATTGGAATAAGTTTAAGTGGAATAACCCAAAGGCTAATGCAGTTAACCAAATCGCAGTTTTATCACCAAAGATCCGCAATTTGCTTAATAAAATGCCTCGAAAAGTAATCTCTTCAAATATTGGTGCAACGATACAAGCAAATATAAACGTATAAAATAAATTCGAAGATGTAATAGCTTCTGACAATGGATTTTTTATTGGTTCACCAATGATAAAACCAATAAAAGAGTTTAATGCAATCGTAAAATAATTAAAGATATAGGTTGCTGCCATACAAATTAAAAATGCAGTAATGAGTTCTTTTAGTTTCATCTCCTTGGGTTCAGCTTTTTTTATACTTGGTACCTTTTTTACTAACAAGCAAAACACTGGGAATGAAGTTGCATAAAACCCTACAACCACTAAAACCCAAGTCATCCATGGTTGTTCCCATAATCTCGGTGCTAATAAACGAACTAATAGTACTGAAACAGTTTGCACAAATTGTATCATCAACACCATAATAAATAAGGAATATCCAATTTTACTTAAAACCCATCTCTTATTTTTTATATCATTATCATATTCCGTCGAGCCATACTTTGTATATATAATTTCTTTGATTTCATCATTGCCCAAATAAATCCCCTCCTAAAACTATGTAGTATTACAGTTGTTTTTCAGTTTTTTTCGTTTTATTCCATCACGTTCCATTGCTAACTCCACATTCGTATTTTAAATTACTTATATTTATATTCTTACACCTAATTTTCTTAAGTCTTCTAGGACTTGATTAAAGTTTTTTACCTGAATGGTAGTAAAACCAAATGGTCTGGCACCTTCTAAATTTATTTCAGAATCATCTAAAAATACCGCTTCTTTCGGATTAATATTATATTTTTGTATTAGAGCTTGATAGATTTCAGGTTCTGGTTTGATGTGTTTCACTTCGTAAGATATTACTTTACCATCTGCTAATGGTATAAATTTAAAATGGTCTAATGCAAACTTAAAATTCTTTTCACCATAATTTGATAATAAGTAAACTTTGTAACCATTGTTTTTAAGTTGTTTTATAAAATCTACCGAATAATCATATTCGCGTACGGTTTCCGTAATATTTTCAAAAAATGATTTTATCTCTTTTTCCACACTAGGATCTAGAGCACAACATAAATTCATTACTTCCTGTTGACTTAAGAGACCACGATCTTCTTCTTGCCAGTATTTACTTAATACTGTAGCATTGGATATTTTCATAACTGTATCTTCATCATACCCACATTCATATAAATATTCTTTCCACCTAAAATTTGCTAGTACCTGACCAATATCTAAAATAATCGTTTTTATCATACTTACCCCCCCTAATGAATAATTATTTTAGCCTTATGAAACATAGATAATTGTACTTATTTATCATACATTTATACAAATTTGTAGATGAATCTTGCATGTAAGTGTGACTGAGTCATCAAAATTCGTATAAATTGTATGATAAATTAGATGAACTAAATTGTTCCTCAATTGACTAGAATAATTACAGCTAATGCGAAACGTGATAACTATGTGGTTATACGTTTTTACTATTTCTTATCTTTTAAACATACATGTTATCAACTTTTTGTAATCCATGATTGGTTAATTTATAAACCACTGTACTCACTTCTTCAATATACTTTCTATCATGTGTAACACTAATAATGGTACCATTAAAATCTGATAATACTCCCCTAATAACGGGATTAGATAATGGGCTTAAATTTCTTGTTGGTTCATCTAAGATTAGAACATTGCAGCCTTGTAAAATCATATTAAGTAAAATTAATTTGGCTTTTTGTCCCCCACTTAAATCACCGATTCGATGCTCCATCTCATCCCTGGTAAATTTCATTCCACCCATGTAGGTAAATGCCTTGGTGATATCTTCTTTTTGTCCACTTGATACTAAAAAATCAATCGGTAACATATCGTAATCTAATAGTTCTTCGTAATTTTGTGGCATATAAGAAGCTTTTATATCTTTTCTTTCTAATAACTCATTCGCAACATCTCGTAAAAATGTAGTTTTACCTGTTCCATTATCTCCGATTATAGCAACATGTTCAGCTCCAATTACTCTTAAAGAAACATGTTCTGCCAGTACTCGGTTTTCATCCTGTGGTACAGTAAGTTTATCTAGATTATAATCTAACACTTTTTTACCATTTGGTATTTGTATGTCATCAGGAAAACGAAATAATATTGCTTCTTCCACATCTGGAATCTCTAAAAACTCCTCTGTATTTTTTTCAAAACGTTTTTCCATGGATTTTAAATTTTTCATTTTCTTTTTTAAAAGTCTTCCACCTGCTGGATCCTGTCTTGATATAGTGTCCTGCCTGTGTTCAACCTTTTCGAACAACTGCTGAAAGCGTTGCATTTGTTTTTTATAATCTTCTCTTTGTTTCCTTGCAATCGTCTCTTGCTTTTGTAATCCATGTAATCTTTTCTCAACATATTCTTTATATCCCATATACTCAATGTTATATTTAGGCATAGTTTTACGTTTTAACTGTTCTAAATGAATTATAACATTAGCTGTATTTTCAATCAAGGTTTCATCATGAGATACAAAAAGAATTGGACAATTTGACTGATTAATAAAATCTTCTAGCCATCGCAACGTATCCATATCTAAATCATTTGTTGGTTCATCTAGTAATAAGATATCCGGTTCTTCTGCTAATAATTTCATTAACCGTATTTTCACCTTTTCGCCACCAGATAACGTACCAAGTATCTGATCACTTATCATTAACTCAGCGTTTAAATTCATCGTCCAAATTAATGGATTGGAGCAGCTATAGATGTCAACTTGTGATAAATAATCTTTTACAGAAAAACTTAACCATTTATCCTCTATCTCTTGCTCTAAATAACCTAATTTACAATTACCTAAAATTTGTCCCGTATATTCACAGTAGTCATCAATTAAACTACTATTATAAATAAATTTTAATAATGTGCTTTTACCATTCCCTTCTTCCCCAATAATAACAGCTTTATCTCCTTTATTTAGAGTAAAATTAAAATTTTCAATTAATACACGATTATCTTCTTTATTTGAAATTGTTACGTTCCTTATATCTAACATATACATTCCTTCTTTCTTTATGATTTTAACTAGTTATTTTATGCCCACATCTTCCCACCTCCATTTTTAAGCAATAAAAAAACACTTCCTTTTGAAAGTGTCAAAATGCTATCTGGCAGATTTATGTGCAAAAACAGTAAAATCAACTCTGTCTATGCTAGAATTCATTACATAAATTACGCATACGAATAAAACAACTTTCAAATTCGATTAAAGAAGTATTTAATTTTATATTGTTATTGAACTTTCTAATCACTTTATTCGCCTACTTTCTATAATTTTTAAAGTTATTTATAATATAACCTTTTTATTGATGTTCTAAACAGCTTACTTTTATCCTAACATAGTAGATTCTGGATGTCAATTAATTTAATAAATAAAGAAATGAAGTTTTCAGAGACAAAAAAGGCTATTATTAAATTCATAATCACTTGCTTAAGCCTTTTTAAACTAAGCATATGATTTAACGAATTTCATAACAGCCTTACTTTTATTTGAATTGATGATTACCTAATTTTAAGGTATATCCTCTTAATCTACCACTAAAAAATAAAAATTTACTAAAATTCTTTTTTGTACCATTAATAGTAATGGTTTTTGTACCACTTAATGCTTCTTTTGCTGCTTTTATACATTCTTTCTCTGATGCAGATGTAAATCTTCCTTTATCATATTCTGCTAATGCTCTCTTTAAGGAACCGTTATTAACAGGACCAAATTGATATTTTTGATAAATAACACCTTTTACTGTATCAGGAAATGCACTAGATCTTTTTCTATTCATTACTACAATACCAACTGCAAGTTTACCTTTATAAGATTCGCCATTTGCTTCACAATATATTAATGCTGAAAGTAATCTAAGGTCTGCTTTGGAATAGTTGACTTTTTTCGTAACTACCTTTGGAGTTGTCTTTTTTACTTCTGTTTTTTTCTGTACTTTTGTTTCTTTTTTAGCTTCCGTTTCTTTTTTAGCTTCCGCTTCTTTCTTATCGGATTCTTCTTTTACTGTTGATTCTTCCGTTCCTTTCGTTTCATCTTTCGCGTCGGCTTCATTCGTTACAGCAGTTTCATCCTTAGAAACAGATTCTATAGTATCAGTAGAAACAGTTTCTGTTACAACTTCTCCCACATTCGTTGTATCATTATTAGTAGCTGTATCACTACTAACCAGATTGCTTTCAGTTATTACATTCTCTTGTGTAACGATATTAACGTTTTCTGCTGCGTATGCATGTATTGAACTACTACTTATAACAGCTCCAACAAGCATAGACATTAGCAACTTTTTAAATCTCATAACAGTCTCCTTTTAATGGCTAATGATATAGTCATCTCTAGTACTAACCATATATTTATTACATTTTAAGAACAAGTAATTAAAATCGAGTAATATATTCTTAATAATTATGTAATAATTATAACATAGTAATTTAAAGATTGCAAGCTTTTAAATGGAGCTGTCCGAATAAACGAGTGCCATAATACGAGTTATTTGCTTAATTTGTGCTGTATTATTTCAATTAACAACTATTTAATATATAGTAAACGCAGAAAATTAGACATCACCAGGTAATCTTATCTTAATATTTTAACTTCAAGAGAATACGCATTATCTAGAAAGTGTATCTTTATTTTTTTAGTTTGTCTGGAACCATCCTTCATATGAATCATCATATTAACCACTAAGTCTTTTACATGATAATTTCCATATTCATCTACTTCTGCAGGAACTACTAGTCCATATTGTTTATCAAATTGTTCATCATATAATACTGTATAAGAACTGCCAACTAAATATGTTATATGAGCCTCATTTGTTCCTTGATCAAGAAACCCATATAAAAATGTATCATCTTTATGTAATTGATAAAAATCTCCACCTACAGTGGTCTTATTCTCAACATAATAAGCAGAAGCTTTCTGTCTATTATCACGCGTTACTTTTTTATCAGAGCACGTGTAAGTGATGTATTTTATATTCTCACCTACACAATTAAATTTTAAATTGTAATTGACAGAAGAATCATAATAATTTCCTTGATTGTCAATCGAAGAACCACCTAGAAAAAAAGCCGCATCCGCTTCAACCAAGACATATTTATTAGATAAGTCTATTTCACCTTGTTCTTTCGCATAAACTGTTATTGAAATAGTTGGGTTATTTTTATACATATGACTAATTAACACCAAAATCAAAGATAACGCTATAATGGTTGATATCATTGGCATTATTTGATTTTGTTTACTTTTAATGCTTTGGTATAATTTATTATTTACTATTAGTGCAACATCTGATGTATTCACAGTGATTTCATTCATCGCGTTTTTATACTCTTCTATATTCATAATCTACCTCCAGAACATTTTTTAATAATTTCCTTCCTCTATGTAATCTCGATAGTATGGTATTTTCATTTATCTTTAATACTTTGCTGATCTCTTTAATTGACATTTCTTCATAATAAAAGAGATGAATCACGATTCGATACTTAATTGGTAAATCCATAACGGCATAAAAAACAACATGTCTCTCTGGTTTTTCAAAAGAATAAACATCTTCTAGGGGTATTTTTCTTTTATTCCAGCCAGACCTAAAGAACTGTTTACACTCATTAATGGTTACACGAATCAACCATGCTTTCTTATGTTCAATATCATGAAACTCAGTTGTATCCGTCATATATTTTATTAATACATCTTGTAAAATGTCTTCAGCTGTTGGTTTATCTTTCGCATAGGAAAGAGCAATTTTATATATCATATCAGAAAATTGTTCTATAGTTTCTGTTATATTATTTTGCGTTCGTTCTCTTGTATTTTTCATATTTACCCCCATTTTTGTATTGCTATAGACAATAGCGTAACATCAAGGATGTACTTACCTATCATACAATTTCTACCTGTTTTTAGCTGAATTTTGTCCCCAAGGGCAACTAATGCTAAAAAACGTAGAGTTGTAAGATAAATTTGATCAAGTATACTGTAAGTCCTATACTTAAAACATCCATGATAATGTTAAATTATTGCAAAAAAATAAAGAGACTATAAATTTTCTTATCAGTCTCTTTTTAAGCACTTATTCATTTTACTTACCCCTATCTTTGGGTAAAAGAATCAATCCCAAATTTAGCCTGATTGATTCCCCAAAGATGCGCTTTATAAAAAATATACTCCCATAAATAGGTAACCCTCAATATTTATGTATAGATTTATTGCTGCAGTGTATCTCCCCCACTAAAGTAAATAATCTATTAATGATTATAACGAATGTATATAATTTTTCAATACGATATGCGTATTCTACATGTTTTTTGTCTATTCTACATTAATTTAACAATATATTTTGATGGTTAGAATTGAAATGTTAATATTTACAATAAATGTATTTTATTAATAATAAAAAAACATGTCACAATATATAGCGAATCGCGACATGTTTTATAAACTAAATATTTTATTATTACCTCATTATAATTTTATTTATACATTTCTTGATAATATTTTTGATAGTCACCACTTGTAACATGTTCCATCCATTCATTGTTATTCAGATACCATTCAATAGTTAATCGAATTCCTTCTGCAAACATGGTTTCTGGTTCCCAACCAATTTCTGATTTAATCTTATCTGGAGCGATCGCATATCTTCTGTCGTGTCCTTTTCTATCTTCAACGTAAGTAATTAAATCTTTATTTACGTGGGCTTTTCTAGAGTCACTGTCTGGAAGAAGACTTGCTAGAGTATCAATGATAATGTTAACAATATCAACATTTTGCTTTTCATTATGACCACCAACATTGTATACTTCGTAAAGTTTACCTTGTTCCATTACCATATCAATTGCTTTCGCATGATCCATAACATATAACCAATCACGAACATTTTTACCATCTCCATAAATCGGAAGTTTCTTACCAAGTAATGCATTATTAATCATTAGTGGTATTAACTTTTCTGGAAATTGATATGGTCCATAATTATTACTACATCTAGTTATATTGGCTGGAAAATGAAAAGTATCCATATATGCCTTTACAATCATATCAGCAGATGCTTTACTTGCAGAATATGGGCTGTGTGGATCAATCGGAGTGGATTCGTAGAAGTAGCTATCCTCTTCTTCTAAAGAACCATATACTTCATCCGTTGAAACCTGAAGATATTTTTTATCAGTTTTATAACCATCTTCTGTTTCCCAAGCGCATTTTGCTGCATCTAATAGATTTAGTGTTCCCATTACATTTGTATTAACAAATACTTGTGGGTTACGAATACTTCTATCAACATGACTTTCTGCTGCAAAGTGAACAACACGATCAATATCATATTGTTTAAAAATATTATGCATCGCATCCTTATTACAGATATCTTCTTTTATAAAAATATAGTTTTCGTTTGTTTCAAGAGATGCTAAATTCTCTGGATTTCCTGCATAAGTTAAAACGTCAACATTAATAATACGAATTGTATCCTTATATTTGTTAAACATATAATGAATGTAATTTGATCCAATAAATCCAGCTCCGCCGGTTACTAAATATGTCTTCAATATCATTTCCTCCACACTAAAATAAGTATTCTTGCAATGCTTCTTCCCATGGTTTCATATAAATGCCAAGTCTCTTTAAGTTTTTATTTTCTAATACAGAAAACATTGGACGGCTTGCTGGAGTTGGATATTCTTCTGTGGTAATCGGATTTACTTTTACTGTATTACCTGTTATTCGGAATATTTCAACTGCAAATTCATACCAGGTTGCAATACCTTCACAAGTTCCATGGTATATACCATAACTTTCTGTATCAATTAACTTAGAGATAGCTCTAGCTAGTTCAAGTGCGCTAGTTGGCGTTCCGTATTGATCATTAACAACACGAATTTCTGGGTTTTTTTCAGCTAATGATAGCATTGTTTTAATGAAATTTTTACCTTCTCCATAAAGCCAAGCAGTACGTAGTATAAAATGTTTTTTACAGTTTTCCTGAACAAATTGTTCACCTGCTAATTTTGTACTTCCATAAACACTTTTCGGATTAGTAGTATCCTCTTCGGTATAAGGTTTGTCCGATTCACCATCAAATACATAATCTGTTGAGACTTGTACCATTTTTGCATCAACTGCATGTGCAGCTGCTGCTAAATTTTTAGGCCCTAACGCATTGATTTTGTAGGCTCTCTCCTGATCACTTTCACATAGATCAACTGCTGTGTGTGCAGCACAATTAATAATTACATCCGGTTTTAAATCTTGAACAAAATTCATAACTGCTACAGCATTTGTTATATCCAAACTGATTGGACAATAAGCAGTTAATTCCCCCATATCGGTATTAATAATAGTTATCTCTGACTTTTCACTTAATACTTGATTTAATGCACGTCCTAATTGCCCCTTAGAACCTGTTATTAAAATACGTCTTTCCATCGTACCCTCCATGCTGCCGATAACCGTAAATCCCAGCATCAGCACAAATTTGTCGTATGAAAATTGGAATTTTCACACTAACTTTAATATTGCCAAATGCAATGATACTACTAACCTGATTTCCCTAAAAATCAAATTAGTCTGCAAAATTCTGATTACATATCAGAAAACTTCGGATGTTTTTTATCTCTTTCTGATAAGGCAATCACCATATCTTTATCTATTGGCCAATTAATGTTAAGGTCCGAGTCATTCCAGATGATACCACCCTCATCTTCAGGATGATAAAAATCCGTACATTTGTATGAAAATTCAGCTTCTTCCGATAATACTAAAAATCCATGAGCAAATCCTTTTGGTACAAAAAACTGTTTTTTATTTTCTTCAGTTAGAATTACTCCTTGCCATTGTCCATAAGTTTTAGAACCTTTACGTATATCAACTGCAACATCAAAAACTTCACCCTTTAAAACACGAACTAATTTTCCTTGAGGATGGTTTCTCTGAAAGTGTAGTCCACGTAATACTCCCTTTTTTGACTTTGATTGATTATCTTGAACAAAAATGTCCGTAATTCCTTCTGCTTTAAAATCATCATAATTATATGTTTCCATAAAATATCCACGGTTGTCACCAATACAATTAGGGGTTATGATATATAACCCTTCAATATCACATTTCTCAAATCTAAATTGTCCCATTTTTAACTCCTAGTAATTACCTTATGGCATCTTATCTAATACTGGTTTTATAAGCCGTTAGCAACATCAGTTAGATACCTTCCATATTCTGTTTTTAACATTGGTTCAGCTAATTTTAATAATTGATCTTTATTAATAAAACCATTTTTATAAGCGATTTCTTCGATACAAGAAATATATAACCCTTGTCTCTTTTGGATGGATGCTACATAATTAGAAGCTTCTAATAAGGAATCATGATTTCCAGTATCTAACCAAGCCATACCACGTCCTAGTGTTTCAACTTTAAGCGCGCCTAATTCTAAATATGTATTATTCACCGCAGTTATTTCAAGCTCACCACGAGCAGATGGCTTCACATTTTTTGCGATATCAATAACACGATTATCATAAAAATATAAACCTGGAACTGCATAATTTGATTTTGGTTCCTCTGGTTTCTCTTCAATTGAGATAGCATCACCATTTTCATCAAATTCAACAACTCCATATGCCCTTGGATCTCTTACATAATATCCAAATATAGTTGCTCCTTCTTTTCTTTCTACTGCTCTTTTTAGCGTTGCTGTAAAACTTCTACCATAGAAGATATTATCTCCTAATATAAGTGCTACACTGTCAGTACCAATGAATTTCTCTCCGATTATAAATGCTTCGGCAAGTCCTCTTGGCTGTTCTTGGATTTCATAAGCAAATTCCATTCCTAATTGACTTCCATCTCCTAATAATTCCTGAAAACCTGGAAGGTCTCTTGGTGTTGAAATAATAAGTACTTCTTTAATTCCAGCTAACATTAAAACGGAAAGTGGGTAGTATATCATAGGTTTATCATATATCGGTAGTATTTGTTTTGATAATGCCTTTGTAACCGGATATAATCTTGTCCCAGAACCTCCAGCTAATATAATTCCTTTCATGTTTTCCTCCTTTTACTTTTTTTATATAATAATAGGAATAAATGTTATGTTCAGTTATAAACAATCTAATGCTATCTATTTTAACACATTCCTGTAACAAATGATTATTAATTTTAGATAAATTAACATATTATTCATAATAATGTCTACTAAAACATTCTGACTTATGTATTTTACCTTTTCTTACTGTTAAATACAAGTAAAACATCCGGTGTAGATTCGACATAAATCATCACATCATGATTTTAAGCATTGATTTTACTACAAGAATAAAATACCGGAGAGATGGTGGTTTTCATCTATCCGGTATTTTTCATGATTTTTGGGGGAGTGCCAAGCAAAGCACAAATAGGTATTATTTGTTTTTAACGTTAGTTTACAGTTACTTTTATCTTTTTGCTTATATTTCTACATTTAATCACTACATAATCAGTACCTTTGGATTTTGCTACCGCTTTTCCTGATTTTTCAGAAATAGCAACAATAGATTTTTCTGTAGTTGTAAATGTAACGTCTGATTTTGTAAAACCATTCAAACTAATCTTATAAGTGTATACTTCTCCAACTTTAAAAGATGTTTTTTGGCTTTGTACCGTTATGGAAGCTTTTTTTACAGTAATTTTATCTGTAAATTTCAATTCTTTTCCGTCAATAGTAATTTTAGTTGTTATTGTTGTCGTACCATTACTACGAGCAAGTATCTTACCATCTTTTGAAATAGTAGCTACTTTTTTATTACTTGATTCAAACTTAATGCTTTCTACAACAATGCCATTTGTTATGGCATTTTTAATGATTTCTGGTAACGTCACCTTAATTGATGCAGTTTTTCCAATAGTACCACCGACATAAAGTATTTTTTCAGAAGCTTTCACTTTTATATTCGAAATTTCTTTATCAAGCATTGCTTTATCATCATACACAATCACATAGTCAGATGCATGAGTAAATGTAAAATTCACATTACCATATTCATCTACTCTATTAACAGATTGTAACATTAAATCCTTTTTCACTGGATCATAATAATATAGATTCGCAATACTTCCATTATTTCCTTCATCAACATTTAAGGATAGGATTGCAAGGAAACCAAATTCTCCATTATGAGCTAGTTGTAATTCCATGATCTTTCTATCACCAGCTGTACTATTTATAGTTGATTCTGGTATCATATTTACTTTCTTTGTAATGGATAAATCTATGTCACTTAATTTTTCTCCTGTAATATCTTTCCCTTCAATAAACCAACTATAATCGGACATTCTTAATTGCAATGTAATAGGTTTTCCTTTTAGAGTGGTTATTATATCCTTCGGTAATACAGAATCTCTATTCATATCAATTACTAATGTTTTAACGCCTGAATTACCACTAGTATTACCACTCGTAATGTTATTAATAACATTTTTTATTGCATTCCAGCCAGTTACGTCATCTTCTCCTACAATCTGTGGTTCAGTCACAGGTTCTTCTATAGGTATCGGTGTTGTTGGGGTTGGGATTGGTGGGGTTGGCGTTGGTGATGGGGTAGTGTCTACTATATTTATGATGAAAGTAGCCATATTACCATAATCAAATTCAATACTTAAATTTACAATTCCAATAGCTTTTGAAGCTAAAAATTCTTTTTTAATGATAAGTGAATTACCACTTACCGCAAAGGATGTGGTATCTATGGATACTCCTGAAACCTTTATATCTGTAATTGTAGTTGCACCATTCCATAGAATTACCGTATTCACATCACTTTGATTCTCAACTTTTTTATCAAAAGTTCTTAGTGCTGGACTAATTTCTGCATCACCACCTGCTGGAACAGATGAATCTATAATTGTAATATAAAGAGGAATAGCATCGCCTTTATCAAATTCTACACTCAATTCAGTGATTCCATTAACTAACGTCACTAAGAATTCTTTCTTTATGGTAATCGCACCACCACTTACTACATAGGCTTCACTACCTAGCGAACTACCTATCATTCTAATGTCAGTAATCATAGTAGCATCATTCCATGTGATATTCGTGCTTACATCTGCTTGATTCTCTGCATTTTTGTCAAATGTTACACTGGTCTGGTCTAATATAGGATTATTAATTGTTACACCAGGAAGTATTTGAATTGGATAATCGATATACATTCCTTCGTATCGATTACTTGCAACACGTACAATTGCATATCCTACCTTTAAACCTTTCACCATTCCGTATTGATTCACAGATGCAAATTCATTCCCTGATATTACAGAATAAACTACGGATTGTGCATTATCATAGATATTACTGAATTTGTAAGTTAATTGATGAGATAAACCCGCTTGTATACTAATGTCTGATTCCGTAGGTATCATTCCAGTAAATGCTGGTGTTAGGGTAATGGAACTAATAACCATCTGGAATCCACCACTACTAGGATTTTTACCAACGATTTCGAACTTAAAATTTTGCACTCCAGAATTTTCTAAATTCACATTTCCCATATCTACTACAACATTCTCTTGATTGCCATTATAATATTGGTCATATTCTTTCATATAGGTGTCATTTGCATATAATGCAAAAATACCTTTGGATGAATGTCTTTTTAATGTTACTTTTACATTATAAATACCTGATGTTGCTACACTAACTGGAATCTTAATCCAATCACCAATTGCATCACCATAATAGATATAACTGCTACCAAAGGCTGGTGTTTTACCACTGTTCTCATATGGAGTAGAAGGTGGTGTTTCTAGCTTTACAGTAACTGGTGGAACTTCTGGCAATGCAGCATACTTTACTATCACAATAGCATCTACTTTTAAGCCAGTACCTTCTACAGTACCAAATACATGGAATGTTCCAACTTGATTATATTTACTTGTATCAATATAATCCCATGCTGTTACTGTGGCTAATTGTAATGTTCCTGCACTATTCTTAACATTTACTTTTTCAGGCATAACAGGTAATGTGCCTGCTTGTGTTTCAATGGTAATACTAGGTATTTCAATAATGTTTAGTGCAGTATCGGTAACTGTAATATTGCACTCTGCATAAGCCTCTGGATTCGTGACACTTGTGGCCCTTACGACTGCTGTTCCGTTAGATAGGGCTGTCACTTCACCTATATTTGATACAGTAACGCTTGTATCTCCACTTATTACTTCCCAAAATATATCCTTATAGATTGATTCGATAGGTGTTATGTTTGCAGAAAGCAATAATTGTTTCTCTAGTTGTATGGTTGCATTTGATTGGTTTAATGTAACCCCTGATGGTATATGTTGTTGATTTGTTTTATTATCCTTTATGTAATCAAAACTATCTAATGTGATATTCCCTGTAGTTACAAAATATAAATTATGTCTTCCAATTGCTCCGTTCAAAGCAATACTTCTTTCTACCATCTTTCCGTTCGTATCTTTTATAGTGGTAGTACCAAGTACTGCTCCAGTTGCATCATCAAGACGTACTTCAACGGTGCCAGTTCCTACAGTTGATGCTTTTAATACTAGATTATCTGTACCTGTTTCACCAAAATGAATATCATTATGGAATCCAACATTGCCAGTTTGATTGATTTTCGCTGAATTGTAATACACATCAATCCAATTGACATTTGCTACATTATTTGTATCACTTTGTCTATTGAATTTTAAGTATAAGGTATGTACTCCACTGATTGTGCTAACATCTGCTGTTCTTGTTACATAATCAGCACTGTTGCCAGTTGCATCAATGGATCCTATATAATTACTCATATTATCTAAGTACAAATCAATTTTTGAGTCGGTCGCATTGGTTGAAGCTAAACGTACTGCGATTTTACTTACTCCAGTTCCAAAATTAACTTCACTATATTCTGCATAAGCTCCATTGCTTCCCTTTATATGGGTAGTACCACCTGTAGTATCTGTAATTGGTGATTCATTTTCGATTGTAATACCAGAAGCATTATTGTAGTAAACTGCCTGAATTTCAGATGGTGTACCATCTAATACATAGGCATCTTCATAAAAATCTCTGTTTGTTACATTCATTTGTGCTAGGGTTGTAGCGGGTTTCGTGTTACCTAATAATTTAATATTTTCAAAGTTAACAACTTTTGCCATAGCATCTGCAGATAACCCTAAGATTTTACTGCTTGTAATTCCTTTGTCGCGAACGGTTACGTTTTTTACGTTAACATTATAGATTGGCCCAACACCATTAGATCCACCCATAACTTGTAACATAAACCAAGAACGGTTATCATCATTTTTACAAGTAACTCGTTCAATATCTATGTTATCAAAAGTGATATTATCAAAGGTTCCCGTTCCATATTTATGGTGTACACCTAAACCTACTGCACAATCATAAACGGTACCATTTTTAAACGTTACATTCTTTTGATCGTTAAAAGAACCTTGACCTACTTTAAAACCATAACACCAAGTCCATGAAACAAGATCATCAAATACTACATTTTCAACATTTTCAGCTGGTCCATTCCAACTTTTACCTAAATCAACATTCACAGCCCAAGTTTTTGTTGAAAAAGGGTCATCAAGTGCAATACCGATACAATTTTTAACTAAAACTTCTTGGCATCCATTGATGTCAATACAATCATTTTCATGAGAACCATTTAGTTGATTCATGAATTTCATATTTGTAAAGGTTAAATGATCTGACCACGCTGGTGATACGGACCAAATATTAGATTCTTTCACAGTAATACCATCGCAGGTAAAATAGGAACAGTTTGCTGGAATAATTGTTTGTACTAAAAGATTAGCTGATTGTTCCACTTTAGAACCGTTGGCATCAATTGTTCCACGTCCGTATACTTTCATATCCGTTGATTCCATTGGTGTACCATCTGCTGCCTTATTCTGTGTATAAAGCATGAAGGTTACATCTTTATTTAAGGAATCTTTATGTGCTTTTATTTCAAAATCATTTCGATTGGTGGAAGCATATAAGACTGCACCACCTTCTAGATATATATCAACATTACTTTTTAATACAAGATTACCAATCTTATAAACTCCTACTGGGATATAAACGGTACCATTTGAATTACCATTTATACTTCCGTATGCACTAGCATCATCAATTGCTTTTTGTATTGCTGACTGAGCAAGAATCGTTGATGTTCTATCAGCTTTGTATGGTTCTTCTAATACATTAAAAATACCAACTCCAGTTGATGCAGGAACATCGGTTTCTTTGGGATCAGCTGATATAACTAATCTCTTTAAACCAGGTATGGTAACTATTAAGTATTCATCTTTTGGTATAGTAAAGGTTAGTTTATTGCCAGATACTGTTCCTTGTATTCCTAACTTTTGTGGGGTAATGGTATAAGAAGAAATATTACTAGGTGTAGTAATTTCTATGGTTGTATCTGCTGGTGACATTGAGAAGTTAGCATAATCATAGTCACTATTGCATTTTACTACTGGTACTTTTAAACCATTTACTTTAACACCATAAGTATCAGATTCGGAATAAATAAATGGCATTGGGTATACTGTAATATTACCTTGTGTAATCGGACTTCCAAATTCCATATCTGGAATTGTAACTGTCCCTTCTTTTGTTAACTGAAAATAGTCTATGTTTAAACGAAATCCAGTACTTCCTTTTGCAGTAATAATAAATTTTAAGGTGTTAGTTCCTTGCACTAAATGAACCGTTCCCATATCATAATCATAAAATGTGTTATAACTTGTTCCAACACGGTTATCAAAATTCTTTGTGTGTTTCACTCCATTTACATAAAAATCAGAATTACCGGTTGTTTCATGTCTTCTGTAGCGAATGTTTAATTTGTAATCCCCTTCTTCTGCTACATCAATTTTATAAACTGCATAATCTCCAATTGCCATTGCGGCAAATACAGAAAATACGCCTGAACCACCATTTTGGTTTGCAAATGGTGTACCACCACCGGTCACGAATGAATCCATTGCAGAAGTATTTAATTCTCCTTCATACTTTCCATCTGTTGGAATTGTTGCTGCACTTACTGTTAATCTTGTACCAAATAACGGCATAAAAGATGTTACAAACAGTACAATTGCCAATAACATTGCCCATAATCTTCTTGTTCGCATAAATAGTCTCCTCCTACTTTCCATTAAATACAAGTTTATTGTATGAAAGAAAGTTTAGAAGAACAATCTAATAAACGAATGCCCATGTTATAAAAAATGACTATATTTAGCATTCGCATTCGTAAATGAAATTTAACTGCAAACATTGCTTATACTCATAATTTTATATAGAAAAAACAGACTGGACACATAATCCAATCTGTTTATTTCTCTCTGGTCTTTAACTTAGATAAATGAATAGTGACCAGGGTACCTATTATAATTAATATTCCAATTATCATAACTTTTTTTATAAGTAACATGGATATAAATAATCCAGTCCACAAAAATACAATCGCTCTTATTTTTGCTGAACGTGGAACTCCAGTCTTATAACGATAGTTCTCTATGTAACTTCCAAAATATTTGCTTTTCATTAGGCTATCCGCAAGTTTTGGACTGCTTATGGAAAAACAACCTGCAGATAATAAAACAAAAGGAGTTGTAGGTAGTACTGGAAGAAAAATGCCTACTGCTCCCAAGGATAAAGAAAAGATTCCAATTATAATTAATACAATGTTCTTTAGCCGCATTTCATTATTTCCTTTTTCATATAAATTAGAATCCGAGAGCCAAACTATATTTTGATTTATTTAATACTTTTCTATATAAATAGATTTCAGAATAAAATTTACCTTTGACTCTCGAATCATCTATTCGTTATTGTTTCATATACATAATTGTTATTACGATAATATTAAAGTACTTACTTAATCATTAGATACTAAGCGTTTTTCACCAGTTATTTCTTGGATTGGTTTAATATTTTGAGTGACTTCTAAAACACCTAAAAATTCACCTTTTTCATCTTTTACGGCATAATAACGGATTAAAATATACTTATCCCCCATCTTAATCCAGAAATCTTCATGAGTTTTCTTTCCACTTCTTAAATCTTCAACAATTTGTTCTACGATATGAACACTTGCTGGTGGATGACAATTGGATACGTTTCGCCCAATTACTGCTTTTGTTCGTGGGAAGATTCGCTCTTCACTTTGGGAGAAGTATTTTACCACATCATTTTTATCAACGAATGTGATGTCAAATGGCAATGTATTTAACATACCAACTAATTCTTCTGCTTTTAATACACCGGTTGGTAATGTAATGACACCCGCTTCTTTTATTTCTTCTCTAACTGCTTCTTTATATTCCTTCGTCGGTTTCCATTCAGGTACTTTATCCACTAGAAATCCAAGTTCGCCACTTTCATCCGCAATCTTTTTCCATTCATCTTGAGTAAGGGTTTCGATTAACATTGGTAATAAAATGTTTTCTTCTTTGAATATCATTTCATTTACTCGTTCAATCATGTAGTCTATCTTTTGCTTTAATTCGTCTAAGTTTGTTGATGAATTACCTAACAATCCACGAATTTCTTTGATCTGATCTCTAATTTCATCATCTACACCCCACATAACTTTTGGTGGTGCTGTAATACCGTATTGCTCCATGTATGGGAATAAGAGATTTTCTTTCTTTAAATAATGGACTTCAATTTTTGATAATTTTTCAAGTCCATCCTTTAGTGCTGTGATATTTGCTTCATCTGTTAAGTCAGATATAAATGGAGTAATAAATTTTTCAATAATTCTTTCTAGAGCACGATTTTCTCTAACTAGGGTATTCACTGGATGACCCGGAATCTCTTTTTGATCCGTTGGTTGATGTATTTCTTCTATGGACCCTTTAAATACTGCTGCATGGACATCACATAAACGTTGCACCTCTGTGATTGGAAGCCCATCCATAATAAGTGCTTGCTCTGCTTCTGAAATTTCTTTTGCAGAAACTCCTGCAAATGCATCTTCAAATTGTTGTTTGACTTCGTCTACTGTTTTCCCTGCGTGTAATTGTTCAATTACTTGTTTAATTACATTTTGACGATACTCTCGATTATTAATTGTTTCGCTCATAAATCTTTCCTCCTATTCTAAAACTTTAAATCCATGTTTATTAAATTCATCCTTAATTAAATTAAGGTCAATTTTTTTCATAGCTGCTCCTTTAGGAATGGTCATAAATCTTCCAGCAGTATTTAACATACCTGGTTTTGTGATATCTTTAAATCCTAACTGAGCTAAAATTTCAATAACATCAGAATCTGTACTACATAAATCATATACTGATTTTTTAAAATCAATTATTTTTTCATTCATATCAGATTATACCCGCCTTTCGATAAATTAACGGTTTGCGTATTCTTTTAGCAAAATATTGTTTTCTAAATGAATATGCTGATGAAGGTCTTTTTCAATCTCTTCCAGTAAAGAATAGGTTTTTTCATAAGTCTTACAAGCGCCTTCTGGTAAAGTGTAATTATTACTTACTTCGCGTAGTTCTCTAAGAATTTCACCTGCTGCTTCATGTTCATTTATAATTTCATCTGTTACGCTAATTACTTCACTTCGATTATCTTTTGCATTATCTAAGATAGGAAATAATATTGTTTCTTCTTTTAATAAATGTTGTTCTAAATCTGTTTTTAATTGACCAAATAATCGGTATAAATCAAACAATTCTCTGTGGTTCTTACCATGTACTCTTAATACTGTATTTAATAATTCCGCTGCTTCTGGAAGTACTTTTCTTAAATATCCATGATGAGTATCTTCAATATATGCAGACAGCACTGCTGGGCTCATTTTGGTATAGTTCTTATCATCATAACTAGATTTTCTTTTTTCTACTGCATCTTGTAATCTGTCGTATACAACTCTCTCATCAATTCCTTGATCTTTCATAACCTGTGACAATAAACGATGTCCACCACAACAAAAATCAATACCAAATTCCGAAAAAATTTGTGTTGCCTCTGGAATTAATACCACTACCTCACCTATTGTTGCATCTTGTTTTATATTATTCATATTCCATTCTCCATTCTTAGGATATACCACGAATCTAGAGTAAGCCTCTATGTTCGTATATAATAGTTTTTCGTTTGAATTCTATATTTAGTATAACGGATGGTAGAATATAAATCTGTGATTTAAATCAAAAAATTATTAAAATATATATGTTTATTTAATCAAAATTTTTTCAAATTTTATTATTAAACTTAGATAGTTTTTACTCCATATTACCAACAAACATATCCAAAGCTTTTTTATCTGGTATCAATATAACTTTATTACTTACGGACGTAATTAGACCATCACTTTCCATTTGCCCTAACTTACGACTTACCGTCTCTCTTGCAATACCTAAGTAATTGGCTATTCCTTCACGACTAAGTGGTAGGCGAATTAAAATTCCTTCTGGCACTACTTTCCCATACTTTGCTGCAAAATCAATTAATAAAGCACCAACTCTGGCATCAACACTACGAACCCCCATACTTTGCATGGTATTCTCTAACCTTGACATTCGTTCACCTAATTCTTCAATTATCTTAACTGCAATATCTGGGTATTGTTGTAATAACTGCTTAAAATCAGCTTTTGAAAGCATACATACTTTTACTGTTTGTAATGCTTCCACATTATATGTGGCAGTTTGATTACTTAATAAGTATTGTTCCCCAAAAAAGTCCCCTTCTGAAAAGATATATAGAATCTGCTCTCTTCCATCCGGTGTGTATTTATAAGCTTTTACACTACCTTCATTTATAATTACAATGGCATCTAGTTTATTACCAACCGTAATTAAATTCTCACCTTTATGATAATCTTTATGTTGAATTAGGTCCGCTATCTTAACAATATCGTCTTGATTTAATGCAGAAAATATGGGAACTTTATGCATACATAACTTATTTAAACAATGTGTACAGTGATTTTCTTTATCCTGCATAAAAAATCCTCCTAAACTAATGTAAATTGCCTTATACATGTATTGGTTAAATGTTAAAATTGAATATCTATTTTCTAACCATTTCGTATAATCCTATTATACCGAAAATGGACCGAATAAACCAGCAAAATTGCCAAGTTTATAGGTCCATTTAATAAGCATTTTATATCAATAACGAATTTTTATATTCGTTTCTTAACTTATTTCTATATCTTCTTTCTTTTTTAAAGATTGATTTTTATTATTTACTTTTATTATTTACTTTTATTATTTACTTTAATTATTTATATTTTAATGATATTTCTTTTAAATTATAATTTACTTATAAACTCTTTTCCATATTCCTTACATACTGAAAGTTCCGCTTCATCTGGAACCCATAAGGAGCGGTGGCCTTCGTCAACAACTTTAAAACCACACTTTTCAATCTCTTCTGTTAATTGTTTTACCACTTCTCCACTCCATCCATAACTTCCGAATGCTGCTGCACTTTTCTTTTTGAACTTTAGACCTTTCATCATTTCAATTAGACCACCCAATGAGTGCAAATACCCGTTATTTACGGTTGGTGATCCAAGAAGAACTGCTTTTGAACGGAAAACTTCTGTTATAATATCATTTTTATCTTCTTTGGATGAATTAAATAACTTAACTGTTACTGACTTATCCGCTTCTAGAATGCCTTCGGCAATTGCTTCTGCCATTTTTCTAGTGGCATTCCACATGGTATCATATATAATTGTAATTTGGTTTTCCTGATAATTATCAGCCCATTTTAAATATTGTTCTACTATCTGAGTAGGATTTTCCTTCCATATGATACCGTGACTTGGGCAAATTAAGTCTACAGGAAGATTAAAACCAAGAACTTCATGTATTTTCTTTATTACTAGCGCACTAAATGGTGTTAAAATATTTGCGTAATATTTTATTGCTTCTGCATATAATTCAGAATTGTCAACTAGATCATTATAAAGTGATTCTGTTGCAAAGTGTTGTCCAAAAGCATCGTTACTAAATAAGATATTTTCTCCTGTCATATACGTAAACATACTATCTGGCCAATGTAACATTGGAGCTTCCACAAATATTAACTTGTTTTCACCAATGTCTAAGGTATCACCAGTTTTTACAGTTACAAAATTCCAATCTTCATGATAATGAGCTTTTAAAATTTGGGCTCCTTTTGCAGTACAATATACTGGAGTATTTGGTATTTCTCTAAGTAATTCTGGCAGAGCACCACTATGGTCTATCTCACCATGATTTGCTATAATATAATCTATTTCTTTTAAATCAATCTCTTGTTTTAATCGTGACACAAATTCTTTATCATAAGGTTGCCACACTGTATCAATTAACACTGTTTTCTTATCACGAATTAAATATGAATTATAGGATGAACCTTTATTCGTTGAATACTCATTGCCATGGAACTCTTTTAATTCCCAATCTATTTTACCAACCCATGTTACTTTATCTGTAATTTTTTTAGCCATTTTCATAACCTCCAAAGATTTAATTTTCTATAGTATAGCAAGTTCTTATTTATGAAACTATGATTTGAATCACATTTTTGCTTTACTACTTATTCTTTACAAAAATGCATAAAAAAACCATAAAGATTGTATTTTATATTACTTCAAGTGTCATAAGTCTTTAATTAGTTTCAAATGAATATGAGTGTATATTATTCATCTAGACTCGCCTTTCCTTCAAGTGGTTAATTTTCTTATTATAATACTTGCAATTTTGCAGGGTTTATTTAAGAAAATTAACCACTTTCAGCCGGTCTTCGCTATCTGAATAACATACACTCATATTTAAAACTCACATTTATGAAAGACTTATGACACCTAAATATAGCAGCAAAAACTAATATAATATTATGATGGTATTATGATTTATATAGGGTCAATAATGCATTAACAATCTAGTTATTTTATTTATATTTATTAATCTAATCAAAACATTAATCAAGATGAAATACTAATTCAAGGGGTTTTGTTACTGGGCTATTATCTGGATTCGTCTCCATGATATCGGCCATATAATCCCACCACATACGATTAATTGGTGTATTGGCTGCTTGTTCCCATAATGCTTCATCTTCTATCTCAATGTAACCAAATAAAGTATTTGTTTCTGGATCTAAAAAGATAGAATAATTTCTACCACCAAAATTATGTATCATATCTATCATCTGTGGCCACAACTCATTATGTCGTTTTATGTATTCTTCTTCCATACCTTCATTTAATTTCATCTTGAATCCTTTAATCATATTAAACCCTCCCTAAAATGACTCAAGTGTCAAAAACCATTTATGTTTTTTTTATACAATAGCCAGCATACATTATTAATTTGGCTTTTGACACTCGAAAATTAAATAATAATTACGCTTCTACCCCATACACCTGAATCTGACTTAACGCAGGGAAAGGTGATGGGTCATCTGCTTTTATTAATTTATGAAAGAGTAACCATTCTATTTCTTTTTTCTCGAATTCAATGATATGTGCTTTATCACTTTTTTCTAACTCGCAAACTAATGTTGTTCCATCTGAAAAAGTAAAGGTAACTTCTCTCCACCAATTATCGTGTGGAAAATCAGATCTGGTGTATAACTTAATTTTATCCACTACAACTTTACGTCCAAAGTCCAACCGAAACTCTGCATCATCCTGCATATTAATACCCCAGGATTCATATGGCCAAATTCCATGAGAATGATTTTCCGTAACTCCATCAATTGCATTTCTGGCTGCAAACACGGACTCACCTCTTGTTTCGACATTGGCTGATGCATGTGGATAACAACCAGTATCCCCATGGGCATCCATAACATTTACAGCTAGGTTTCTATACGTTTGAATTTCCTCCTTTGTTGCTAAACGAACCGATAATAAATGAATATTACCTGTAAATATTTTTGGTGAATACGATAATCGTTTCTCAGCAAATGGTATGGCATAGGAAAGCTCATTCTTCTTAATGTACACTAACGCACCACCTAGCGCATCATCTACTTGTATGAAATAATGTTTATTTATTTCGCTAGTGGTTATTATAATCTTATCCCCAGCTTGGTACTCTTTTTGATACACTAGATTTACTTCTTCAAAATCTGTATTTTGTGCAACTATTTCTCCAATTCCATTTATTATCTTAATTGATATCTCTGCCATATTTTTTGTATGATGTATTTGTAATAAAACACATTCATATTCCTTTCTTATCTTTTTGTTTTTCATTTAGTTAGAACAAGAAGTTAGTTTGCACACGCTCACGCTGCTCACTAACTTCTTTCGGAATAATTTACTTTGGCTGTTTTCCAATATATGCTAAGATTCCGCCGTCAACATAAAGGATATGGCCATTTACAAAATCTGAAGCTTCTGACGCTAAAAATACTGCCGGTCCTATTAAATCGTCGGTGGTTCCCCATCTAGCAGCAGGTGTTTTAGATATAATAAAGTTATTAAATGGATTACCTTCTTCCCTAAGTGGTGCAGTCTGTGGAGTTGCAATATAACCAGGTCCGATACCATTACACTGTATATTATATTCACCATATTCACTTGCTATGTTTTTCGTTAACATCTTAAGTCCACCTTTAGCGGCAGCATATGCGGATACTGTTTCTCTTCCTAATTCACTCATCATGGAACAAATATTAATGATTTTACCATGTCCTTTTTTTATCATACTTGGAATGACTGCTTTGGAAACTATAAATGGTGCATTCAAATCTACATCAATTACTTGTCTAAAATCATCTGCTGACATTTCTATCATTGGAATACGTTTAATAATACCTGCGTTATTCACAAGAATGTCTATCACACCAACTTCTTGTTCAATCTTAGCAATCATCTCATCTACTTGGTCTTCGTTTGTTACGTCACATACATACCCAAAAGCATTGATGCCTTCTTCTTTATAATTTTCTAATCCTTTATCTACTAATTCTTGTTTGATATCATTAAAACAAATGGTTGCACCTGCCATAGCAAATCCTTTGGCAATTGCAAATCCTATTCCATAGGATGCACCAGTTACTAGTGCAACTTTCCCTTGAAGGGAAAAACTATTCAACATACTCATTCAATTTCTCCTTATTATCTATTTTATATTATAGGCAATTGCGAAACTCAAAGACTTACTTATTTAGCATTCCATTGATAGGTGTTTTCTAGCTGAATCTTGCCCGCTCAGGGCAATTGAAGCTAGAAAATTCGTATTAATGGAATGCTAAATTCGTAAAACAACCAGTTTCGCAATTGACCGAAATTATCAAACAATTTATCGTAGAATGTCCATATTTGCTTTGTCCATGTCATCAAAGTCTTGGTTTTCACCAACCATTCCCCATATAAAGGTATATGCCTGTGTTCCAGATCCTGCATGTATGGACCAACTTGGTGAAATTACAGCTTCTTCATTTCTCATAACAATATGCCTTGTTTCATTTGGCTCTCCCATGTAATGGAAAACCAAAGCATCCTTTGGCATTTCAAAGTATAGGTAAACTTCCATTCTTCGATCATGAGTATGGCAAGGAATTGTATTCCACACGCTACCAGGTTTTAAGCTAGTCATACCCATAACTAACTGACAGCTTTCCACTTGACCCGGAAGAATATATTTGCGAATAACACGGTGATTCGATTGTTCTAGGGAACCAAGCTCTACACTAATACAATTTTCTGGCTTTATATGTACCGTTGGATAAGTTTTGTGAGCAGGAGCACTATTAAAATAAAATTTGGCAGGTTGTTCTGAATCAAAGCTTTCAAAAGTAATATCTTTTGCTCCCATACCTATATACATACCATCTTTATATTCCATTTCGTATTTGGTTCCATCAACTGTTACAAAACCTTTACCACCAACATTAATAATTCCCATTTCTCTTCTTTGTAAGAAATATTCTGCTCTAATTTCATCTCCAGCTGTTAATGTTAACGGCAAAATTGGAACTGCTGCTCCTACAATAATTCTGTCTATATGGCTATAGATGGTTTTTGTCTCCCCTGATACAAATAAATTCTGAATTAAAAATTCTTCTCTTAAACGGTCTGTAGTATAGTGTTTTACGTCTTTAGGTGATGACGCTGTTCTAATTTCCATAAGTTCATCCTTTCTTTCTTAATTTAATTATCAGTTACAATTTTTATATTGCTTTATTATTTTTAACCTATATTTTTTATAAATTATTCATTTTACTTATTTCATCTATTTAAAGTATAACATACTATTTTTTCACAATCTTGGCATTTATTGTTCAAAATCTTGTATAAATTGAACTCTATGCTATAATAAAAACAGAAGGGATATATAAAGAAGTTTAAAGAAAGGGGTTTTCCATGAAAGAATTTACTTCCTGCAAAATGGCTGTTGAATCCTGTGTTACTAATAAATATTTTGCAATTGCCCATTTATATAACGAAGAAAAAACCATGAACATGCATATTCATGATTGTTATGAAATCTATTATTCTATATCCGGTGGAAAACAATTTTTAATTGATAATAGATGTTATACCATAAACCCTGGTGATGTATTTTTTATTAATAAATATGAAAGCCATTACTTATCTCAAATTGATCAAATGGTACATGAACGGATTGTTATATCTATTTATCCTGATTTTTTAAAGCAAATTTCTACTGATAACACTGATTTAAATTATTGCTTTGATTATCGCGATCAAGGTTTTAGTCATTGTATTTCACTAGATAAAGAAGAACAACAACGATTTCATTATTTTATACATAAAATTACCAGCGTGACTGGATATGGAGAAGATGTTCTTGAGAGAACTGCCTTTGCAGAACTTATGATTTTATTAAATAAAGCATTTTTTTCTAGATGTCAGACAGAACCCCTATCTGGTTCCTATCAATATAGTAAGCAAGTGGATCAAATATTAGGCTATATAAATCAGCACATTGAGCAACCTATTACCATAGAGCATTTATCGAAACAGTTCTTTTTAAGTGAGTCATATATTTGCAGAATCTTTAAGGCCACTACTGGTACAACAATCAATAAATATTTAACTGCTAGAAGAATTAGTATTGCAAAATCTCTCTTAGCTGACGGAAAAAATGTATTAGAAGTTTGTGAATCTTGTGGATTTCAGGATTATAGTAACTTTTTAAAAGCCTTTACAAAAACAGTGGGCATATCTCCTAAGAAATATGCCCAGTATAGTGTAAAATAAAGTTACATTACTAATTTTTCTCTTAAAACCATCTGTAATATGCCACCATGACGATAATAATCTACATCTACGACAGAGTCGAAACGTACTAATGCTTTAAACACAGTCAAAGTACCATCTGGTGCTTTGGCTGTTACATTTATTTTATCATGTGGTTTTACTTCATCTGATAAATCAACATTAATCATTTCTTCACCAGTTAATCCTAAGCTATCTGCTGATTCACCATTTATAAATTCTAAAGGTAAAATCCCCATCATAACAAGGTTTGAACGATGAATTCTTTCATAACTTTCAGCAATTACGGTTTTAACACCTAATAAATTTGGTCCTTTGGCTGCCCAATCTCTAGATGAACCCATACCATAATCCTTACCTGCAAGAACTACTAGACCTGTATTCTCTTCTTTATATTTCATACAAGCATCAAAGATGGTCATTACTTCCTTGGTTGGCCAGTAAGTGGTAAACCCGCCTTCCGTTCCCGGTGCTATCTGATTTCTAATACGAATATTTGCAAAGGTTCCTCTCATCATAACTTCATGATTACCGCGTCTTGCACCATAGGTATTAAAGTCTTTTGCTTCCACTCCATGCTCTAATAAATATTTACCTGCAGGTGTATTTTTACCAATGGATCCAGCAGGTGAAATATGGTCAGTTGTAATGGAATCTTTAAATTTTGCAATGACTCTGAGGTCTTTTAGTGGGGTGATTTGTTCTGGATTTTGCTTTAATTCTTTAAAATAAGTTGGGTTTTGTATATAAGTAGATGCATCATCAAATTCATATAATGGGCTATCTCCAACTTCAATAGAATTCCACATATCATTATTATCATAAACCTTTTTGTACTCATTTAGGAACAATTCAGGTTTCAAATATTTGTTTACAACATTTTGAATTTCTAATGAACTTGGCCATATATCCTTAAGATAAACATCATTTCCATTGGTATCTTTACCTATAGAATCCTTTAATAGGTTGGTATTCATAGTACCTGCTAACGCATATGCAATAACTAATATTGGTGAAGCTAAATAATTTGCTTTAACCAATGGATGAATGCGTCCTTCAAAATTACGGTTACCGGATAATACAGACGTTACTAATAAATCGTTATCCGTAATGGTATTTTCGATTTCTGGTAATAAAGGTCCAGAATTACCAATACAAGTTGCACAGCCATAACCTACCACATGATATCCTAACTTTTCTAAATATGGTAAAAGACCTGATTCTTCTAAATAAGCAGTTACTACTTTAGACCCTGGTGCTAGAGATGTTTTAACGTGTGCTGGAACGGTTAAACCTTTTTCTACTGCATTTTTAGCAAGTAAACCAGCACCTAGCATAACATAAGGGTTGGAAGTATTAGTACAAGACGTAATGGATGCAATGGCTAGAGCACCAGTTTCCATAACACTGCTTCTACCATCCTTTAAGTTAACTTCTGCTTTTTTACTGAATTCACTTTGATCCAAACCATGTCCAGCTGCACCTTGTGGTGCAGTTATGGATGCTACAAATTCATCTTTTACAGCACTAAGTGGTATTAAATCCTGTGGACGTTTTGGACCTGATATACTTGATTCCACTGTAGATAAATCCAATTCTAAAACGTCTGAATATTTCGCTATGTGATTGATGTCCGAATAGAACATGTTATTTTTAATTAAATAAGTTTTTATTAACTCAACTTGTTCCTTGGAACGACCAGTTAGTAGTAAATATTCTAGTGTTTCATCATCAACTGGGAAAAAACCACAAGTTGCTCCGTATTCTGGCGCCATATTCGCAATGGTTGCACGATCTGCTAAAGGTAAATGTTTTACACCTTCCCCAAAATACTCTACAAATTTATTAACTACTCCCTTTTTACGCAACAACTGTGTTACTCTAAGGGCTAAATCCGTTGCAGTCGTTCCTGGTTGTAATTCTCCAGTTAATTTAACTCCGATTACTTCTGGCATCTGAAAATAAGATGGCTGCCCTAACATTCCAGCTTCCGCTTCTATACCACCAACACCCCAGCCTAAAACACCAAGTCCATTTATCATAGTGGTATGAGAATCTGTTCCCACTAAAGTGTCTGGGAATAGGTATTGAATCTCACCATCTTTTTTCATGGATACAACTTGTGCTAGGTATTCTAAGTTAACTTGATGTACAATCCCTGTATCTGGTGGAATAACTGTAAAATTATCAAATACACCTTGCGCCCAATTTAAGAATTTATATCGTTCCATATTGCGTTCAAATTCTAGATTCATATTATCTTTTAATGCATCTAAGCTACCATAAGTATCTACTTGAACAGAATGGTCAATTACTAAATCAACTGAAACTTCTGGGTTAATTCGTTTAATCCACTCTAACTTCTTTTGTTCATCTGCTTCATTCTCTACTACGTTTGACATAGCAGTTCGCATTGCCGCAAGATCAACAACAGCTGGTACACCCGTGAAGTCTTGTAAAATTACTCTAGAAGGTTTAAATGGTACTTCTGCTTCTTTACTAATCCCCATTGTCCAGTTAGCTAAATCACTGATATGTTTTTCTGTAATAACACGACCATCACATTGTCTTACTACTGCTTCTAGTAATATCTTGATGGAATATGGTAAGGATTTTATATCAAATCCTTCCGCACTAAGGGTATCTATACTGTAATAATGGTAGGTTTCACCATTAAGATTAAATTGCTTTAAAGCTTTCTCTTTTAAATTAAGAGCCATATAATCACTCCAATCAAATTTATATTTATGCATTATAATATCATTTAAATAAATTTTCATCAAGATGTTTTCGATGTTTCTTTATTTTTCTTTGTTCATTGCACTTCAAACAGTTGGAAAACAGAACCAATATTGTATATTTATTCTTTATATCCCCTCTAAATCAACAGTACGGCTTACTTCCTATATAATGTATATTAACATTTAGAACTATTTTTTAGACTATTACTTTGAAATTTATCTTAGCTTTTGATCTGTTAATTTGAACTTCGTTTTATATTAACACTTGATTATTTCTGATTCGAACCAATTTGTATAATCTGAATATAATAATAAGAATAATGTCGAATAAAGGAGTTGACAATAATGTTTTTTATATTAATTCT
Organism: Anaerocolumna sp.; assembly: GCA_029239975.1. GTDB lineage: Bacteria > Bacillota > Clostridia > Lachnospirales > Lachnospiraceae > Anaerocolumna. Next base: position 37,829 of record JARBTX010000020.1, read on the forward strand.
TTCACTTATCTTTCTAATAATTTTTCCATTTTTAATTTTCATATTCCACAATTTTACACGTAAAATAAATGGTATTATCCTTTTAATCCTTTCTGCAATTTTATTATTAGTAGGTATTATTTTAGCACCGGAATTAATTGGTATAGCACTTATCTTTTCTAATATTTATTTGATAATCATTAGTTTCACTCTAGTCATTAAAATTAGTATTCAATCTTTAAATGTATCTGGATTAATTATTGTTGGAATAGCTATCCTATTGGGATTTATCACAAACTATGTCATGTATAATAACCATAATGTAACATGGGCATGGGGTATAAATTCATATGGACAACTTGGTAATGGAACAGCTTCTTCTAGTAATATTCCTATTCGCAATGAAAAAATACCTTACTTTATTAAAATTGATTCATATAATGAACATAGTTTAGCTGTGGATGAAGATTATAATGCATGGGCTTGGGGTCATAATCGTTATGGACAATTAGGAGATGGTACCTTAATAAATGAATATGCACCTGTAAAAGTATACAAAATACAAAATATAGTTGAAGTTTCTGCTGGAAAATATCACAGTCTTGCATTGGACAAATCAGGTAGTGTATGGGCTTGGGGTGATGATTCTTTTTGGCAATTAGGTGATGAAGGTGGTGGATATAGTGAAATTCCTTATACCGTATCAAATCTAACTAATATTATTGCAATTGATGCTGGGTATGTTCACAGCGTAGCTTTGGACAAATCTGGTCAAGTCTTTAGTTGGGGATATAACTATTTAGGTCGTGACCTAAATTCATATGATGTATCCCCTGCAATCATTACCAATTTGCCAAAGATTACATTTATATCAACTAGCGAATACAACACCTTAGCATTGGATGAAAACAAAAATGTATGGGCATGGGGCCAAAATTATTTTGGGCAATTAGGTAACGGGACAAAAGAAATGGTTAAATACCCTATTAAAATAAGCACTTTGTCTAGTATTATTGCAATTTCTAGTGGTGATACTTTTAGTTTTGCCATTGACAAAGATGGAAACAGCTGGGCCTTTGGTGATAACCGTTATGGCCAATTTGGTAATGGAACGACCACATCAAGTTACGTTCCAGTTCAAGTAAATTTACCATTTAAGATAAAATCCATTCAATGTGGTTCAAATTTTTGCTCTGCAATAGATATTGATGGGAACCTTTGGTCCTGGGGCAGTAATAATGGTGGCGCACTAGGTACTGGTAAGCCTATCTCTTATAGTTCAGCACCAATTAAAATAGGTAGTCTTTCTAATATAGCAGAAGTTTCTAGTGGTAATTCATACACTATAGCATTGGAACATCCATCCATACCGACAAGTTATATTGTTATGATTATAATAGTAATCCTTTTATTTCTTATAGGATCCATTATAACTTTTATGTAAATTAGCTTTATTAAAAGAAATGGAGGAAACTATTATGATATTACAAATTATAGGACTGTTATTTATACTTGCATTGATTAGCATCTTGATTGTTCACAAAATACAGGATAAGGCAAAACAAATAATTGGTGTCATAACTGCTGTTATATCTTTTATTATTTTATTTATAGGCATAAATGTTTTACCCATTGAAATACGCGGTATTATCATTGCTATGGGTGCTTATTTATTATTTATTAGTTTATATTTTATAATAAGAAAAAATAGTTCCATCACGAATAATTTAGGATTGTTAATAATTGGAGTATCAGCTTTATTTACAATCTTTTTTTACCATATTCCAATTCATAATAATGACGGTAAAATATTTGTGTGGGGTGATAACTATTATGGTCAATTAGGTAATAACACCTTGTTAAATAGTAATATTCCTATTCCAATTGATAGTAATATTGGCTTTACTGATATATCTATAGGTACATCTCATTGTATGGCAATAGACACTAACGGTTCTGTGTGGGCTTGGGGTGATAATTCTTATGGTAAATTAGGGAATGGAACATGGAATAATAGTACGATACCAGTAAAAGTAAAGAACATAAGTGATATTACAAAAATATCAGCAGGAGAATGGCACTCTTTAGCACTAGAGCATAACGGTATCATTTGGGCTTGGGGTAATAATTACTTTGGGCAGATAGATGGTGATGCTTTAATCGATTACCATAGTATCCCTGTAAAAGTCAAAGCTATTGCAAATATAATAAATATAAAATGTGCTGATTTCACTTATAATTATGCCATTCACGAAAATGGATCTGTATGGAAGTGGGGAGATAATGTTTCTTTTATACCTAGATATCCTGTTCAATTGATTTATATACCAAATCTTATTGATATATTAGGGAATAGAGATTTTCAATTAGCATTAGATAAAGATGGTGTCGTTTGGGCTTGGGGTAATAATACTTATGGACAAATAGGTGATGGAACTACAGATAATACAAATATACCAAAAAAGGTTAGCAGTCTTAAAGATATAAAGAAGATTTCAATTAGAAATCATGCTTGTTTTGCGGTTGATTCTAACGGCATATTATGGGCATGGGGAGATAATGGAAATGGTGAATTTGGTAACGGGAATTATATTAGTTCAAATCTTCCAATTCCAATTACAAATTCATTTAAAATTGAATCTATTGAAAGTAGTGTTTATCACACCTTAATTCTAGATACAAACGGGCATGCCTGGGCTTGGGGTAATAATAAAGATGGTGAACTGGGTAATGGAACTAATATTGATAGCATTATTCCAGTTAAAATAGATAGTATACACAGTATAACTAAAATTTCTGCTAGTTTATATAATAGTATGGCATTACAAGAAGGAACAACTTCAATCATTTTTATAGTTTTTGTTGTAATATATATTTGTTTGATTATAATTGGGATGTTTCTAGCATTTGTTTAATATTGGAATATGTTTCATTTTATTGTATCATTAATTGTATCATTAAATGTATTTAAATGAATGAGAGATAATATTGTTTACTTAAATATTAATAAAAAGGATATCTACTATTCATACTAGACCTATGACATAAATTAATATGTCAAAACGTCATGATCGAATTTATAGATATCCTTTTAAGTTGAAATTAGAATATATACTTAATTATTACAATTATTAAATCATAATTTATTGTTAAATTGTAATCTTATCTAAAATTCCAGATAAATAAGCTATTACAACACCATAATTAGACATTGGAACCTTTTGATTTTTAGCAGAATCGATTCGGTTTAAGACATATTTACGATTAAACATACAAGCTCCACATTGAATAATAAGGTCATACTGTGATAAGTCACTAGGAAAATCCGATCCACTTACAACATCAACCGTTAATCCAGCACCTACTCTTTGCTTTAACATTCGTGGTAGTTTTTCTCTTCCGATATCTTCAGCTAATGGCGCATGAGTACAGGCTTCTGCAATTAATACCTTTGATTTTTCTGTTAAACTATCGATTACTGCTGCACTTTCTGCATAATAGTTTATGTCTCCCTTATGATTCGCAAAAAGGACAGAAAAAGATGTTAACATACTCTCGTCTGGTTTTTTATCATAAACGGTCTTAAAAACTTGAGAATCAGTTATAATTAACTTTGGTGGTTTTGAAAAACTAGCGAGTGCTTGATCTAGTTTATCCGTTGTACAACTAAGAACAATACATTTTTTATCTAATAATTCTCGTAAAGTTTGAACTTGTGGTAGTATTAAACGTCCCTTTGGTGCTTGAATATCTTGTGGCATTACAAGAAGTACTGTATCATCTTCACCAACTAGATTACCAGTAATACTTACTGTATCAAAATCTTCAGGCAGTTTTCTCATGATTTCTTCTTTGATTTTTTGAATCCCTGTTTTTTCTTTTGCACTGATGATTAATGGTTTTTCCTTACAAGCTTCATAATAAAGCACTGCAATTTCATCTGCATTTTGAATTTCGTCTGCTTTATTAATAACGATAACAAAAGGTGTATTTTTTGATTTTAATAATTGGATCCAATGCAGTTCTTCCTTCATTTCCTTATCACAAGTAACAATAAGTGCAACGTCCGTTTTTTCTAATGCAAGTTTCGTTTTTTCAACTCTCATCGTTCCAAGTTCACCAACATCATCAAATCCTGCAGTATCAATTAAAACACATGGCCCAAGACCATATATTTCCATAGTTTTATACACAGGATCCGTAGTGGTTCCTGCTACATCTGATACTAATGCTGTGTTATGACCTGTGATTGCATTGATTAAAGTTGACTTACCACTATTTCTTTTACCAAATATACCAATATGTAATTGGTTTGCTCTAGGTGTTCCAGTTAAACTCATATGCTCTCCTTTTTTCTATCAGAATCTTAATGTACAATTAGGGTGACAAAAGTCGAAATTAAGTTTACGAATGAATATCGTCTTTATTACTCTAATCAATAAAGTCATTGCGAAACATCAAAGATGAAATTATTTATCATACAATGCATACGTGTTTTCTAGCTGAATCTTGCCCCCTAGGGCAACTGAAGCTAGAAAATTCGTATGTATTGTATGATAAATTCAATAACCTAAATAGTTTCGCAATAACCTATACTAAAATCTAAAATCACGTTTTCCATTCTCTACTTCGGATAAATAGCCAAATGCAATGTTACGAACTTTTTCATTCGTAATATGTTCCATTTCTTGTTTTATGACAGCTTCGCCTTTTTCCTTTGTATCGATTGAAGCGTAATCTTCTAGATATTCTTTTAACGTCATTAATGCATTAGGTTGACAACAGTTAGCAATCTGCCCCGATTTCACAAGCTTCATAAATCGATCACCGGTTCTTCCTTCACGGTAACAAGCAGTACAAAAACTTGGAATATAACCAGAACTTAATAACCAATTTACAACTTGATCCAGAGTTCGTTTGTCTTCCACATCAAATTGTTGTGAATTCTCTTCTTCGGATTCTGGTTTGGCATAACCACCAACACTAGTTTTAGAACCACCACTAATTTGGGTTACTCCTAATTTAAGAACTTTCTCTCTTGTCTTTTGTGATTCTCTAGTAGAAACAATCATACCTGTATAAGGAACAGCAATTCTTAGAATCGCTACAATCTTCTCAAAGATTTCATCGGATATGGAATCTTTAAAATCATCTGGATTAATATCATCTGCTGGACGTATTCTTGGTACGCTGATTGTATGTGGCCCCACACCCATCGCTGCTTCTAAATGCTCCGCGTGCATTAAAAGTCCAACAAAATCATAACGATATAGATTAAGTCCAAATAAAACACCTAATCCAACATCATCAATTCCGCCTTCCATAGCACGGTCCATAGCTTCTGTATGATAAGCGTAATTATGTTTTGGACCCGTTGGATGAAGATTCTCGTAGTTTTCTTTGTGATAGGTCTCTTGGAAAAGAATATAAGTACCAATACCTGCATCTCTTAATTTACTATAATTTTCTACTGTGGTAGCAGCTATATTAACATTAACTCTACGGATTTCACCATTTTTATGTTTGATAGAATAAATGGTTTTAATACTCTCAAGTACATACTCAATTGGACTATTGATTGGATCTTCTCCAGTTTCTAAAGCAAGGCGCTTATGCCCCATATCTTGAAGCGCAATTACTTCCTTCCTAATCTCATCCTGAGTTAATTTCTTTCTTGCAATATGTTTATTCTTATAATGATAAGGACAATATACACAGCCGTTTACGCAATGATTTGATAAGTATAATGGTGCAAACATTACAATTCGATTACCATAGAATTTTTGCTTAATTTCTCTTGCAAGCTGATACATTCTCTCGTTTTCATCATTTAAATCACATTCTAGCAAAACTGCTGCCTCTCTGTGAGTAATCCCCTTCATTTCTTTGGCTTTATCAATAATACTGTTAATTAAAGCACGATTACTTTTATTTTCTTTTGCAAAATCAATCGTTTCTAATATTTCTTCATGATTAATAAACTCTTCTGCCTTTTTTGAATTTACATTATACATACTAATCCTCCATGTTGCCGATACACCATAAATCCCAGTGTAGACATTACTAGCAAATGATTTATAAAACTATCAATTGTGAAATTTTTAATTATTCATATTACAGTCTCTTTATAAATCAATCACAAATTTAATGGTTAAGTTACACTATGAAACCTTCAACTTTTCATTTATCATCAATTGGATATTTTCTTAAAATCACCACGGCTAACCGAAAGTTCATACCCAATCTTTTTCATTCGGTTTTGAAGGCAAAACTTACATTCTGCAGCTTCATCCCCCGTACATATTTTATTATCATACAATTCATATTTCTTACGGACAGAAACCGGTGATAAATTAGGCATTACTACATTGGCTCCTGCTAAAATTCCCTGTTCCCTTCCATTTGGATGGATAGTCCCTAGTGCAGTTGTAGCGGGAATTAATGCGTTTGGGAGCATCAACCTTAAAATACTAATTAGAAATAATGTTAATTCATAAGATCCTTTTTCTTCATCTTTAAACGGAGTATCATGATGTGGTAAAAAAGGTCCTATACCAACCATTTCAGGTGATAAATCTTTTATAAATAATAAATCTTCTGCAATATGTTCCATGGTTTGATGCGGTGAACCAACCATAAAACCTGTACCCACCTGATATCCTAATTCTTTAAGATCAAATAGGCATTGTTTTCTATGTTTCAAGCTAAGGCTTTTCGGATGAAGCATACTATAATGCTCATCATTCGCCGTTTCATGTCTTAGTAAGTATCTGTCAGCGCCAGCCTCTTTATAGTATTTATAAGAATCGTAACTTTTTTCACCGATCGATAAGGTTATGGCACAATCTTTGTATTGTTCTTTAATAGAAGTAATGATATCTACTATATACTCGTCTTTAAAACTTAAATCTTCTCCACCTTGAAGTACGAACGTTCGAAATCCTAATTCAAATCCAAGTTTACAACACTCCAGAATCTCTTCTTTTGTCAATCGATAACGTATAGCATTTCTATTGCTACCACGAATTCCGCAATAATAACAATCATTTTTACAATAGTTTGTAAACTCAATTAATCCTCTTGTATAAATCTGATTGCCAAAGTGTATTTTTGAAGTATTACGTGCTAAATCACTAATATAATCCATATCTTCTCTAGTGTAATTTGTTAATAGGTGAATAAATTCTTCCTTGGTTAATGTTCTTTGTTTTTCTAAGTTATTCATTAAATTGTTCATATTAAACATATAAAATCTCTCTTTCTGAAAAGGGATACATACAACTTAGATTTAACCCTTACAATATTAAAATTTCATTTTATGCCAAGTTTTCCTAGACAATAAAAAAATCCTTGAACCTAAAAAGGCGCAAGGATAATGTACATAAGAAAATCACATAAATAAAATGTTCTTATGATAACTATATACTCGCCTTTTCACTCGGAACCCCTTATGTTCAGTACGATTATTTTTATATTGTAGGAGGGTTTATTGTGAGAAAATATATTGTTATTTTCTTAACAACTCACCAATTATATTATACACCGCCTTACTATGTAAGTAAATGAAAATTTACAATTATCTAGTATACATGTCCTATTTGGAGCTTATAGGAAGGTGAAACATAAATTCCGTTCCAATACCCGTTTTACTTTTGCATTGTATTTGTCCACCATGTTTTTCTATGATATATTTGCATATAGATAATCCGAGCCCAGAACCTGGAATACTCATAGTGCGTGATTTTTCTGCTCGATAAAATTTATCAAAAATAAACGGCATATCTTCTGTATTAATACCATTACCATTATCCTTAACTCTAACGACTATCACTTGATTATATTCATCAAAATTAATACCAAGTTGTATCTTGCCCTCATCTTTCTTGGTATATTTCATGCTGTTATCAATTAGATTAGTTATAACTTGTGTAATACGAACTTCATCCATATCAATTAAAACATTTGGAACTTCGTTTAAAATCTCGAACATATAACCTTGATGTTCCACGATATCTTTTAGTTCATTTGCAGTCCTATTTATATAGTCTCTAAAATATTGTTCGGTTTTCATTATTTTAAGTTCATTTAATTCAGCATTGGAATGTTCTAAAAGGTCATGTATCATGGTATTTAATATTTCAGCTTTATTAACTATAATATCATAATATTTCTTTTGTTTCTCATCAGTATTTGCAATACCATCTCTTAAACCTTCGCTATAAGCTTTTATGGTTGAGATTGGTGTCTTTAGATCATGGGAGATACATGAAATCAATTCTTTCTGAGATCTCTTAAGTCGTTCTTCTCTGTCCATCTTTTCTTTTAATTGATCTCTCATTAATTCAAATCCATACATCAGTTTTTCAACTTCATTTGCCTTTAAATGACTGCTATGAGCTTTCACTACTGGTATATTATAATTTCCTTCAATAATTGCCTTAGACGATTCACTCATATCCTCAATTGGTTCTAGTATATGTTTCTTCAGATAAATTACCTTTGTGGTTAAAAGTATCATTACAATAAAAATGCCCAAAATGAAAGGTGAAAATATGGTAACTATAATTTTTAATTCACTTTTTTCTATGATTTCTTCTCTAGGAATTAAAAATAGTGCAAATCCTATGACACTATTATCTTTTTCTATTATGAAAGAAACTTTAAAATTAGTTTTATCAACAGAATAAAAACTTTTATCAAACTGGATGACTTCTTTTAGATTTACTTTATCCCCTTTTAAATAGTTAAATTTATTATCACTATAAATTACCTGTCCTTGCAAATTAAAAATAGCATAAGGAAAAAACCTTATTTTAGAAGGCTTTTTTATAAGAATTTCATTTAATTTATCAAAGGATACCTGTGGGTAATTTTCTTCAATTAATTGCAATTGATCCGCTACTAATAATCTAGCTTTATTATAGAAAGAAAACTCTTTATAGTCATCATACTTATTTATACTTAATCCTAAACACAGGCTTAGTAAAAGAAAAACAAAAAGTATGGTAAACATCTGATTCCTAAGTATTGTTTTGTTTTTCATTTTAGCTTACGGACAATTTATATCCTGCTCCCCATACTGTTTTTATGTAATCTATATTATAAATATTTAACTTTTCCCGAATCCGTTTTACATATACTGCAACACTACTAATATCACCAAATTCATTCATTCCCCATATGTTTTCATATAATTGTTCTTTTGAAAATACTTGGTTTGGATGACTTGCAAAAAAATATAAAACTTCAAATTCCTTTGTTGTTAATTCAATCTCATCTTCATTAACCAAAACAACATAACTTTCTTTATAAAATGTCAATTTACCTATCTTAAGTTCATTCCTGGTTGATTTGGTATTTAAATTAATCTTCTCATATCTTCTTAAATGAGCTTTTACTCTAGCAACTAATTCTAATGGACTAAATGGTTTTGTAACATAATCATCAGCACCAATACCGAGAGAAATTACTTTATCCATCTCACCACTTTTTGCAGACAGCATTATGATTGGAGTTTCCGATGTTTCTCGAATTCTTTTGCATACGGACATTCCGTCTAATTTTGGTAGCATAATATCCAAAAGAACAAGATTGGGATGAATTTCATTAAAATAATTTAACCCAGCATCTCCATCAAAAGCAATTTTAACACCATACCCTTCCACTTCCAGATAATCTCCTAAAATTTCTGCCAACTCTTTTTCATCTTCAATAATTAACACTGTCTGCTTTTCCATATATACACCCATCCTTAATAATACTTTAGTACAGTTGCTCTTAATTACCAGCCTCGTTCCATAAGAAAATCATATAATACCGCTTCTCTTTTCTTTGCTGTACTATTTTCATAATCATTTAACCTTAATTCCCCATCAATCCTACCATCTCTTAAGAAAATAATACGATTTCCCCTGACGGCAGCCTTTAAATCATGAGTTACCATTACTACAGATTGACCTTTCTCATGAATCTTAGTAAATATATCTAATACACTTTCCCCTGCTTGGGAGTTAAGAGCACCTGTTGGTTCATCTGCAAATAAGATATCAGGTTCATTGATTAAGGCTCTGCAAATTGCTGCACGTTGTCTTTGCCCCCCTGATAACTGGCTTGGAAATTTTTTCTGATGCTCTGATAAATCCATTTGATCTAGTAAATTATCAATTTTTTTATCTATTATTAGTTTATTCATTTTTTTCTTATAGGTAGGACTTAATATATTCTCTCTTATTGTTAAATCTGGTATAAGATTAATCCCTTGAAATACAAACCCTATTTTATCTTTTCTCGTGGCTGCCATTTCATTTTCTTTGCATTTTGTAATATTTTTATAATTTAGAAACACTTCACCGCTAGTAATACTGTCCATTCCACTTAAAAGATAAAGTAATGTTGATTTGCCAGAACCAGAACTTCCCATTATTACGGTAAAATCGTCCTTATAAATTTCTAAACTTAAATTTTTTATAACGTTATTCACTTCTCCATCTGTTACATAGCTCTTACATACTAAATTTGTTTTTATTATAACACTATTCATGGAATTTGCCTCCTTATTCTTGATTTAAGTCGCTAATATTATTTTTATATAAATTACGAGAAGAAAGAAATGTACTAACTAGAAATACTAGAATTGCGCAAACATTTCCTACTAACATATAAAAGACATTATAATCTGCAAGATATTTTTTAAATCCAAACATAGATAAACTTAAGACCATTGATTTTGGAAATGATATCATAAACAAAGGAACTGTAATTGCCATAGAACATAATACAACTATGCTTATGTAAATTAAATTACCTTGTATTAAATGTTTTGTAGAGTAACCAATGCACTGATATATGGTATTGATTTTTTTATTATCCTGATTTTTTAAATAGACAATCGCTATAATGTTCATTGCACCTAATAAAAGTGCCATAATCATAAACGGTGTAATTGCTTTCATTTGTGGATCACATATCATATCAATGATACTCTTATGCTTATTTTGCCGATCAATTATCTCTAAATAATCTTTATATTTCTGGCTGTACTTGTTAATATATTCTTTCTTATCTATACCTAATTTTAAATAGACACTTGCTTCGTTATATTTGACATCCACACCATTTTCATAAAATGTACTACCAAGTAACCTACATCCTCTGCCCAAGTTGTAATAGCTTTGATAGATACCTGTAATTAATAAACTTACCTTTTTATCTACGTTAAGATAAATATCAATATAATCACCAACCTGTTTTTTTAACTCTCTAGATAGAAGATTGGATATTACGATTTCATTACTGTATCTTGGATTTCTTCCTTCTAATACTGGCATGTTAATATTCTCATATGTCTCATAAACAAAAGTTGGTACAATTGGGTCACCCATACCCTTATTCCAAGGTAACATAATCTTTATATCTGTAGTTGTAAGAATTACTCTCTCCGTTTCTTTTTCTTGCTTTAATTGATTAATCGCTGATTCAAATTCATCATTTGTTATAGATGTAACTGAGACATCATGTTTGTCAAAACCAATCCAATAATAATTATTTTCATTCATATTTGTTATATTGGAAAAACAAGTTAGTGCAAAATTGACACAATAAATAGAAACAATACAGGTTAATATAATGTAACAAGTATTTTTCTTATCTCTTTGTAACATTCGAAGGGCCATACCCAGCGGTGAAAAGCTTAATTTTTCAAAAATAGAATTTCCCACACTTTTCTTTTTACCTAAATCTACTTCTTTACCATTTAAAACTATAACTGGTTTTATATTTTTCATTTTTGTTAACACGTGATAAACCTGTAACATTACAAAACTTGCAATTAAAAAGACACAAATAAACCCAGACAATACTGTACTCGTTCGTTTTACTTCACCTAAATTTTTATAGGTCTCTACCATAAAGCTATCAGATATAAAGGATGAAGAAATTGCACCAACCACACTTCCACTGATTACTAAAAATAAATATAACTTCATATATATACTGATGATACTATGATTGGTATATCCCATGGTCTTAAAAATTGCTATTGTTTTCTTGTCACTAAGTAACGCATTTCTTATCATATAACGTATCATGACACAACTAACGATTAGTATTATAAAGCTAACTGCGAGTAAAATACCACCTAAAATTTTCTCTGTAATAGAATTATTAGTAATTCTCGTTTCAACGGTTTCTCCTCTTCCCTCTAATACTCCGTTGTTGTTATCTCTATATTCATTGACTAGTTGTATTCCTTTGTCTTCTTGATTTCCAAAAACAGAAATATATTGTTTCCTATTAAAACCTTCTGGTATCTCTTTTACCACTATCTCGTTATCATAAGCTAAACTCATATTGTAGGGATCGGTATAAATACCTTTTACTTTATAGTCTATTGTTTTTCCTAAATATGATATGGTAATAATATCATTTATCTTAATATTATTCTCATTGGTAATGACTGTGGAAATCAAACACTCATTTTCACCAAGATTTAATGCTGTCCCATCAATAATTCGATATGATTTATGAATATCATTGTTATACTCCACTAGAGATAAAAAACCATCTATTAACTTATCCTTGTATATAAGGTTTTCCACCAAATAGTGATAATTGATAATAATTGCTTTCGTGGTTAATTTTAATGAGTCAAATCGCTTTCTAACTTGCTCTAATTGTTCCCTTGACATATCAAGTGGATATACTTTTAACTTTGGTGAATTACACTCCTCCATTAATTCTTGGTATGGTTTATTTAAAGATGTCATGATTACTAATGAACTCGTCATTAACATGGAACAGATGAGAACAATAAAAAATATGATTGCACTTTGTAATTTTCGCTGTCTTAATTTCTTAAACCACATAAAAAAATCCCTCTTTTCATTCTTTATATGGTACATCATACGGTACCAATTTTAAATAAAAAGAGAGAAATTATGAATAATTATGAATAAGAAAATTTTTAAGCATAACAGTGTTCTTGTAATATATCTTTTAATGCATAAGCACTGCTTGTATGACAACGTTTTATAATTGTTTCATCTTTGTCAACCGCTTGCAATGCAGAGTGAACCATTTTATGGGACACTGTATTGGTAAATAAGATTAATAAATCTGGTTTTCCTACCATAGTTTTAAAATTTGCAGGCATCTTTGTAAAAACCTTTGCTTTACAATTATGTTCCTTACAGATTTCTTTATAAGTACAGACCATTCTATCATGACCACCAACAATAACAATACTCATATTGTAACCTCCTTAAGAAAATATTTACACGTATTATCTAATTGCTTTTTGCAATTGATACTCATTATCATTTTTATTTTCCTTAGGATATCATACAACTTATTATCTGGCAATATGAATTTAACTTATTGATAATTTTTATTCAATAAGTGGACATGCTTTTCTCAATGTGAAGATGCGATGCAATGACAACTATTTTTTCAGCTTAACTACTTGCACTTTTATAATGTCTTAGACCCATTTTCCATAGATAAAAAGTAAGCACGGTGAAGAATAGAACTACTCCAATACTATAAAGAATTCCTAATGGTGTAACAGTTTTCATGATAAATTGTGTTGGTATGGTAGCCATAATTCCGTAAGGTAAGACAAAGTAAAACAAAGCTTTAAAGATACCTTTAAATAATACTCCTGGCACTTTCATGCATAACTCAAGTAACTCTTCTGCTCGGCTAATATTCGTTGCAGATAAAACAAAGAACGGAATGCATCTTAATATTAATTCCACATCGTACCAAAGCAAGGTCATTAGAATTACTAAAAATGTATAACCTAGTCCATTAAATAAAGTAATTTCTACCTTACTAATGTTCATTCCATAAATAATAATTCCAATACTAACTAAAACTAATGGTATAGAGCCTGGATTTACATGTTCAAAGGTAAGTCTAAGTAATGGACTAATTGGTTTTGTTAGATAATGATCTAACGTTCCGTAACGTATTTTACTTGGAAGGTCATTTATTCCAAAAAAGAATATCACCATATTTAAAGCATTGATTAAGGAAAATGTCCCAATAAATATAATCATTTCTCCTTTACTCCAACCACCGATGGAATCTACCTGAGAATAAATAGTATTAAACATAAGGAGTTGCACGAAAAACAAGGTTCCATCAACCCAAAAAGCACCAAAAAAAGATAATCGAAACACCATCATATGGCTTAGTTTCAGTTTAATTAACGTCTTAATAAATCGTAAACTCATCATCAAATTCCCACCCCATCAAATTTTATACGTAATTTGTTATAACTAAAATTATTAATAATAATAAAGACTAATACCCAGGCACTAAGTATTGCAACTCCCCGAATCGCCTCTTCTTGGTTGTTGCCTATAAAAAGCATGGATGGTAAATAAGTTATATAATAGAATGGGAAAAATCTCATAATTCCAATTACTATCTCTGGTAATAAGGAAAGCGGTAACATGGTTCCAGTAATAAATGCAACCAAAGTATTTTTTATCATAAGGAATAACTGAATGTCTTGAAACTTCAAGGTTAAGATTCCAAGTAAAAAGTTAAGTTGCACCATAAAAATTAATCCTAAAATGGTTAAAATAATTCCTGATATTATTAACTTAAAATCGGAAGTAAAGGTAAACTGAATACGGAAAATAAATATCCAGATTGCTGCAGCTATAAAATTTAAGATAGCATAAAAGGAGGCTGCTCCTAAGGTTTGTGCTAAAAAATATCCTTCTACTTTGGCAGGAAGAACCATATATTTTGAAAAACTTCCTTCTCTAATTCTATGACTAATTTCACCACTAACACCATCTGATAGTTCAATTTTGGATAAAAAGGAACTAATAATATAGTAGGATAACATAGTATGGAAGGTTAAACCTGAAACGACATCTCTTTCACCAAATACTGCACCCCATAAAATGACTGCAAAAATAATTTTTATAACCGTAAATAGTACATTAAATATAATATCAAATCTCCATGCAAGTTGAGCCTTATACGAGATCTTAGCAATTTCTATATATTTCATTTTAATGATTATTAACATACACAACTAAGTGATGCTGCCACAAATTTCAGTGAAAGAATCATCCTGTGGCACCTTTCTTTTTATTTTCTTTCACTTTTATTTTCTTTCATTTTAATTACTTTCAGTTTTATTTTCATTCTCTTTTATTTTTATAATGTACCCATAACCGTGGACACTTTATTTAGTGAAGACCTGTCTTTCAGACATCCTTACTAAATATATCCTTAATTATGGACACTGTGCAT